>JAIXLE010000075.1 GCA_026931725.1 Bacteroidales bacterium
AGGACTACCGAGACAAGCTAACCAATCCCACCACGAGGCTGGGTCTGCTGCAGCGTCTGGTTCGGCCAATTTTGGCTCAGGAGTCCAGCTCTTTGAACGCTTCGCGGCCCCACGCCTCTGCTTGTTCGAAGGAAACATTCTGAGGCCGCGATTCCCATATTTCGAGGTAGCGGCGATGCAACCGCTGAGCCTCCTGCCCGTCGGCCGAGGATTGGATGCAGCCGATGTGGCCAACCGCGTCACTGAACCGACTGAGGCGGTGTCCCGGCTTGAGGAACGCTGGGAAGCTGACGGCATCTCCGCTAGCGACGATGACCCGCCCGCAGACTACACAAGTAGTTTTGCCAGGAATGATGAGAGCCATGAACCTACCTCCCAAATTTTGTCAGCCCACCGCCGAACAGTTCGTAAATCCACGAACTCTTCTGGCCAAGTTGCTGTAGCATCAGGAAATCCGGCGGGGAAGGGCCGGTCACCCGCGGGTGTGTGTGGAGAATAACCCGACGCAAGTTCACCCCAAACGCCTCGAACGTTATTCCCCCCGATCCCCCCGACACAATCAACCGCTGCCCGTTGCGGAGGCTAATGATCGCGTGTTCCAGCCCGCCGGATGCGTATGTCCGTTGGGCAAGCTCTTGGATCAGGTCGCCGACCCTCTCGCCGCAGCCTATCTGACGGACCACTTGTGCGGTCGCGGCGTTCACTCCATCACTGGCAACTACGATAGGTTTTGCGAGGCACGCCGGCCCATTGTGGACCAGCATTGCATCGTCGCCGGTCCCCACATAATAGTTGTGGAAATACTCAACCTCAATCCCATATACCTCGACCAAGCCCGGCACACGCCGCCACCCCTCGACCGGTGCGACCACATTCCCACCTACCCGGATCCTCTCGCCTGGATACAGTTCGTGGGCACCCACCCAACCCCGCCGATCCGCCGACCACACCTCGTGCCCAGGTGTGACGGAAACCACCTGCCCACCCCAACGAAACTCGACCACCTCATCCGCTGTGTGCTTCACCCGGCCAATCACCCGACTCAGCCACCGCCCGTCCTCACGCTCAAGCGGCGGGACCGGAATGTCATACCGTCGCTCGGGGTGACCCAGAATGGTACCGACTGTCCCATCCCCCATCACTACGCGCATCCCACGGTGTAAATCCAGTACGCTCACCGTTCGCCCATCCACCAGCAAGAACCGCTCATCCGCATCGAACACAAACCGAGCCTCAGCCAACCCGAACATCTCCGGATAGGTGTACATCACAACAACTTCGGTCACACCATCCGGATTGCTCTCCCGAATCCAATCATACTTGTCCTCGATTTGCCGCGGAGTTGGCGGAGCCAGGGTGCCGGGCAAGTCGTCCCCGACGGACAAAATCGCCGCACAAGTCAACCGAGCCCGGCCAACGTCGACTGTATCAATGGTCATTTGGTATTGAGTCGGCAAAGATGCGAGTCGCTTGTACGCCCGACGGGTGGCCGCGTGGTCGAGATGCGGTTCGATCCCCAAGTTTGGCTTGGTGAAGTCGGGAAAGGTGCGCGGGTAGCAGCACCGGCGGTATACCTTGCCGCTGTCGCACGGGCAGGGGTCGTACAACCCATCTGGTGGCATCTTGGCCGGGATGCGGGGTGGACGGGGTGGGGCGGCCAACTCAAACCGCCGCAACCAGCAGCATTGGCGGTACTTCTTGCCGCTGCTGCACGGGCACGGATCGTTCTTCATGGGCGATCCCACTCGAAAGCCCTCCGACAGCCGAACGACCCAGCTCACCTGCGGCCGCCGCTCTGGGCGGCCGTCAGGTGCAGCGCCTAGTTCGGCGCGACGCCCGCCCGCTGCCCACGACCGTGTGCTGGTACGGGAGGCGATCAAGCCGTCAGCAATGCGTTGGCCTGTGACAAGTATCTTTCCCAAGTATCGTCTGCCTCGGGCGCGAGCCGCTTCATGGCCGTGAAGAAACTCACCGCGCCAGGAGCTAGACAGTTCATCACCGTCTCGGTGTCGAACTTGTGGGACGAGTCACCCACCGTGATTTCAACGGCATACGAAGAGAGGGGCTTGAACCTGAGTCGTAGCGGTTGATCGGGGAACGACGAATCGTACTCAGACCCCTGGCGGGTCAGGGTCAAAGCTTCCAAGATGTAGCACCAAAGCTGATCGACCAAGTCCCAGTGGTCCAGGGTAAAGAGATCGCGGCCGTTGATACGGCAGTGAATTGCCCCCTCCACATAATCTTTATCCGGCAGCGTGCCGGTGTACTCCGAAACCGGGACGTACTGCTTGTTGACTTTCAAGTAGGTTTCGATGGTGTTCGACATCGTATCACCCCAAGGGGAAAAACTGACCGACACGGCCACGATTCAGGCCGAGTTGATATTTCACGCCGTTCACTACGCCTGTCATCTGACCTACCCCGTTCGCGCCGATCTGAGACACTCTACCAGCGTTCTGCTTGAGAACCTCCCCGACCGCGGCCCTGATTTCTGGGATCGTCGTCTTCTTGCTAAAAAACGACTGCGTCGCTTTAACCGAGCCGTTTCAAAAGCTCGGGTGGTGGCGAGCGAGGATATGTTTCATCCCCTTGTTGTCCAGCAAGACATTCACGCCGTTGACAAAGAACCTGGACGATTGTGAACCCGAGAGGGCATTTGCGATCGCCTTGGGGTCAGCCGGCTTGACGACGCACCGCGGTCCGTTGTGGACGAGCATGGCGTCCGGGCCGGTGCCGACGAAGTAGTTGTGGAAGTACTCGACCTCGATCCCGAACACCTCGACGAGCTTCGGCACCCGCCGCATCCCCTCGACCGGGGCGACCGTGTTCCCGCACACCCGGATCATCTCGCCCTTGTACAGCTCGTGCGCCCCCACCCACCCTCGCCGGTCGGCCGACCAGACCTCGTGTCCCGGCGTGACCGGAACCACCTGCCCAGCCCACCGGAACTCGATGATCTCGTGGGCCGTGTGTTTCACCCGGCCGATGACTCGACTCGCCCATAGCCCGTCCTCGTACCGAAGCGGGGGCACCGGGACATCGTACCGTCGCTCCGGGTGGCCGAGCAGGGTGCCGACGGACCCGTCGGCCAGCACGACCGGCATCCCGCGGTGCAAGTCGAGAACGCTCACCTCCCGCCCGTCAGCCAGCCGGAAGTGCTCGTCGGCATCGACCGCGATCCGGGCCTCGGACTGGCTGAACGGGCCGGCGAACGAGTAGGTGACAACCACCTCCGTCACCCCGTCCGGGTTGCTCTCCCGGATCCAATCGTACTTAGCTTCGACCTGACGCGGGGTCGGCGGGGCGAGAGTGCCGGGCAGGTCGTCGCAGACCGACGGAAGGGCCGCACAGGTCAGCCGGGACCGGCCGACATCCATCGTGTCGATGGTCGCCCCAGGCGGCGACGGTAGGGCGGCGAGCCGCTTGATCGCTCGGGCGGTGGCGGCTCGTTCGAGCCGCGGGTCGATCCCGAAGTTCGGCTTGGTGAAGTCGGGGAACGTGCGGGGTAGCAGCACCGCCGGTAGACCCGGCCGCTCTTGCACGGGCAGGGGTCGTACAGGCCGTCCGGCGGGGCGACGGCCGGGGACCGGGGCGGGCGGGGTGGGGCGGCGGACTCGAACCGCCGCAGCCAGCAGCACTGCCGGTACTTCTTGCCGCTGCCGCACGGGCACGGATCGTTTTTCATGGCACTCCCCACCCGCAAGCCTTCCGCCGCCGAACAACAAAGCTCAGCCGCCCCGCCGGGACACCCCCAACGAACACGGCCACCCAAACACGATACCCAACCCCATCACGAGGCGGGGTCGGCTGCAGCGCCCGGTTCGGCCATCTGACTGATGAAGCAACTACGCCGGCCATCCCACAGAAAAGGCTCGCTCAATGTGAGGATCGGAAGGCGATTGTGGGAGCCATCCTTCTGGAGGCGAGTATGCGGTCAGTTCCCGCCAAACGGCATCCGCCTGCGCCCGAACATCCGGGGTAAACCGTGTGACCTCTGTGACCCAGTCCGCAAAGATGCCAGCTATGTGGAAGTCTGACCGCATTCCTTTACCCCATCCACGTTTAAGATGGGCCTTGATCTCCCGAGCTAGACAGTCTTGTGCTGCAGAACGGATTTGTCCCAGGCTTACAGCTTCTTGGAACTGCGCCCAGACTAGTTGGAGTGCTGCAAGGTTCGGGCCCAGACTAGCTGCAAGCTTAACATATGGCTCACACGGGTGAGCCGCAAGAAAGTCAGTGATCGAGTTCTGCCCTTGCTTGCGGATGGCTAGTAGCAGTCGCTCTTGCCAGTCCCCCCCCCACACTTGATCGCCTCGGTCGGTAGTCGCTTGTTGTTGGTTCACAACTCACCTCCTGTTGGATGGGTCACGGAGCGCCATAGGGGATCACCTTTATATGGGACAATCCGGCACGTCTGCGCATGTCCGCACCAATTTGAAGGATTTCACGAGTAGACAATTGCCTACCAAGTTGTGCCTCTCGCTCGGTGAGTCGCTGCATCACCTCGTTGTTCCAGAACCCGCCGCCACGGCCGGGGCCGCCACCGTAGTGTAGCGCTGAGTGGGTGCCCCGATCCAGTTGCAGTGTGTACCGGTCAATGTCCACCCCACGTCGTTCGAACCACGCACGTCGCGACTGAGGAAAGATATGGTGACGGTCTGGCCGGACTACCCCGGCTCGCAGTCGAGTCGTCTCGCTGATCCCGGACCGTTGCATCCCAGTCGTCAGCTTCGGCCGACGTAGGCACGCCGGCCCATTGTGGACCAGCATTGCATCGTCGCCGATCCCCACATAATAGTTGTGGAAATACTCAACCTCAATCCCATACACCTCGACCAAGCCCGGCACACGCCGCCACCCCTCGACCGGTGCGACCACATTCC
>JAIXLE010000159.1 GCA_026931725.1 Bacteroidales bacterium
AGGCCACCGCCGCGACTCGTCCGCCGTCAAGGTCTTGCAGAGTCATCGACTTGAGCAGGTCGTTGACATCCCGTTCCAAAAAGGTCAGGTCGACGCGGGCATCCCCGGTGACGGTGCCTTCACGGGCAAAATAGCCAACGCCGGAATTGAACAGCACCACCCGCGAGACAGGCAACGCGGTGGTCAGTTGCGGATCGGCTTGAGCCGCATCGACCGTGTTGGAGATGAGCCGATCGGCGAGCAATCCCACCCCGATCGCCCCGAGAATCGGAGCCAACCACAACGCTCGACGCAACTTCCGCATGACGCACCCTCCGGCGTGAGAAATGGAACCTCGCTCTTACAACGAGACTCCCCAGCCGAAAGTTTGCGTGGTCGGTGTGGTTTCTGTCAACCGATGCGGGGGAACAGCGGTTTCGGTTTGCCGTCGATGAGCGTGGCCGTGACACGCAGGTTTTCGGGTTGCGCTTTCCGTTCCGCAGCGTCCGCGTACCGTACCTCCGCCCAAGGAGTCGAGAAATTGAAACTGGTGTAGATGGCCTCGGTCGAACGGGGAATGAACGGTTTCAACAGAATCGCGGCGATGCGGAGGGCTTCGACCACATTGTGCAGGATCGCCGCTGCCGCGGTCGGGTCGGTTTTGACGACCTTCCACGGTTCCTTGTCGCCGATATACTTGTTGGCCGGGTACAGCAGATGCGTCATGACCGCTTGCAGAGCCTGGTTGTACTCACAGGCTTCCACACGGTTGCGGACCTCTCGGGTCAACGCGGCGGCATCGAACCCATCCGCAATGACTTCGGGTGTGCGTCCAGCGGTTCCGGGGAAGACACCGCCGAGACTCTTCGACGGGATTGTGATTGTTCGGCTCAACAAATTACCGAGCGTGTTGGCCAAATCCGTGTTGAACACTTCGACAAACCGACTGAAGCTGAAATCGCCGTCTGACGGGAACGGACACTCCCGCAGGAAGTAGTAACGGAACCCTTCGGAACTGAACTGGGTAATCAGGTCCATCGGTTCGGTGACGTTGCCGAGAGTCTTGCTTTCTTTCACCTTCTCGCCGGTTTTGTCGTCTCGCCGGTAGACAAACCCGTGGCCGAACACCTGCTTTGGGGTTTCTTCCCCGGCTGCCCAGAGCATCGCGGGCCAGATGTGGCAGTGAAAGCGGGTAATATCCTTCCCGATGAAGTGGATGTCCGCGGGCCAGAATTGGTCGAATGTCGCACGATCGTCACCGTAACCGATGCCGGTGATGTACGACAGCAGGGCATCGAACCAGACGTAGATGGTGAATTCCGGGTCGAACGGTAGACGAATGCCCCATTCCTCGCCGTGGCGGGAAATGTTCAGGTCTTGCAGCCCTTCGTTCTCGATGAAGCCGATCATTTCGTTGCGTCGGCTTTCCGGCTGCACGAACGTCGGGTTCTCTTTCAAGAATGTGAGCAACCGATCCTGGAACGCGGACAGGCGGAAATACCAACACGGTTCCGCACGACGGATCAGCGGGCGTTTGTGGTTGGGGCACTGACCGGCGTTCTCGGCGTGAATCTTGTCGCTTTTGAATTCTTCACACCCTGGGCAGAACCAACCTTCGTAGCTGCCTTTGTAGATGTGACCGTTGTCGTAGACTTTTTGCACGAACTTCCGGGCACACTCTTTGTGGCGGGGGTGGCTAGTTTGGATGAAGCTATCGTAGCTGATGTCGAGGGCATCCCAGACTTCGCGGAACTGGCGGGCCATCTCATCGCAGTATGCCTGCGGTTCCTGGCCGAGTTCCTGGGCGCGGCCCGCGACTTTCAGCGTGTTTTCGTCGTTGCCCATGAGGAAATGGACTGCGTACCCCTCCATTCGCCGGTAGCGGGCTTGCACATCGGCTCCGAGTTTCTCGAACGCGGTGCCGATGTGGGGTCGACTATTGGGGTAGTCAATCGCGGTGGTCTGAAACCAGCGGGGTTTGGCGGTCACGCAGCAACTCCTCAATTTCCATCTTTGACATCAGAACGAATAAACCGATCATACCGAATTCAAGCTAACCCATGATGCGTGAGCCAGCGTTCCGCGTCGAGGGCAGCCATGCACCCCGTGCCCGCGGCGGAAATCGCTTGCCGATAGTAGTCATCGGCCACGTCACCAGCCGCAAAGACACCGTCGACGCTGGTATAGGTGCGTGACAAGGTGGTCCATTTGATGTAGCCAGTCGGGGTCAGTTCGATCTGTCCTTTCAAGAAGCCGACGTTCGGGGTGTGGCCAATGGCCAGGAACAGCCCCGACGCGGCGATTTCGCGCTTCTCGCCCGTCTGGTTGTTCCGCACCCGAATCGCGGTGACACCGGCTTTGTCTTCGCCCAAGACTTCATCGACTTCCGTGTGCCAGTGAATTTTAATCTTGTCGTTCGCCCGTGCCCGCTCCGCCATGAGTTTGCTCGCGCGGAGGACATCCCGGCGGACCAGGAGATGCACCTCACTGCTGAACTTGGCCAGGTACGCGGATTCTTCCAACGCGGTATCGCCTCCACCGACGACACAGAGTGGCTTGTTGCGGAACCGGGGGAGCGCCCCGTCACACACGGCACAGGCGGAGACACCACGATTCTTGAAATGATCCTCACTCGGTAGGCCGAGGTAGTTCGCGCGGGCACCCGTCGCAATAATGACCGTCAGCGCTTCGCTGGTTTGGCCATCGTGCGTGGTGAGGGTGAACGGTTTCTTCTGGAAATCGACCTTCACTACATCTTTCGATTCGATCCGTGTGCCGAAGTTGACGGCCTGCTGCCGCATCAATGCGACCAGTTCGGGGCCGTTGATGCCGTGCGTCGGTTGGGGGGCATCGGTGGCGACCCAATAGGGGAAATCGGGGTCATCGGCTTTCAGGGCCGTTTTGAGGTATTGCCGGGTGTCGCCCGCGGGCCAACTGGGGAAGTTTTCGACTTCCGTGGTCAGGGCGAGTTGTCCGAGCGGCATGGTGCCGTGGGCTCGGTTATTGTCGTCGTAAGGGTTTCCTTGAAAGACGAGCGGTTCCAGACTGGCCCGAGCCGCGTAGATGGCGGCTGTCCAGGCCGCGGGGCCGGAACCGATGATGATGACTTTCTCCGGCATATTCGACTCCGAGTGATGCGGCAAATTCCGCTAGTGGTAATCGGCAATCGTACTATTCTAGACCAGTAGCCCCGGTTGTCCGGTGGATTGACGATCGGAGTTGTCTGGTTCTCCGATCGGCTCAACCTATACCAGAGTGTTACCGTCTGTCCCCCACGATTCCAACATGCTTCGGCTGACCGATTTACGGGAAATCCTGCGGTATGTGCCTCGGTTTCGGGACCGAGTCTTCGTGATCGCAGTGGATGGGGCGATTGTCGAGGATGACAATTTCCCAAATATCCTATTGGATATTGCCCTGCTCCGCAGTTTGAGCGTTCGGGTGGTGCTGGTTCATGGTGCAGCCGCCCAGATTCGCCGTTTTGCCGAGGCGGCCCGGCTCACACCATCGGATGTCGATGGCACCGGCATCACCGATGCGGCCACACTCCAAATCGCCATCACCGCCGCCAACCGGGTGACACACGAGATTTTGGAAGGTTTGTCCGCAAACGACCTGCGGGGTGCTTGCCCGAATGCGTTGGTCGCGCACCCCGCGGGTATCCTCAAGGGAGTCGATCATCAGTTTACGGGGCGGGTCGAGCGCGTCGATGCGTTCCTACTCCAAACGCTGCTGGAACGGGACATTATCCCGGTGATTCCTCCTTTGGGTGTCGATGGTGTTGGTCATACTTATCGGCTCAATTCGGACGCGGTCGCTGTTGAAATTGCGCGAACTTTGGGAGCCGTGAAACTTGTTTATCTGACCACGGAAGGCGGTATCCGTGGACCCCGCGGCGTGATTCGGCAACTGACCGTGCAAGAAGCGGAAATCTACCTCAAATCGCATCAGGCTGAGTTGCCCGCCGTGCAGGTGACGAAACTCATGCACGCCATCCGGGCGGGTCAGGGAGGTGTCGAACGGGTCCACATCATCGACGGCCGCGAACAGGAAGGGCTGCTCGGCGAAGTTTTTAGCAACGAAGGGATCGGCACGCTGGTGTACGCCAACGAATACCAAGCGATTCGCCCGGCCCTCAAGAAAGATATTCGGGCCGTCTACAACCTGATTCAGCGGGGCATCCGCAGCGATGAACTCGTCAAACGCACCCGGTCTGACCTGGAAAAACGGATCGCGGATTACTTCGTCTTTGAAGTGGACCGTTACCCGGTGGCGTGTGTGGCGCTGCACCCGTACCCGGAGGCGAACATGGCCGAACTCGCCTCCATTTATGTCGACCCCCGGTACGAAAATCAGGGCATCGGCGGCCGATTGATTGCCTACGCGGAGTCCCAGGCGCGGGCACGCGGGTTCGGCACCCTGTTTTGCCTGTCCACTCAGGCGGTGAATTACTTCATTCACAAGGGTGGCTTTCAGATCGGATCGCCAGACGACCTGCCCACGGCACGCCGGGAAGCCTATACCCGCAGTGGCCGCCGGAGTCGGGTGCTGGTGAAGCCGCTTTCGGAAACGCCGAAACCAGAACCAGAACCGGCTTTGCCGCCGCCGTAAACCGTGGCTCTCCTGCGGATTATCGCGGTCACACGGCTCCCGGAACTGCGATTCCGCCTCGGTGGGCCCGATCCGCTGTGAGCGACGTTGCCAACGGAACCGATGACTCACGCATCACACCTGGTAGCGTGAGGTTCCCATGTCGACATTTTACATCCTTCCCCCACGCGAATGCCTGGAACAAACGGTAGCGTCTTTTTTAGATCGGCTCGTTCCCGGTTTGCCCGCACCGGAGGGACTGTGTGAACGCATTCTCAATTTCCTGAGCGATCAACCGGATCTGTTCGTCGTTCATCGGGAAGACTTGGCAGGGTTTACGGAACTGGCGGACGAACTCGCCGAGGGATTTGGGGCGGAACCACAAGACCGCGTCGTTGAAGTGGGGATGATGCACGGTTCCGCACCCGCGGCGGTTCGCACCTGGACCATGCCGGATTCCGTTCCCGACCGGCGCGTAGCCTGATAGAATAACCGAGGTAGTGTGGAAACATCCCAAACCTTGCGATTCACCCAGACGAACAACCCTGGAACTTTCCGATGAGCTCGACCGATCCCTTCGACAGTGACGATGGCTGGGCAGACCTCGCCCGTGAACTCGAACTCGACCGGAACAGCGGTTCGGAATCGGTGACTCACACG
Organism: Bacteroidales bacterium; assembly: GCA_026931725.1. Taxonomy (GTDB): domain Bacteria; phylum Planctomycetota; class Planctomycetia; order Gemmatales; family Gemmataceae; genus JAIXLE01. Next base: position 5,230 of record JAIXLE010000159.1, read on the forward strand.
CAAGCGGACCCGGTGGAGTACGCCACACATTGCGTAGACGATGACACGGATTCGGAAGGCGAATCGAGCGACCCGGACCTCTTCGATGCGGTCAGTCGTGATCGTTCCTCACTTGATGATGACGATGGTGACGAGGACGGCGAACTGGGTTCCACTTCAGCGGAGGAGGAGGGCGAAGACGGTGGTACGAAGAAACGTCGCCGTCGTCGCCGTCGCCGGAAAAAGAAGGCCGGGGCCACGGATGCCCAGACTGCGGAAGGCCATTCCCCAGAAACCCACTCGGAGGAAGGCCTCGCCGTGGAAGCGGAAACCGAAGAGGTCGAAGAATCTTACGCGGATGACTCCGATCATGAGGGCACCACGCCGGAAATGACCCGTGAACTGATTCGGACCTGGAATGTCCCCTCATGGAATGAAATCGTCGCGGGCTTGTATCGACCGCAGGACCGCTAAGCCAACAACGAGGCAGCGGGCCGATATTTCCGTTATTCCCCTCGGACTTTGCCCCGCATCACTCCCCTGTTTCGGGGGAGTGACCTTTTTTGATGATTCTGGCGAGAACCATGCCAATTATTCTGTTGTGGGCGTGGGTTTGGCTGGTGCGGAGACGCAATCCGCGGATGTGAACTCCCGGACAGCGAGCCGGGTTTGATGGCTCGCGAAGCGGTCGCCTGCTGCGGTGCGGCCTTGGAAATAGTCCTTTTGCCAGCCCCGCTCGACCGTGGCCTGATCGAGGGACTTTAACCCCGCCAGGAAACCCGAACGACTGCGTTCCCATTCCCGGTATTGTTCGTGCAATTCCGGGTCCGCCTTCATCGGCACAATGCGTGGGATCAGAGATTCCGTCAGTCCACGCGGAATGGGCACGATCATGCACATCGGTTCCCCAGCGGCAAAACTGATCCACTCGTTCGCGCGTGTGGCCTTCCAGTTCATCGTGAAAGTCGACATCGCCCAATCGGTTTCCACCACACCTTCGAGCGGCTGAATGCCGTCTTTGATGTGGTTCGCTGGGCCTTTGACCCACAGGTTGATACCGGGCGGCGTGCGGAAGACCCACGGGAGCGAGAACGTCAGAACGCCACTGCCAAAGTGACTAGTAATCGCGGAATCGCTTGGCCCATCGAATCGGACTTCCAGGTCTGAGGTGAGAGCTCCCCCATACCAGTAGACACGGAACCCGACGGGATTGGTGAGTACCCAGCCGTTCTGGTTGGCAATGTTCAGCGGTAAACAGCGGTAGGGGAACCGCTGCGGGGCGGCCTCCATCCAGTCACGTTCCACTGGGGCCGATTGCAACCCAATAGTCGCATGGTCGTAAATCTGGTAGGCCGTCAAATACGCCGATTCCTCCGATGCGACCACTTCCGTCGCTGTGGGCTCGGTTAACCTTTCCGGTTCGGGACGATAGCTCGAAATGGTGGGCTCCTTCCGGGATCACGCACGTTATCGCCGCGTTCCAACGGGGCGGGGGTGGGGTGTACCGTTGTCACTGGCGGGTTTCGGCACCTTGGTCAGTTCCAATTGATAGCGTTTTTGTCCGGTTTCCGTGGGATAATGGCCCGTGACACAAGCCCGGCACAGGCGTTCTTCCGGCAAACCGATGCATCGGGCGAGTGCATCCAACGGCAAATACTGCAAGCTGTCCGCACCGAGTTCGCGGGCCATCGCCTCTTGCTCGGCCAAGGTCGGCGATGCCCCGGCGACATACTTCGGAGCAAAGAGTTCGCCGACGGTGCTCATGTCGATGCCGTAGAAACAGGGTGCGACAATCGGCGGGCAGGCGACTCGCACATGCACCTCGGCCGCGCCGCCCTGCTCGCGGATGAAGCTGAGCAGATTCCGCAGCGTGGTACTCCGCACAATCGAATCTTCGACCAGCAGCACCCGCTTGCCATAGAGGACTTCTCGGAGGGGGGTGAACTTCAATCGGACCTTGTCGGCCCGGTTGCCCGCTTCGATGAAGGTGCGACCAACATAGCGGTTGCGGATCAACCCTTCCACTGTCGGGATACCCAGTTCGTAGGCCATCGCGTCGGCCGCGGCCTTGCCGGTATCCGGGACGGGCACCACGACGGTATTGCCATCCTTGTAGTCGAACAGGTTGAGTTCACGTTCTTTGCGGGCCAGTTCCTTTCCGAGCCCCGCGCGTGAGAGATAGACGCTCCGATCGTCGAGCGTGCTGGCCACATTGGCAAAATAAACCCACTCGAAGAAGCAGTGCGACGGTGTCCGTTTCGGGGCGAAGCGATGGAACTGGATTTCCCCGTTGGAAATGTGGATCAACTCCCCCGGTGCGAGGGATTGAATGTTCTTGAATCCGAGATTCAGCAAGGCCACGCTCTCGCTGGCGGCCGCGAACATCGGCCCATCCAGGGCGTAGCACAACGGCCGAAGCCCGATCGGATCCCGCAAGACGATCATCTCGCCGAAAGCGTTGAGGAACACGAGGTTGTAGGAACCATCAAATTTTTCACTGAGATGGGAGAAAACTTCGACCCAGTTCGGGTGCTGGTCGCCCCGAATGGCATGGGCCAGGAAGTGCATGATGACTTCGGTATCGTTGTCCCGTGTCAGGTGGTAATCGCTGAGGCCGAGCAACTCCGTGCGGAGAGCATCCAGATTGGCGAGATTGCCGTTGAAGGCGAAAGCGAACCACTTCCATTTACAACCGTGCCGCCGCTCGAACGGTTGGGCGTAGGATTTCCCGGTGGGTCCGCAGGTGGCGTAGCGGGTGTGACCGATGGCGGCCCGGCCTGCGTACTCGTCCATGATGGATTCGTACTTGTGGCTTTGGCTCATCCGAAAGGCTTCCGCCACGGGGCCGACATCTTTGTAAGTGTCGAGTAGCCGATCCCGTGCCGGGTTGAACGTCGACATACCCGCCGCTAATTGCCCGCGATTCTGCAAATCCAGGAGCATCCGCGGCATCAATCGGGAAACCTGGTCCGGGTCGCCGGTCCAGAGGGGTGAGCGCGCGCCGTGCCCAAGATGATAAAGAGCCGCGACACCGCACTCATGCGCCAGTTCACCCATGTCACCGCCGGGGCAGGTGAAAGGAACCCTAAACGAGGGTTGAACCCGAGTTCAGCCCCTCTGGTGAATATAGTTCTCCGGGAACCGGCTTACAAGGAAATCGCCCCGCTGGGTGATTTCGTCGGAATCTGTAGACCTTTCCAACGACTGCTGGGAACGGAACGATCAATTCAAAAGAACCTTTCCGATGTTTTGGCATCGCAAAATAATACAAACATTCGTCAGAATCGGAGAACTGGTGATTGTTCCCGGTTTGGGTTCGCGTTGGAACCGGGGTACAATGGCGTAGTCCACTTCCGACTGCATGTCTTGTTCTGGAGGAATATCATGTCCGTGGATACACCCATTGCGGGTCGGATGCTGGTGGCCGGAACATGGTCGACTCCACGGGATGATTTTCCGAGCCGGTCCCCAGCGCATCGTGATACCGTAATTGGCCACTTCCCGAATGCCACGGCGGAGGAATCCCGAACCGCTGTTGACGCGGCCCGCACGGCATTCCTGTCCTGGCGACGCACGAGTCGGATTCAGCGGGCCGAATGCTTCTACAGTTTGGCGCAACTGATCGCACGCGATACGGACGCTCTGGCGCTGCTGATGGCCCGCGAATGCGGCAAGAATATCACCGAATGCCGGGCCGAAGTGGTCGAGGGGTTGCACATGGTGCAATATGTCTTCGCCACGGGACGCATGCCGATCGGCGAGATTGTTGCGTCTGAACTTCCCGAGAAAGATGCTTGCACGCGGCGGAAACCGTGGGGCGTGGTCGCCGTCATCACACCGTGGAACTTCCCGTTCGCGGTGCCGTTGTGGATGCTCGGGCCGTCGTTGCTGGAAGGAAATACCGCCGTCTTCAAACCTTCTGAAGACACGCCCGCCGTGGGGCAAAAACTGGTCGAACTGTTCGTCGAAGCCGGGTTCCCCGCCGGGACGGTGAATCTGCTGCATGGCGATGGCCGTGTCGGGGAAGAACTGGTCCGCAATCCCGGCGTAAATGTCGTGCTATTCACCGGCAGCTACGATGTCGGTCGTCGGATTCAGGAACTCTCCGCCTCAATGCCGGATCGTCTCGTCGCTGCCGAGATGGGGGGAAAGTCCGCCGTCGTCGTCTGCGAGGATGCCCGATTCGATCTGGCCGTGACGGCTGGCATCCTTTCCGCTTTCAAAACCACCGGGCAGCGCTGTGTCTCGGCGGGGCGGATTCTCGTACATGAATCCTTGTTCACTCGCTATTGTGAGGCTTTCGTTCAGACCGCGAAACGATTGCGATTTGGTGATCCACTCGATGCCGCGAACTTTGCCGGGCCGGTGATCCACGAAGGTTCCATCGAAAAAGTCCTCGGCTACAACCAGTTGGCTCGCACGGAAGGAGCCGATGTGCTGCTGAACGGTGATCGCACCTCGGAGACGGGGTGTTATTTGTCACCCTTCGTGTACCGGATGGAACACCAACCGGGCATCCGGTGCCTGCGGGAAGAAGTGTTCGGCCCGCATCTGGCCCTCATTCCGTTCCGGGATGATGACCACGGGATTGCGATACACAACGACACGGAATATGGCCTGTCGATGGCGGTCATTACCGAAAGTTATCGGCGGATGCGGTTGTACCGGGATGAATGCGATTACGGCATGGGCTATGTGAATTTGCCGTGCATCGGGGCGGAAGTGCATTTGCCGTTCGGCGGTGTGAAGAAAAGCGGGAACGGCCACCCCTCCGCGGCTGGGTTGATCGAAGCGGTCACGCACAAGACCTCCTGGACCGTGAACCACGGAACCGAAATCCGCATGGCCCAAGGACTCACGACGACCATTGTGGGTGACACCGCTTGAGGCTTGCAGCTTCGGCTTGGCAAGATGTGGGAATATCGGTTAGACTGCGGCTGAAAATCCTCAGAAGTAGGGTTCCCAGCGTATGGAGACGCGGTGATGCTGCGGCAAGTATTCGGCGGAATTCTCCGATCCCCGCTGGTGCGCCCATTACGACGGTTGAAAGCCATCGTCCGGCCAGATTCGTTCCTGAAAACACGCAAACGGGTCGCCCAAAAGTACTTGCACGGGGAGGGGATCGAAGTCGGAGCCTTGCACAATCCGCTCCCGACCCCGCAATCGGCGCGAGTGCGATTCGTGGATCGGATGTCAGTGGAGGATCTGCGACGGCAATACCCGGATTTGGCCACTTTGCCCCTCGTTCCGGTGGATATTGTCTCCGATGGTGAAACACTCAGCAGCGTACCCGATCAATCTCAAGACTTCGTGATCGGGAACCACTTTCTCGAACATTGTGAAGACCCGATCGGCACTTTGAAGAACTTTTTGCGGGTCGTGCGGCCAGGGGGTGTGGTGTACTGCGCTGTCCCGGATAAACGGTTCACCTTCGACCGGGACCGACCGTTGACAACCCTGGAACACCTGATTGCCGATCATCAGAACGGGCCAGCGGTTTCCCGACGCGGCCACTACGAGGAATACGCCGAGTTCGTCCATGATCGACACACGCCCGAAGATATTCAGGCGATGGCCGATCATCTGATCGAAATTGGTTATAGCATTCATTACCACGTTTGGACCCAACGGGAAGTGCTAGAACTGCTCGGCTGGCTTTCCCGAACAGAGCCGTTCGATGTGGAATTGGTCCTGAAGAACGAGGGCGAAGTGATCGCCATTTTGCGGAAGCACCTCACCTGATCCGCCTACCGACTGGTGGGCGGAATGGAAATGGAGGATAACTCATGTTCCGTTTCGACCACCTGCCGGTGCCCCATCTTGCCACCGCGTTACCCGGTCCACGAGCGACCCAACTCCTGACACGGGATCGGGCGTTTGTCTCCCCTTCTTACACCCGTTCCTACCCACTGGTTGTGGCATCGGGCAGCGGATGCGTGATCGAAGATGTGGATGGCAACCGTTTTTTAGACTTCACCGCTGGCATCGCCGTGACGAGTACGGGCCACTGTCACCCCGAGGTGATCGCGGCAATTCAGGATCAAGCCGCCCAACTGCTGCACATGAGCGGCACGGATTTTTACTACGCTCCGCAAATCGACTTGGCCGAGCGACTGGCCCGAGCCGCACCCGGAAGCTCACCCAAAAAAGTCTTCTTCGGCAACAGCGGAACGGAAGCGAACGAAGCGGCCCTGAAACTCGCTCGTTGGCACACTCGCCGGAACCGTGTGATCGCCTTCTTCGGTGCCTTTCATGGTCGGACGTATGGCTCCATGTCGCTGACGGCATCCAAAGCCGTGCAGCGCCGCGGTTTCTCACCGCTGGTGCCGGACATTCACCATGTCGAGTTCCCGCGTGATGATGAAGCGGTGCGTCGACTGGTGCCCATGATCGAGAATCAGCTGTTCCGCCGGACCTGCCCTCCCGATGAGGTCGCCGCGATTTTCGTGGAACCGATCCAGGGGGAAGGCGGTTATCATCCGTTACCCGCCGATGGTCTGCGGACCCTACGGGAACTGTGCGACCGTCACGGGATTCTGCTGGTGCTGGACGAGGTGCAATGCGGAATGGGTCGGACGGGCAAGCTATTCGCGGCCGAGCATTACGGTGTGGAAGCCGACATCACCTGCCTGGCCAAAGGGATCGCCAGCGGGCTCCCACTCGGGGCGATTGTGGCAAAAGCGGACGTGATGGACTGGCCGCCGGGCAGCCATGCGAGTACCTTCGGTGGCAACCCTGTGGCATGCCGGGCGGCGTTGGCCACGCTCGACCTGCTGGAACGAGAATACGTCCGCAACAGTGCCGAGCGAGGTGAACAACTCCGTGCTGGATTACGGTCCCTCGTCACCCAGCACACGATCCTGGCGAACGTCCGTGGATTGGGGTTGATGACGGCTGTGGATCTGGTTCACCCGGATGACGGAGCTTACGCCCCCACTCTGCGGGAGCAGGTGATCCAGTCCGCGTTCCGCCGTGGGTTGTTGCTGTTGGGGTGCGGGGAATCGGCCATCCGCTTCTGCCCGCCGTTGTGCGTGACGGCACAGCAAGTGCAAACCGCCTTGACCCTCTTCGGGGAAGCCCTCACGGAAGCGACCACACCACACGCCGCCACGGCCAACCGCTGACCCAATATTCCCCCAAAGGTCGCCTCAGGGAGAGAAGAATTCCGCATGTGGAGCGATTCACTCTTCCGATGTGAAACCTTGTCGCTCCCGGTACGGTACAGATCACCGAGGGGAACGCCGTGACCGACGATGCACTCGTTCGCCGCTGCCTCTCCGGTGATCCGACGGCCATGCGGACACTGGTAGAACGGTTTCAGGCGGACGTTTTTGCCCTGTCGGTTCGGATACTGCACCACCGTCAGGATGCCGAGGATGCCACCCAGGAGGTGTTCGTTCGGGTATTCCGTAGCCTGCATCACTGGGACGCGAGCCGACCGTTACGACCGTGGATTCAAACCATCGCCGTCAATCGTTGTCGGACTTGGCTCGGGAAACGGAGTAAGCAGCCGCAACCCGTGGAGCATTTGAATCTGATCCCGGATCGGCCCGAGTCTGCCCCTCCTAGCGAACTCGTGCAAGGAATTGCCGCTGCCGTGGAAGAACTCCGCGCGGATTACCGAGAGGTATTCGTGCTGTTTCACGAACAGGGCCAATCTTACGAAGAGATTGCCATGGTTCTCGATCGGCCAGTCGGCACGGTGAAAACCTGGTTGCATCGCGCCCGCAATCAGGTTCTCGAAACGCTCCGACAAGCGGGGTTGGTTCCTCAAGAACCCACAACCTCGGATCGCCAAACCCCAGAACCCACACGCAGCCGATAACGGGGAATCGTTGAACGATGGATGCCTTCTTGCCCACTTCTGCCGCCTGCCCGGACACCGAACGACTCATCCAAGCCGTACTCGATCGGGAACACCCCGTGTCGGCACTCCAGAACGAACATGGGCGGGCTTGCCCGGCGTGCCGTCATCGCGTCTGGGAAGCCACGCAACTCCTCACGGCATTGGACCAACTGGCCGCCACGCGGGATGTCTCCTTGCCGGTGAACTTCGCCGATCGGGTCATTCCCGTGATCCTCGCGGACCAACGCACGGAACGCCGCTCCCAACAACGTCGCCAGCGGATTCTGGCAGCCTGCGCCCTGGCGGCGAGCGTCACCCTGGCCGTGGTGTTCTTCTGGGATCGCTTCACGACCACCGCACCGGGTTCCCCCCCCCGTGAGATCACTAGCCTTGCGACACCGACCCGTTCGGAAACTCCGCCGATCCTGGTTTCCGCTCAGCTGCACGCCATGCGGGACACCCTGGCGGACCTGACCCGCCGTACCGCCGCGGAGACGCTCGCCCCGGCTCAGACACTTTTGCCGGATGCCTCCCCGGAACCCGTCACACCGCCCACGCCCCGGACCCCCACAACCGATTCCGTGGCCACCCTGGCGGATGTCCCCGAAGCCGCGATCTCCGGTCTGGAACCGTTGACGGGTTCCGCCGAACGGGCTTGGAACCTGTTCCTGCGTGATGTGGGATTCTCGCAAGCTCCGAAACCGAAATTCTGATGCCCCCGAGGCCCGGCCTATCATGACTGTCGTGCCCAATCGCAGTGGGTTGCTGGTTCATCTGGCGTGGGTTCGCAAGCCGTGGACCACGCTGACCGGACTGGCGTTGCTGGCCGTGCTGGTTTTGCCAACCGGCTCGCACGCGGCCCCGCCCCCAGCGGAACCGCTACTCCGACTGGTTGCGCCGGAAACGGGAATCTGCGTGGTGATTCAGAATCTGCGTCAGCACCAGGCGGACCTCACCGCGTCCCCATTCGCGGATTGGTTCGCCACCTCGACACTGGCCCCACGATTGTTCCCAGACAGCGAGCGTGCCCGAATCCAGAATTTTGAGACATTGCTCCAAACACATTTTGAAGTGTCCCTCGCGGACATCCGCGATGAGATTCTCGGAGATGCCATCGTCTTTGCCTATCAACCCGGACCCCCAGATCGCCCCAGCGCGGAATCGGGCGTGATCCTGGTGCGGCCTCGCAAACCGGCATTGCTGGAACGTCTATTCGAGAAGTTGAACACGGTTCAGCAACGCTCAGGAGAGGTTCAGTCTGTCCGAACGATCACCTACCGCGATCAGTCGTACACCGAGCGGAAAGGGCGAACGAACACGGAGTATTACCGCGTTCACAAAGGGATTTTTGCCTTTTCCGGCCAGGAAGCGGTGATTCGGTCCCTGATTGACCGCGACACGGAAGCGGCCCCTGCTCCCGTACCAGTCGGTTTGCAGAAGTTGATCGACGAAAAGAAACTGTGCGCGGCCTGGGTGAACCCGCGAGCATTCGACACGCATCTGGCCCATCGCGCTAGCCGAACCCAAGACCGTAAAGAAGCCGCGTTCTTGGAACAGTTCCGCAAACTGTGGTCAGCCTGTGAAGGATGGGCGATCACCATTCACCCCACGACCCAGTTGGAATGTACCGTGGCCGCGACGTTCCAGCAGGACCAACTCCCGAAAGAACTGCGGCCGTTCCTGCTTCCCGAATCGGGAGCTTCCGCGTATTGGTCCGCCATCCCCAACGATGCCCTGTTCGCCGTGGCGGGTCGCTCACGTCCTTACGATGTGATGGCGGCACTCGATTCGTTCTTGCCCACTGCTGGACGCAAGGGGTTACAATCCTGGGTCGAAAAAGGATTGAGCCCGATTCTGGGCCGCAATCGGTTCCCGGAAATGGTCCAGGCCATCGGCCCGGACTGGGCGTTTTGGATGGAAGCGCCGTCCGTCGGAACGGCCGCATACCTGCCCGGTTGGACGGTCGCGGTTCGACTCAGCGGCCGTGACCCCGAAGCGGCATCCGCTCTGGAAAATGCGGGCGAACTCTTACTGCAATTGGCCCGCATCGCCTACAATCAATCTCACGAAGACCAGATTGAGATGCAGCAACAGAAGACCGCAACGTACACAGCGCATTTTCTGGTGAACGATGCGGGATTCGCCGCGGGTTTTCGCCCCGCGTTGGCCCGTGTCGGTGAGACACTGTTGCTGGCCAGTTCCCCGGAACGGATAGCGTCCTTCACTCAACCGGAATTGGCTGCTCCCACCAACCCGATGACACCACTCTTGCGGGTGTCGTTCCGCCAATGGCGGGCCTATCTCACGGATCATCAGGATACACTGACACGTTCCCTGGCCAACTGGACCGGAAAATCCCCCCAAGTGCTGCGGCAAGAACTTCAAAAGTTGAACGTGGCCTTATCCGCGTTTGATCAAATCCTGGTGAACCGCGAAACGACTACCGCGGGCCGCCTTGGCACCGTGCGGATCACCGCGACCCTGACTTGCGTGAAGCCGCTGAAGCCGTAGTGCCATCGCCATTGTGACCAATCCAGGGCCAACACGGGATGGTGACCGTGACCCCTGGTACGGTCGACAGAAGAAATGCGATCGTGACCGAGTCTTCCCACTTTCCCGCGTGAGTCACCGCTACCCCTACTGGGTCACTGTTGATATAACCATGCCCTGACGCTCACCTTCTGAAACTCCCTCCTCGTAGCGTTGGGGGCTGCCGTGCCCGTTTTGTTTGCCATAACATTGTTCATTAGTGCGAACCTGCTTTTCATGGTTCAGCCGATGGTGGGGAAGATGATTCTCCCGCTCCTCGGCGGCAGCCCGGCCGCGTGGAATACCTGCATGGTGTTCTTCCAAGGGTTGCTGTTGCTCGGTTACTGGTACGCCCACAAACTGACGGAAACCCACCTGGAGAATCCTGGCAAACAGGTAAAAATTCACCTCGGCGTTCTCGGAGCCACGATTTTCTGGCTGATCGCGATGGCCATTCTGTCGCCGAACCACTCGCCGGTAGCCATCTTCCAGTCGATCGCCCCGCAGGGGGAAGCGTACCCGATGTTCGGCGTGCTGATGCTACTCGGCGTGGCGATCGGCTTACCGTTCCTGGTCATCTCGACGAGCGCGCCCTTGCTGCAACGCTGGTTCGTCTACACTGGGCACCCTTCCGCGAAAGACCCGTACTTTCTGTATGCGGCCAGCAACGCGGGGAGCCTGATTTCGCTGCTTGGCTATCCGCTGGTGATCGAACCGAGCCTGTCGTTGAAAACGCAGGCGTGGGTGTGGGCTGCCGGGTTCACGGTTCTGACGGCGCTGGTTTACCGTTGTGGCCGTGCCGCCAGTGACCCGATGGGCATGGGAGCCCAACTCGGAACGCAGGCGAAGACCGCCCGCGCCGCCGCCCCCCGGACACCGCCCCCCCTGCTCCGCACCCGGCTACGCTGGATCGCGCTGGCATTCGTACCGAGTAGTTTGATGCTCGGTGTGACCTTCCACATGACCACGGACATTGCCTCGGTGCCGTTGTTGTGGGTCATTCCATTAGCACTTTACCTGCTGACGTTCATTATCGCATTCGCCCACACGCCCTCCTGGTTCCGCCCGATATTGGGCAACACGGCACCAGTGCTGATCTTGCTCCTCGTCTTCGTGATGACCTCGAACATTCCCGGTTTAAGTATCTTCATGATGCTGGGTTTGCACTTGGTGACGTACTTCTTCACCGCGTTGTTGATGCATTCGGAACTGGCCCGGTTACGGCCCGCGCCAGAGCATTTGACGACGTACTTCCTGCTCATCTCCGTTGGCGGTGTCCTCGGGGGAATCTTCAATGCTCTGATCGCCCCGGTGGCGTTCCCGCTGGACTGGGAGTACCCCATTGCCCTGGCCGTCGCCTGCCTGTTGGTGCCGCCACTCCTGGATGAAATTCAGGCGGAATACCCCGAAACGGCCCCGCAAACAGCGTTGGGCCGTTGGCGACCGCGGATGCTCAACGTCCTCATCCCGGCTGCGATGCTGGCCCTCACGGCTTGGCTGGTTCTCTTGCCGGAGAAATTCGAGTGGTTCAATCATGCCTGTGTCTGGTCCGCCGACCATCTGACCTCACTGATTCAGTATTGCGGTTTGAAACAACATGTGAGTGCCCGCACATTGGCGATTCTGTTGATTTACGCGATGCCGTGTATGCTGTGCTTCCTGTTCATCGACCGGCCCATCCGTTTTGGTTTGTGCGTGGCCGCGGTGTTGCTGTCTTCGCATGTGCATGAGTTCAAGCAGGATGCCGCCCTGGCCTCGGCACGGAGTTTCTTCGGGATTCTGAAAGTCCAGGAATTCGGGGAGAAACGCACCCTGATGCTGCTCACCGCGGCCGACCCGGACGACCCCGAAGGGAAGCCCAACGTCTTCAGCTTGCAAAAGCCGATGTATTACCACAAATTGATGCACGGTACGACCCTGCACGGAACGCAAGCCGTCGATGGTCAAACCCTGACGCAACCGTTGACCGATTTGTCCGGGGCCGGGTATCTGTCACGTCGTTCCGCGAACATCTGGCATTCCGAAGCCGTCTTGCGGGATGATCTGCGGCTACTTGGCTCCGCGACTCCGTGGGATACCGTGTTGCTCGCCGGGTTGCAGCAATCGTGGGACTTTGGCCAGGAACCGTTGACGTACTACCACCGCACGGGGCCAGTGGGTGAGATTTTTGCGGAGTTTCGCAGTCGTCATCCGCTTGGCGATGTGGCGATGATCGGCCTGGGCACCGGCTCTGTCGCGGCGTATGCTCGTCCAGGTCAGTCACTGACTTTCTACGAAATCGACCCGACCGTTCTCGACATCGTCGTCGAACCGAAGGTGATGAACCCCGAAGCTGTGGCCCAAGGGCAGCCGCCGATTCACGGCCCGTTCACGTTTGTCGATGATGCCAAGAAACGCGGCGCGAAAATCGACTTCATCCTCGGCGATGCGCGGTTGAAGCTCGAACAAAACCGCGCGGCCCGCTACGGATTACTCCTGGTTGATGCGTTCAGTTCGGATTCGATTCCCGTTCACCTCCTGACCCGTGAGGCGGTGGAACTGTACCGGGACCGCGTCCCGGATGATGGCCTCATCGCCATTCACATCTCGAACCGTTACATCAATCTGGAACCCGTGGTGGCGATTCTGGCTCAGGAAACGGGCCTCGTAGGCCGGGTCTGGAATGATCGCGCGGAAGATTATCCGGGCAAGACGGCCTCCTCGTGGATCATTTTGGCCAAGAGCGAAGCCCAACTCGGTGAACTGGGAGCTTATCGGGCAGATACCGGCTTCGGCGCACTGGCCGGGATGGCCGCCTGGAACACGTTCCGCCCGTGGGAGCCATTCCGCGTGGACCCGAACGTCCACGCCTGGACGGATGACTATTCCGATGTTCTCCGGGTGATTCAGTTACGGGAAGTGCGGGCTGTCCGCAAGTTCCTGGGGCTCCCGGTTGCCGGGGAATCTGAGGAGTAACGTCATCGTGGCGGATCGCGTCCTGATCCTGGGGGCATCCGCCCGAGCCGCGGCCGCGTCTGCCCGCCGAGCCGGTTATGAACCGTTCGTCATCGACCTGTTTGCCGACCGAGACACGCAACAACTGGCGGAATGTTGGCTGTGCCCGTGGGAGGAATACCCGCATGGCCTGTTCCGCCGGGCACGCCAAGTGCCGCCGATGCCGTGGTTCTACACCGGCGGCCTGGAAAACGAACCCGACCTGATCGACGCTTTGGCACAGGAACGCGAACTCTGGGGGAACGGATCGGCGACGCTACGACAAGTGCGGAATCCGTTTACCCTGTCAGCACTTTGGTCCGAACAGGGAATCGCTCATCCGGCCTTGCGCAATCCCGGCACGTCACCGACTCCATCGGGATCGTGGCTGCGGAAACCGTTGCGGGGATCCGGCGGAGCAGGAATTCGCTTCGCCACTTCAGCCGAACTCGACGACCCCGGCGCGGGGCACTTTTTGCAACAGTTCCTCCCTGGGAAATCGGGTTCCACACTGTTCTGGGGGAGCGATTCTGGAGCGGTCGTCTGCGGGTTTTCGACGCAGTTGGTCGGTACGGACTGGCTGCACGCACAACCGTTCCAGTATGCCGGCTCACTCACGCATTTGGCCGATCCTTCATCGGATGTGATTCGCGGAGCATCGTCTCTGGTGGCGGCTTGCGGAATACGCGGCCTGTTCGGAATCGACTGCATTCAACAGGCCGACCGATCATTTCTGTTGGAAGTGAATCCGCGGTACACGGCCTCGGTGGAGGTGATCGAACTCGCCACCGGCCAAGCGTGCCTGCGCGGCACCGCGTTCCCACCGCCGAACGCCGGATCGCCCGCACTCGGCTCCCGCATGATCGGCAAAGCGATTTATTACGCTCCGCATCGGCTGGTCGTTCCCGCGAGCGGCCCTTGGGAAGAATCACTTCGGCATGTCACCGATGTATGGCGAAGACCCGATTTCGCGGACATTCCCCATCCCGGTACACGCATCGCGCCAGGGCAGCCCGTCCTGACGTTGTTAGCCGAAGCCGAGAGCGCTGCCGCGTGTCTAGCTCAATTGCGGGCACGAGCGGCTGAATGCGATCAACTATTCCAGCAGAGTTTTGTTTCTGGAGAATCAGAATGCCGACCCTGAACCAATCCGCGAACCACGTCGCCGATGAGTTGGCCCTGCACGCCGAGCGGTACGGTGTCACCGTGCAGGCCGTGGGCGGCGCGCGTCTCATCGACTGCGGGGTTCATGCTTCGGGCGGCATCGCGGCGGGGGTCATGCTCACCCGTGTCTGTTTGGCCGATCGGGGCACGGTCGCGGTGGTTCCGGGTTGGCTCCCGGATTTCCCCACCCCCGCCGTGCAGGTGCATACCGACGACCCCGTGCGTGCCTGCCTCGCCTCTCAGTACGCGGGCTGGCAAGTGAAGACCGATTCTTATTTCGCTATGGGGTCAGGCCCGATGCGGGCGTTGGCGGCACGGGAAGAACTCTTTTCTCAAATTCCCGGACGTGAAGAGTGCATTACCGCCGTCGGCGTGCTGGAGACGAAGAAACTCCCCGCACCGGAAGCCGTGGTTGCGATCGTGAACAAGTTGCCGATCACGGCGGAGAAACTGACACTGCTGGCCGCTCCCGCAGCGAGTCTCGCGGGGACCATCCAGGTGGTCGCCCGATCGGTCGAAACCGCGTTGCACAAATTGCACGAACTGCGGTTTGATGTCACCTGCATCCGTTCCGGTTATGGTGTTGCTCCGTTACCGCCGGTGGCCGCGAACGAATTGGCGGCGATCGGCCGAACCAACGATGCCATTCTCTACGGTGGTCGGGTCACGCTCTGGGTCGATACAGAAGATGCCACGATCGAACAGTTTGGCCCGCAAGTGCCTTCCTCGGCTTCGCGGGACTACGGAGCCCCGTTCGCCGAGGTCTTTGCCCGTTACGGGGACTTCTACCAGATTGACCCGCTGTTGTTCTCCCCCGCCGAGGTCACATTCGTGAACCTCCGCAGTGGCCGAGCCTGGACCTGGGGACGTCTTGCCCCGGAACTGTTGCGGAAGTCGTTCTTCGGTGGATAATGGGGTAACCGATTCTCGCAGATGGAGATTCCCGATGACAACAACCGTACTGGCCCCTCCCTCCGAGCGTATCACCGCCGAACGGTTCGACAAGATCGACAATAAAGGATACGAACTTGTTGACGGAAAACTATTGGAGAAAGGTATGGGAATTGAATCCAGTGCAATCCAGAGTTATTTGAACTATTTACTCCAATCGTGGGTGCGATCGGGAGGATCGGGAGTCGTTCTGGACTCGGAAGGAATTTACCGCTGTTTTCCCAACAAACCTGATCAAACCCGCAAACCAGATGTTTCATTCATTCGGAAAAATCGCTTGCCGGTTGGTCGTTACCCACATGGTGTGTGCCAGATTCCCCCGGATTTGGTGGTCGAGGTCATCTCACCGAACGAAATCGTTTATGATCTGAACCGAAAGCTCGCGGATTACCAATCGGTCGCGGTGCCGCTCATCTGGGTGGTGCATCCCGACTTGCGGGTCGTCGATGTCTATATTCCGGGGCAACCCGTGCAGCGATTGATGGAAGCGGATACACTCACTGGCGATCCGGTCCTTCCAGGGTTCCGTGTGCGGGTAGCCGAACTGTTCCCATCCGAAGCCGCCACCGTAGAATCGGCTTCATGAACCGAACTGGATAAGGAGATCTCCTGATGCCTACGGTTGTTCCCGCGATGTTGACGGTCGAAGAATTCGAGGCGATGGCCCGCATGGAAGGGTATGAACTGGTCGATGAAAATTCCTGGGATCAGAATGGCGGCTGTGAAACCGGCTGGATCGGCGGACAGTTGGTCTGGCTCTTGACGCACTTCACCAAATTAGATTGCCTCGGTCTGGTCTTTAGTTCCGAATCGGGTTATGCCTGCTTCCCCCATCGGCCCAAACTCGTCCGCAAACCCGATGTCTCATTCGTCGCCTCCGGGCGATTCGAGGGCGACCGTCCACCACGCGGTTATGCCCGGTTGGCCCCAGACCTGGTGGCCGAAGTCGTGTCCCCCCGCGATACCTATGAAGAAGTCGAAGACCGGGTCAACGATTATCTCCGTGCAGGTGTGCGGATGATTTGGGTACTCACCCCAGCGACACGCACGATCCTCTGCTACACTGGCGGCCACGCGGCCACCCGCCTCACCGGGTCCGATGAACTCATTGGCGACCCCGTTCTGCCAGGGTTCCGCGTTCGGGTCGCAGACCTGTTTCCCCCGCCGCTCACCACGCTCCCCATAGAAGCATGAATCTCGCCCTCCTCTCCGGTGGTACTGGCTGGCACATCCAAGATCTGATGCGAGCCGCTCAAGCTCTGGGCCAACACGCCGATGTGATCGACTTCCGCACCGTCTCGGCCGGGGCACCCGCGCCCCATCCGGGACGTGTCCCATTGAACGGTTACGATGTCGCCATTGTGCGGACCATGCCCGCGGGGTCACTGGAACAGGTCGTCCTCCGCATGGACCTACTCCATGCCGCATCCTTCGCGGGGGTAAAAGTCCTCAACCCGCCGCGTGCCGTGGAAACCTGTGTCGATAAGTACCTGACCAATGTCCGCCTGGCAAAGTCCGGTGTCTCCGTCCCACTGACCATCGCCTGCCAAAAATCCGACGATGCCATGATCGCCTTCGAGGAACTGGGCGGCGATGTTGTGGTCAAGCCGTTATTTGGTGCCGAGGGCCGCGGTATCGTGCGAGTGAATGACCGGGAACTTGCTTGGCGGACTTTTCACGCGATCGAACAGACAGGCGGCGTGATTTATGTTCAACAATACATTGCGCACCCCGGTTGGGATCTGCGGATCTTCATCATCGCGGGCAGCGTGATCGGGGCAATGAAACGCACGGCCACGCAGGGTTGGCGTACCAACGTCGCCCAAGGGGGCATCGCGGAGAAAGTGGAACCCTCCCATAATGAACGCCGACTCGCGGTCTGGGCCGCGGATGTCGTCGGTGCCCCCGTCGCTGGCGTGGATCTTCTCCCAGGGCCGAACGGCGAATGGTTTGTGTTGGAAGTCAACGCCGTGCCGGGGTGGAAGGCCTTGTCCCAAGTCTGCGAGGTGGACGTGGCCAAGGCGATCGTGCGATACGCGGTCGAGGAGTACCGCGCGTGACACCAGATGAGGGACCACGGTCAATGGGGGAACTGGCCCAGATGGCTTGCATCTGGGAAGTCATGGCTCGGAAAATGGGGAACGTCCACCCCCGAGCGTCCTTCTGTGGAACAACCGCAACAGACTTCTTGCTCAGCGCGGTCGCCATTCATTCCGCAATGACCGAAGCGTGCTCCCTCGGAATCGGCCAGACGATCTATCGTGCGGTTGCCGCGACCCAATCGGTGGTTCACCAGAATACGAATCTGGGCATCTGTCTCATCGTGGCCCCGTTAGCCGCCGTGGCGTTGGACGAGTCCCTGACTCCGCCCACAATGCGGCGTGTTCTCGATTGTCTCACCCGAGATGATACGGAATGGGTCTATCGCGCAATCCGACTTGCCCAGCCCGGCGGACTCGGCGATGTCCCAGAACAGGATGTCCACGTCCTACCCACGGTCCCACTGCGGGAGGCGATGCAGTTGGCGGCCGACCGGGACATGATTGCAAGGCAGTATGTCCACGGATTCGCGGACGTGTTGGAATTCGGTGTCCCGAAATTGTGTGAGGCCTTCCAGCGACTCGGTTCTCTGGAAGCCGCCATCATCGACTGTCAGCTCGCCTGGATGGCCACATTTTCGGACAGTCTCATCGCCCGCAAGAATGGCCTAGCCATCGCGGAAGATGTCCGATTGCGGGCACGGGATGTCCAATCTCGCGGCGGTATCACCACATCAGATGGCCGAGTGGCCGCCCACGCACTGGATCGGTTTTTGCGATCCGATGGGAACAAACTCAACCCCGGCACCACAGCCGACCTGATCGCGGCGTGTCTGTTCGTGGCGTTGCGGGAAAAAATGATCGCCCCTTCCGCCCTATTCCATTGGCCAATCGAGGATTGGTTGTGACCAACGAAACCTTCAAAGTCAGCATCACGAAAGACAACCTGATTTTCTGTGCGGGCCACTTCATCAGCTACGCGGGGCACCAGTGCGAACGGCTCCACGGCCATAATTACCGAACGGCCGTGGAAATCGAAGCTCCACTCGACACCACGGATTATTATGTCTTCGACTTCGTGGCCTTGAAACAGCAGGCGCAAGCGATCACGAATGCGCTGGATCATCATATGCTCATCGCCACACGCAACCCGGTGATTCATGTGGACGAGCAACCCCGACAAGTCCGTGTGTCCTATCGGGACCGGGAATGGGTCTTCCCTCGGGAAGATTGTGTCCTCCTGCCCATCGAGAATACGACCGCCGAGCTACTGGCACGATACATCGCCCAACGACTCCAAAAAGTGCTGCGGGAGCAATTCCAATTCACTCCCACAATCCTACGGATCGAAGTCGAAGAGAACGTCGGCCAGTCCGCCACCTACACTTGGCAGCCGGAGCCGACATGAGTGATTGGAGTGCCGAACAAGACGACACCCCGAGTGGATCAACGAGGACACACTCGGGGTCGGGAACCCCATCTCCGGTGAGACTTTACCGACTCACCGGTGTAGTCAGCGCATTGGCTGTCCCACCGACATAAACGCTCGACGTGGTATCCGCGAAGGCGAGCGATGCCGGGTCGAACACGGTGACTGGGTCCGCGAACAACGGGGTCAGACTGTTCCCGCTGAGCCGATAGAATTGTGCCAATCCGTTCCCCCCTTCACCCGAACCGGCGACGATACCTGGTGAGCCGTCACTCGTGGTAAATGTCCCCACACGGATCCCTTCAGGGAACGTGGGTCCGAATGGTTGCGTCGATGCAACGGGTGTCATCGTCAAGCCCGAACCGCTCGATTGGACAGAATTGACATACAGGGTTGGCGAGGACACGAAGTCCGCGGCCAGGAAGTTTTGGGAAATGTCCTGGAGGACCGAACCGGCGGCACCGGAGAAGTTATCCGGGCCGAATACCAGATACGCAGGCTGTCCCGCTGCCGCCGGATAGGCCGCGACAAACAAACCCCCGCGGAATGTCTCTTCGATACCACTTACAAAGAACGAAGCCTGGGAGGACACGGTCGAGCCGCTGACCCCATAGATCGTCGCTCGTGGTCCACCGCCCGGACCAGGGGTGACGATGATTTCGCCGACCCCGTCGCCGTTCATGTCGCCCACGGCAACCCGAGCCCCGCCGGAGAAGTTCGGGTCATCACCAAAGGCGAAGAAATCGGGAAGGAGAGAGTTCACCGTTCCCGTAGCGGGATCGAACGAGAGAACCCGAATGCGGGGGCCGCCCGAGGAACCGGGGCCAGTCACGATTTCCGCTTTCCCATCCCCGGTGACATTACCGACGGCCACGAAGACACCGCCAACAAAGGTGTCTTCATAGGCAAAGAAGCTCGCCAGTTGGGCATTGGTCTTCCCATCGAAGATCACCACCCGTGGGCTCCCACCCGGCCCGGCTCCCGCAACGATATCGGCGACGCCGTCGCCATTGACATCTCCCACCGCCACCCGCACGCCGCCCAGGAACGTGGGTTCAAACGGATTGAACGCCGCACCACGTGTCCCATCGGGGTTAAACGTCTGAATCTGCGATGGCACCCCAGCCCCGGTTCCGATGGCGATTAATGATTGCTGCACCAGAATTGTGGCGGTCAATGGTGCCGAAGCGCGGACACCATTGGTGACGGCAAACTGGAAGGTCGCTATTCCAGAAAAACCAGGAGCCGGTGTGAAGGTAAACGAGCCATCCGGGTTCAGATTCACGGTTCCTGTAGCAGGATCCGGTTGTGAGACAATGATAGCCGTCAGATTCGGGTACGCGGGATCAACGGCTTGGGCGTTTGTCAGTAAACCTGGCGCTGCAATCGTGAGGGATTGCTCAGCACCTGTGGTAAAGGTAGTTGCTACACCGATCGGTTGTTGAACCTGAATTGCTCCCGCATCGAAAGCCCCCCCTGTGGGGCGGGCAAGGCCGCGTTGGTCCGCAGGCGGTGCATTGAGTGTAAAGGGGCTAATTGAGCCACTGGCAACGCCACGTCCGATTGCTGGACTACCTGGAAGCAAGGCTAGCGTGGGAGTTGGACCGCCGTTATCCGCGAGTTTAGCGGCCAATCCGGGGTTGGTGGCACCGATAATATCAGAAGGTTGTTGTACTAAAATACCATTTGGATCAACGGAACCAATTACGTTCCCCCCCAACGATACGAGGCCAATAAGGTCATCTGGTGTGGTCGGGTCAGTCGATGTGTTCCCTGCGATAATCGAGTTTAATAGAATTGGCGCGGCTTGAGCGCCACTAATACCTCCATATGCTCTTGCTGTATTTTGAGTGGCGGTCACATTGATGAGTTGCAGCAGGCTTTCATTGCCATTACCGGGAGAAAAATTGATCGCTCCGCCTTCATCAGCAGTATTGCGAGTAAATGTAGAATTTTCAATCCTATCTCCATTCGATCCATCAATATAAACTGCCCCTCCTTCATTAATTGCAGTATTGTTATCAAACAATGACCCTTCAATACGGAGAAGACCAGTATAACCAAATTGATAGATTGCCCCTCCATCTGATCCAGATTGATTGCCAGTAAAAATCGAATTTTCAACTGTAATACTTGTGTCCGAGCTTGCGCCAATAGCGCCACCAATATTCACAGATTTGTTGTTTGAAAAAATCAGTGTATTCAACTGCAGATTGGCATTCAGTGCAAAGATAGCACCACCGCCATTTATATCCGTCGCATTTCCATCAGCAAGTTTCAGATCTGAAATTGTCACATCAATAGGCAACGAAATATTGTTAATATTGAATATCCGGTTTGTATTGTTTCCAGATATCGTTACTGCGTCTGCTCCTGGGCCAACGATACTGACACTGTCCGTCACACTCAATGCTGATGCCAGCGTAATCGTGCCACTTTGCAAGCTGCGAAACTCGATCGTATCTGCACCCGGTGCCAAATTGGCATCATCAATGGCTTGACGTAATGATCCCAGACCAGAGTCAGCGTTGTTATCGACGAAGAAGGTCGTGGGAACATCGCGGCTTTCTAATCGTTCCAAAACCAAACCACGGTTCCGGGTGATGCGTCGGGTCATGGGCTGCGCCTCTCTCTGGGTTACAGTGGGCCAAAATACGATAGCTGGGCATTTTGGAGACTATTGTGAGTTACTTTGCCAGACAGTCTATCTACCCGCAAGCATCATTTCATAGAAACTTCGATGTTTTACATACAAACAACTGAGAAACCGTAATCTTCCGAATTTGCCCGCAAAAAGCGTTTGATCGCGCCCCATGGAACAAAATGTTGATCTCGAATCTTCACTGTGGAATTACCCATCCGAGGGGATTGCTTCTAATCCCACATTAAAGCTGATGCATACGCGATCACGAGGTGATTGATTTGGTCCGACATAATGCTGCAACCATGGAGGGAATAGTAGCAATCGTCCGGGATGAGGCATGTACCGCACTTGATTGAATGACCAAGGTGAGGGTTCAGTAACGGGTGGAGCCATTACATGTGCAGCCTGGCGTGGATCGATCAAGAATAAATGACCTGAAGATTCATCAGCTTGAACATAATAAACACCACTCAAGTAGGCATGAGGGTGGGTATGTATTGCCGTTGATGCCTGTGGTGGGTTCACAATCGACCAACAACTATTGATGACAGGCGATCCTTGGGATGTATCCCACTTTAAGAAGCGAATCACTTCCCAGACTGCCATTTCCACAAAACGAATGAGGGGTTCTAGTTCGGGTTGCAAATGCAGATTTTTTCGGCTTTGCCAACCTTGGACAATCGACCAGTCCACAATCCCAGTTGTATCTTTTTGGCGTTCTGCCAGAATAATTTGTAATAGATCTGCATTCATTGCTTCGGGATCGTCGCAGTCGAACGACCAAACGGATGTTGGGAACCAATCATCACGTCGCCCTATCATTCTACTACTCCTCATCCCGATCGTGAGAATGGCTCGAACTCTCGAATCCAAACTTGTAATCAGTCATCACTGCAACCAAGCCGGATCACGCGAAGAGATCTGACTTGGTTGCTCAGTTTCGTCACTCTTTATCCCGACACTCTTAGAACCAATAGTTGAACTGCACGGTCGCTTGCAGCGAGTACAACCGGGGGCCGGTGACGGGGGCTCCGGTCGAGATGCCAAGACCCGCTTTGTCCTTGAATAGGAACTGCAGACCACCCAAGAGCGTCAGTTGATCAGGGAAATGCGTTGTGTCGTTCACATAATCATTTCCGCGATTGTTCAGCGGTACGTTTAGGTGGGCTTCCATCGTCGGAACGACTCGGCTCAAAGTCCGACCCGGAGCTTCGTAGAGGATGTAACCCAACTGAATATCATTGGTGTACAACGTAATGTCGTTGTTATCCGTGGGGAACACGAAGCTGTTGAACCCCTGAGCGTAAAAATCTCCGCGACGATAGATGTAACCGACGAAGGGTTGAATCAGCGTTCCGTACACCGAATCCCCGGTAATCGTGCTGGAAAACGGTCGGGAGCCTGTGGGCACGGTCAGCAACAAACCCGCGGACAGGAGGCTGCCGGTTTCCTTGTCGTCGTACAGGGCATATTTCGAGGTCAACGTGATGTCACCCAGCGAAGTATCGTTGTAGAACCGACCACCGACTAATTGGTTGTACGGCAAGCGGATCCCCACCGAGGCCCGGCCATCCCAGAAGGCTTTTTCATAACCAAAAATCTGCTGATGCACGGAGATGCGGGGAATCCGCGGGTCACCGTAAGGGTTGCCGACCTGGTCGTAGAAGTAGTAACTGAAGTACGCACGGGTCATGGGTCGGGGGCTGTCGTTCTCCGTGACTTTGAATGCCCCACGGACAATCTGCGGAATCTGGGCCACCGATCGGGCATAAGCAGCGTCAAACGTCGTTCCGGGTGGCGGGAACAAGCCTGTGGTTACGGCATTGACACCCGGAGCAGCCGCACCACGACCCGCGGAACGGAACAGTTCATCCGCTGGCCGGAACGTGCCCTGGTTGCCGCCAACATTGACCAGCTGACCGTTCGGCAAACGGACCAGCACGGGCTGCGTGATCTGGCCGGTTGGCCCAACCCGCACGGGCAGCGGGCCGGCGATCAATCCGCCGCCGATGAGATCCCCGTTCACCGTGGGCAGCAGAGTGTCACTCGCACCCGTTCCTCTCGCCTGAGACTCGGCCATGAGGTTCGAGTTATCCGAGAACGGCGATGGAGTCGGCGGCACGGCAGGTGGGAGATTCAGTGGCTGATTCGGATCGGTCGGCCGATTCGGATCGGTCGGTTGATTCGGGTCCGTGGGACGGCTTGGGTCGACTGGGCGGTTCGGATCGATCGGGCGGTTCGGATCCACGGGAGACAATGGAGACGACGGAAGGTACGGAGATGGATAGCCCGGCACCCCCGGCGGGCAGGGTCGGACGTGGGATTTCCCGATCGTCCGAAATCCGGCGGGTGCGAGGGCCGGTTCCGCAGCGGTTGCCGATGCGATCATTCCCGTGGATGCCGCAAAGACGGCGGCGAGGCGATGCAGTCGTGTCATCCAATGGCTCCCGTATCCTGGGATGTCAGAAGGGCTGAATTCCTTTCAACCCTGTTTGGTCTGCCACCCTCATGTTTCAGGGGGTGACTTGCACAGTAGTGTCAGTATCGTTTGTTGGATTGATACACATTTGCAATTCATACGGTGTCGGTAATGGAACTCTCCTCCTGAGACGGGTATAATCGGCACAGTTTCACAGGATTTCCCTTTCGGTTCGCGCAACACGCGGACACATGGCTCAGCGGTGACCCCGAGGCGGAACGAATGCGTACACGAGCCCTGGCTTCTGCCACCATTTTCACGCTCGCGCTACTGGACCACTCGGTTTTGGCGCAGTCGTCTGATGCCCTGCGGCTCGATTTCTCCGAACCGCAAATCGTTCTCTCTCCTGGCGGTCGCACGGGGGCATGTGATCACTTACGATTCGATCGTGCGGGGAAGACGTTGTTCGCGGTCGGCGATGATAAGGTCATTCATCAGTGGACCGTGTCCGGGGGGGAACTCACTCCTCGTTCGCCGTTGCGCTGGAACGTGTTCCGTGAACAACGGGGGGCCATCTATGCTCTGGCGATTTCTCCCGACGAAAAACTCCTCGCCATTGGCGGATACGGACGCAAGAATGCCGATGTGGTTGTCCTCGATCGCCAGACGGGAAAAGTCGTCCGGGCATTGTCCGCGGAAACGCATCGGGGTTACGGCACCGGGGGAGTGGTTTGGAGCGTGGCTTTCGATGCGACCGGCTCTCGGCTCGCCGTGGGGTTTGAAGATGGGTCTTTGTGGGTGTGGGGATTGGCTGGCAATCGGGGTGAAGCCAAATTGGTCAAACCGGGTGAGCAGGATCGCCAGGTCATTGCGGAACAGTTAGCCCGTATTATCTGGACAGGGTTCCACGGAGAGGCCGTGCGGTACGCGGCGATTTCCGGCATCGTCGGCGAGGTTGTTCCGGGGCAGAATCACGGGGAACTGTTTCGATTCGAGGCTCCGGTTGGTGGTGTTGTCGCGCACCCTCAAGGGAAGTGGTTAGCCTCTCGCCCTCTACGGCAAACCGCAACCGGGACTACCGTGGAAATCCGTTCGCTCCCGGATGGTGAGTTGATCCAGAAGATCGATTACCCCAAGAATGAGCGAAACGAACATCGACTGCTTCCTTCCTCTTTGGCGGTGGACACATCGGGGAATCGACTGGCGGTGGCCTCCATATTCATCGCAGAAGAGACGCGATTCCGCCCCTCCCGGCCAGGAGATATTCGCATTTACGATCTCCGAGACACATCACCACGACTCATTGCCGCCTCCTACTTTGATGGCCACAACGGTACACCCACTTCTGCGCCTGATGCCATGGCGTTCGCACCCCACGGCGAACAGCTCGCCGTGGCGGGAGGATTGGACCATGAAACCTCGTTGTGGAATATCGCAGACGGGAAACTCCAACCGGCCGGGAAGCGAGTTGTCAGTGTCGGTCGGCCAATCTGGCAAGTCGGAGCCGCCGAGGATGGCAAGGTCATCTGTATGCGCACACAACTCGATGCAAAATCCACGGACCCCAACGCGCTGGGCATGGGGAACTGGGATTGCTTCGATCTGAGCCGTCCGGGTTGGTCCACCCGCGTGACCGAACCATCCGAACAAGCCCTCTTGTCGCACGAGGGTTGGACCGTGGAAATTAGTCCTACAAACGAGTTTTCCTGGGAGGTCGTTCACAAAGAATCGGGTTTCCATTATCCACTTCTGCTCGAAAAATCCACTGTCCATCGGCCCATGTGCTACACCTTTCTGCCCACGGGGCCACGGCGGCGATTACAACTGGCCGTGGGGCATTATTGGGGATTTACGGTGTATGAATTCCGCCGCGGCGATCGCCCCCGCATCATCGTCCGCGGAGAAGGACATCACGGACCAGTGACTTCCATCGCCCCCGCCAAGCAGGGTCAACTGCTCCTCACCGGCTCGACCGATCAGACGGTCTGCTTGTGGGTGCTGACTCCGTGGGAACATCACGCGCGAATTGGAGCCGGGTTCGATTGGCGATTTGATCCGAAAACGGGTCAGCGTTCTTTCCAAGTAACAGCCGTGCAGGACGGCAGCCCCGCTTGGGAATGCGGACTGCACCCCGGCGATCGCATTCGGCGACTCGGCTACGATGTCCGCTGGGTGGAAAACACGAACGATTGGCTGGATACACTCGAACAGGCCGAACCCAGACGGGAACTCGCTTTTGACATTCAACGCCCCAGCGAAAATGCCTTCGTGCAAACCTGGGCGAAGACACGGTTACTGACTCGGCCACAGGCCCGGTTCTTTCCCGCCCTCGGTTCCGCGAATAAAGATTGGATTCTCTATCGTTATTCTGATTATTACTATGCCGCGAGCCCCGGCGGAGATGCGTACCTGGGCTGGCTCGTGGGTGGGAAAATGGCCGCGGATACACCGGAATACCTCCCGGCAGACCAGTTCCGTTCCGTCTTTGCACGCCCGGACAAGGTGCGGCAAGCGGTGCTGGAACTCGTGCGTCATCCCGAGCGTCCACCGTTGCGTGAATATGTCCCGCCAGATGTGGAAATCCACGCTTCCGATACCAAGATCACGGATGCCCCCGTTCAGGTCACGTTAAAAGTCCATCCTCGGCGTGACGAAACGAACCGGCCTATCCCCATTGAAAAAGTCGAACTCTGGCTGGATGATGAAGTTCTTCTGCAAGAATGGGCGATCTCGGGAGAAGAAGGCAGTCAATCGGTTGAGCGCACGTGCAAAATTCGTCCAGAACAGGTCCGCATCGGCTCGAATCGTCTCACCGCGACTGGCTACGCCAAGGTCCGCGGCGAACGCACGATCCGCCTCCAGCATACCCCAATGCAGACGCGTGCCCCCATCATTCGTGGTTTGGCTGTCGGGATTGACACCTACCCCTATCTCCCCGCTGGCAGCCAGCTCCATTCCACGGTCGCGGATGCGCGGTTGGTGCAAACCACCATCGAGGGCTTAGCCACACGCGGGAAAATTCGCTCGGCCAAGGTGGATCTGCTGCTGGAGAAGCAGGCCACGCCCGCATCCATCCTTGCGGGGATTGATGCGACGGCGCGCGAGTTGGGGCCGGATGATTGGTTCATCCTCTTTCTGGCTGGGCACGGGTTCGCGGAAGGTGTGACCGGCACGACTGGTGGCCGTGCCGTGGGCGATGATACTGCACCAGCGGCACCGGGAGGGTGGTTCTTCTGTGGATACGCCCCGTGGAAGGGTGATCCGCTGAATCTGTCCGCCGTTGGTGGGGAACGAGGGTTGGTGCAGGGGTTACGCCAAGTGGGTGGTGTCGTTTCCGCCTCGTTGCTCTTGGATCGGCTCGCCCGTTTGAATTGTCGGAAGCTCGTCCTCATTGACTCCTGCCACTCGGGCGCGATCGCACAGGATCCGGGGCGTGACTTGCGACCGGGTGGGAAAGGGGCAGTGATTCTCGCGGCAGCGGCTCCGTATGAAACCGCACAGGAAGCTCTCGTCCCGGTTCCCCGCAATGGCCGCACGGTGAAGGAAACGCACGGCTTCTTCACCGCCGCCCTCGCGCACACCCTCAACCAGATTCACAACCAAACAGACCGCAACCGCGATGGTTTTCTCACCTTGGAGGAACTGCATCAGGGTGTGGCATCGCAGGTAATCGCCATGCGTCAGGAAATGGGGCTTTCCCGCAAGGGTGGCCCGACACAAACGGTCATCGCGGTGCCACCCGCGATTCGCGATCACGTTTTCCTCACACTAGCCTCACAGAAGTAGTGGGTTTTGGCGATTCCTTCAGAATGCCCGCAGGCCCGCCCTGGCCCGATGTTTGGTCATCGGATCAGAGCAGGCCAATGTGGTGATGGTTACGATCTTGGAACCACCGTTTACATGATCCCGCCGTGAATCCGCTCGGGGGTCATGTGCGAAGGCATATCGTTGAACCAGAACCGCCGCCAGAACTCTCCAATCTGACGATAGTCTTCGCTTTGGTTCATCATCTGGTCCATCCGAATGACCGGATCAGACGCGTATTGATTCAGAACGCAGCCGCCATTCAGCAGGCCGACGGCCGCGAATCCGGCCAGTAGAAGCCGCTTGTACATCGCCCCCTCCGTGCGGTGATGCCGCTGACACAACCCGTCCCGCCAGCAATCGCAACCCTGGGGGTCGGCCGCGTGAATCGGGGTCTGTAAGGGTTATCGGTATTTTCCGCACGATGCTTGAATCGGATTCCCCAAGAATCTTCGGGAGAATCATGCCCATCCGCACACCCCGATCCTAGACCGGGATCGCTTCGATGACGCTGACGGGTGCGGATGTTGGGATGATACGGGTCAATTGGAACCCGGCATTGGCCAACAGGGTGCGATACTCGGCCTCGGTGCGTTCCTTCCCGCTGGCCACGACGAGCATTTCGAGGTCCAACCATTTGCCAATTGCGGGCGTATTTCCGGGTGGAATCACCATTTCGGTAATCAGCAGCTTGCCGTTGGCGGAAATGGCTGCTCGGCAATTCTGGAGAATGCGTTGGGCACGATCATCATTCCAATCGTGGATGATGTGCTTCATGATGTAGCAGTCGCCGCCCGTGGGCACGGCTTGGAAGAAATCGCCGCCTTGTACCTGACAGCGGTGTGCCAACCCGGCTTCCGTCAATGGCGACACGGCCCCCGCTACCACATCGGGAGAATCGAAGACGATTCCTTGTAATCCCGGATGTTGATTCAGAATGGCCGTCAGCAATGCCCCGTGGCCGCCGCCAATATCGACGATCGTACGGAAGACTGAGAAATCATAAGTTTGCACGACTGCTTGGGCGGCAGCGGTCGAAAACCCTGTCATTCCCTCGTTGAACACCGCGGATTCGTCCGGGTGCTTTCCCAGGTAATCGAACACGGGTTCACCGTATACATGATCGAACGCGGTGCGCCCCGTGCGCACGGAACCGAGTAGGTCGCCCCACGGCTTCCAACTCCATTCACTGCCGCAATAATCCGCAACGCCGCGTTGTGAGTGCGGAACCCCGGTGCGCAGCAGTTCCCCAATGGGTGTCAAGCCAAATCGGCCATCGGCTTGCTCGGCGAATACCTCCGCGCTCGCCAACGCCCGTAAAAGACGATACAGCGAGGGGGCATGCGTTTGAGTGAGTTCCGCCAGTTCGGCAACGTGACGGGGCTGCGCGGCCAAATGGTCGGCGATCCGCAGTTTGGCGGCGACGGAAACCGCCATCGACACCCATTTTCCGAAAATCATCTGTGCCAGAGCGGCATGAGGCGGACAAGGTTCAGGAGGCACGAGAAACTCCGAAACGGTAACGGGGGAAGCCGATTCGGTCAGACGATAACCTGTACCGCTCACCGATCAAGTCCGGCTCTGTTCCATGATTCCGTGATTCCGCGTGATGGCGTAAAAACCGTTCCCCCTGTGTTTCCTGATTTGTGATAATGCGATGACACCGCCTGGGGAGCGGGAGTCATCCCAGGCATCTTCTTTTCTCCTTTCTGTGAGACGGCACATGCCTTCATGGACACGCGGCGGATGGGCACTTCTCAGTCTGGTTTTCGCCTGCCCCTGGCTCCAAGCGACAGATACGACAACCCCCGCTCATAATCCAACAACCAAACAGCCGAACATCGTGGTCATTCTGGCCGACGACCTGGGTTACGGTGATGTTCGGGCGTTCCATCCGAATGGGAAAATTGCCACGCCGCATCTCGACAAACTCGCCGCGCAGGGCATGATTTTCACCGATGCGCATAGTGGCTCGGCCGTCTGCACGCCGACCCGGTACGGTCTGCTGACCGGGCGGTACTGCTGGCGCACGCCGCTCCAATCCGGTGTGCTGTGGGGGTACTCGCCCCGGTTGATTGAACCGGGCCGGGCCACGATCGCGGAGTTGCTACGGGCGCAAGGCTACCACACTACCTGCATCGGTAAGTGGCACCTGGGAATGGATTGGCCGCTGCAATCTGGCGGCATCGCGCAGACGGAAAAGGATATTCGGAAGATTGATTACACGAAAAAGATCGCAAACGGTCCCACGACGGTGGGATTCGATTCCTTCTACGGCATCACGGGTTCGCTCGACATGCCACCGTTCATCTGGATTGAGAACGATCATACAGTTGGTGTGCCAACGGTGGATAAGAAACTGGTGCGTATCGGTTTCGCGCACAAGGACTTTGAAGGTGTGGATGTCCTCCCGACAATCCGCCGGAAAGCCGTGGCGACCATTACGGAACGGGCACAGGCCAAGGACGGCAAACCGTTCTTCCTGTATCTGCCGCTCAACGCACCTCATGCCCCAATTCTGCCCGCGGCGGACTGGCAAGGAAAATCAGGATTGAATGCCTACGCCGACTTCGTGATGCAAACCGATGCCGTGGTCGGCGATGTTCTTCATACACTCGATCAGAACCATTGTGCCGACAATACCTTGGTCATCTTCACCAGCGATAACGGTTGCTCGCCGCAGGCCAAATTCGCGGAATTGCTGGCGAAGAAGCACAACCCCAATGCGCATTTCCGCGGCCACAAAGCCGACATTTATGAAGGCGGCCATCGGGTGCCGTTCCTGGTCCGCTGGCCGGGTGTGGTGAAACCGGGGACATCTTGCGCACAGTTGGCCTGTTTGACGGACATTTTTCGGACGGTGGCCGAGGCAGCCAAAGTCCCCGTTCCTGACCGCGCAGGGGAAGACAGTGTCAGCCTCGTACCGTTGCTGCGTCACCCGGAAGGGGCCGCTGTTCGGGAATCTGTGATTCACCATTCGATCAACGGTTCATTTGCCATACGGACACCGCGTTGGAAGCTCATCTTCTGTCCCGGTTCCGGCGGTTGGAGTTTTCCCCGTCCGGGCCGAGACGATACCAGCACGCTCCCATCAGTCCAGTTGTTCGACATGGTAGCCGATGTCCGGGAAAAGCAGAATGTGGCGGCCGATCATCCCGAGATCGTTCAGCAATTGACCCAGTTGCTCGAAAAGCAGATCGCCGATGGTCGTAGCACGCCCGGTCAACCCAGTCCGAACACCACGCCCGTCGATTATCTTCGCGCGAGCCGGGAAGCGCAACGCCCACTGAAGAAGAAATGATGCCGGATTTTTCAAGTGTCGGAACCCACGCGGCGGAAGGAGTTACCTACGCCGTTGTGGCGATCCTACGGCAAGCCACGCCGCTCAAGATCGCACACCCCGCCGCAAGCTATCAAGCTGTCAGGTGTCATGAACTTTTCTGGTGTCCGGGAAACAGAACCATGTTATAATGCCGAGGTATACTCCTGCCCTTGGTTGATTCATTACCCTCCCGCTCACCTATTCGGCAATTGCGATGTCCATATCACTGATGCCCTATTTAGCGGTTGTGCTGGCTGCGGCCAACCCGCAAAAAGTTCCCGAACAACCGACCTTTGAACACGATGTTCGGCCCATATTCAAGGCGTTCTGCTTCGACTGCCACGGGGAAGCCAAAACCCCCAAAGGCGGACTCGACCTGCGGTTGCGGCGATTGGCAGCCCAAGGTGGGGAATCCGGCCCGGCCTTCATCGTGGGGAAACCCGCCGACAGTGAACTGATTATCCGCGTTCGCAGCGGGGAAATGCCTCCCGGTGACAAAAAGCTCACCGAGGAGCAAATTCAGGTACTGGAACGCTGGATCGCCACCGGCGCGAAGACGGTTCGCCCCGAACCCGCGACACTGTCCGCGGGGATGCTGATTTCCGATGATGATCGGCAATGGTGGTCCTTCCAACCGATCACAAAACGGACACCGCCACCAGCCCGGCCCACGGATCGTGCCCGGACACCGATTGATAACTGGCTGCTCCGCGATCTGACCGCCAAAGGGATGACATTCAACCCCGACGCAGATCGCCGCACGCTCATTCGCCGCGTGACATTCGACCTGACCGGCCTGCCGCCGACCCCAGCCGAAGTGCAAGCCTTCCTCGACGATTCCTCGCCCAACGCCTACGAGAAGTTGGTGGACCGCTTGCTGGCGTCTCCGCATTACGGCGAACGCTGGGGCCGGCACTGGCTCGATGTGGCAGGCTATGCGGATAGCGAAGGCTTCAACGAAGCCGATCCCGTTCGCCCAACCGCTTGGAAATACCGAGATTACGTCATTCGGTCGATCAATGCCGATAAACCGTTTGATGCGTTCGTCCGGGAACAGTTGGCGGGTGATGAGATGGTGCGACCACCGTATGCGGAACTGCCCCCAGCGGAACTCGATAAACTCATCGCCACGGGGTTCCTCCGTATGGCGGCGGACGGGAGCGGAAACGCGGGAGCGGACCAGAAAGAAGCCCGCAATGCGGTGGTCGGCGATACCGTCCGCATCATGAGTTCCTCGCTTCTCGCCATGACCATCGGTTGCGCGGAATGCCATAACCACCGCTATGATCCCATTCCGCAAACCGATTTCTTCCAGATGCGGGCGATCATCGAACCCGCGTACAGTCCGATTGCCTGGGTGCCTCCCGCGGCTCGTCGAGTTTCCTTGTACACCGCCAAAGACAAGGCCGAAGCCGCCAAACTGGAAGCCGAAGCCAAGGTCATCGACGCGGAACGGCTGAAGAAGCAGCAAGAATACATCAACGCCACGCTGGAAAAAGAGTTCGCCAAGCTCCCGGATGCCATCCGCGAAGCCGCTCGCAAGGCCAAAGCGACCCCCGTTGCGAAACAGACCGCCGAGCAAAAGAAATTGCTGCAACAACACCCCAGCCTCAACGTCTCAGCGGGGTCGCTGTATCTCTACGACAGTAAAGCCGCGAATCATTTGAAGAAACTCACTGCGGATGCCTCCGCGATTCGTGCCAAGAAACCCGTGGAGGAATATATTCGGGCACTGACCGAACCGGCGGGCAAACTCCCGGAAACGCGGCTATTCCATCGCGGCGACCCGGATCAACCGAAAGAAGTCGTGCCCCCCGGAGCGTTG
The DNA here is from genome assembly GCA_026931725.1 of Bacteroidales bacterium. Lineage (GTDB taxonomy): Bacteria > Planctomycetota > Planctomycetia > Gemmatales > Gemmataceae > JAIXLE01. The sequence continues at coordinate 38,154 of JAIXLE010000159.1, forward strand.
ACTGTTTTTGAGGACATCTTACCGTTCCAGATCGAAAAACCTGCTGGCCTCACCAGCAGTGGCCGCCGGTTGGCGTTTGCGAATTGGGTCACGCATCCCAAAAACCCCCTGTTTGCCCGTGTAATCGTCAACCGCATCTGGTTGAACCACTTTGGCCGGGGTATCGCCGGTTCCCCCGGCGACTTTGGGCGACTCGGTGAAAAGCCGACCCACCCCGAACTACTGGACTGGCTCGCCGCGGACTTCCGCGATTCGGGCTACAGTTTGAAGAAACTGCATCGACTCATTCTGACTTCCACCGTGTATCGGCAATCGTCCGCGTTCAACCCAGCCGATACGGAAAACCGCCTCTATGGTCGTTTCCCCGTGCTGCGACTCGATGCGGAAGCGATCCGCGATGGGTTCCTGGCCGTGTCCGGCGTACTCAATCCGGCCCAATTTGGCCCCCCGGTTCCGGTTATGTCGGACGATGTCGGCCAAGTCGTTCTGGGGATGGCGAATCGTGACGGTGCCGGGTACAAACGGGGTGATGAATCCCTTGCGGCCGACCAGCATCATCGTCGCAGTATCTATATCCAGTTGCGCCGGACGGAACGACTAGCCACCCTGGATTCATTCGACTGGGCCACGACCGAACCGAACTGCGAAGCCCGCATTCGGACCACGGTGGCTCCTCAGTCTCTGTTCCTGATGAACAACGAGTTCGTGACACAATCTGCTACCGCGTTCGCCCAGCGTCTCCACAAGGAAGCCGGTGACGATCGCGACCAACAGATTACCCGCGCCTGGAAACTGGCCTACAATCAGGTTCCCGCAAGTGCAGACTTGCAGCGAGCCAAAACCTTCTTGGCCGAGCAGGAAAGCTACTTCCGTGACCTGAAGCCGAAAGCGCCCACCGGGCCGAACTCGGCTGCTCCCGTGAAAGGGAAACCGAAACCCAAACCCGACCCGAAAGCCAAAGCGGAAACGACCCCCGCCGATCAGGCTTTGGCCGCCTTCTGTCAGGCTCTCTTGATGAGCAATCGGTTCCTGTACATTGATTGACCCGAACCGCTGCGTTTGCCTACGACAGGATCCGATGGGCGACAGGACCGGGTACGAGAAACTCATTCACACCCGAGCCATCGGATTGATAAAATAACCGACATACACTCAGATTGCGAGACGATAATGATGCATCCACTCACTCGCCGACAAATGCTGCATTCGTCGACCTTGGGTGTCGGTTCCCTCGCTTTGTCCTGGCTACTCAATCAGGATCAACTCCGAGCGAACCCACCACAGCCGATCTTGGATCCGCGTAGTTTCGATCTCACGCCCAAGAAACCGCACCACCCCCCGCGTGCGAAAGCGATGATCTCCCTGTTCATGCAGGGTGGACCTAGCCATATCGACCTGCTGGATCCGAAACCGGCCCTCGAAAAGCTCGACGGAAAGCCGTTCCCCGGTACGATTAAGTTCGACAACGCCGCCCAGGCCAGTTCCAAAGTCCTGGCCTCACCGTGGAAGTTCTCGAAACATGGCCAATCCGGGATCGCAGTATCCGAACTGCTCCCGCACACCGCGAAAGTCGTGGACGACCTCTGTGTCATTCGCTCCATGACGACCGGCGTGAACAACCA
>JAIXLE010000258.1 GCA_026931725.1 Bacteroidales bacterium
CCCTGGGCATCGTGATCGAGTTGGATCATGGGGGTAGGTTCCATTATTCCACCAGAGCGGGTGGGTGAGCCTGGGCGTGGTGCAGGTCCGCGTATTTGCCACCGGCGGCCAGGAGTTCATCGTGTGGGCCGACTTCGACAATCCGACCGCGTTCCAGTACCACGATCCGATCCGCACGACGCAGGGTGCTGAGCCGGTGGGCAATCGCCAACGTGGTGCGGCCACGGGTGAGCGTTTCCAGAGCAGTTTGAATTTCCTGCTCGGTCTGGGTGTCGACGGAGGAAGTCGCTTCATCGAGAATCAGAATGGCCGGGTCCGTGATGAGCGCGCGAGCAATCGAGATGCGTTGCCGTTCCCCGCCGGAGAGCGACTGTCCGCGTTCGCCCACCAGGGAATCGTAGCCATCGGGCAATCGGAGGATGAACTCGTGCGCCCGAGCCGCTTTCGCCGCCGCGATCACCTCGTCCCGCGTGGCATCCGGTTTGCCGTAAGCGATGTTGTCCGCGATTGTTCCGTAGAATAGGAACGGATCTTGCAGCACGATGCCGATGTTGCGGCGATAGCCTGCAATCGGGTAGGAACGGATGTCTACATCGTCCGCGAGAATGGCTCCTTCAGCAACATCGAAGAAGCGACAGATCAGGTTGACGAGCGTGCTTTTTCCCGCCCCACTGTGGCCAACGAGGCCGATCATCTCACCCGGCCGCACCGTCAGATTGAGCCCGTGCAGCACTTCACGCATTCCGTACTTGAAACGCACGTCCTTCAACTCAATCGCCCCACGCAACCGGCCGGGGTCCACGGGGTGGGTCGGTTCCGGCACGCTGGCTCGCTTGTCCAGAATCTCAAAGATGCGTTCCGCACTCGCCGCCGCCCGCTGAAGGTTCGAGAAGATGCGAACCATCGACTCCGTTTTGGCGTAAAACCGAGAAATGTACGCCAGAAACGCGGTCAGAATCCCGACCGTGATGAGCCCTTCATACACACGCCACGCCGCCATCGTCCAGACGACGAGTAACCCAAGGGCCGTCAGGAAAGTCACGAGGTTGCCAAAGAGTGACCAGGTGAAATTGTTGCGATCGTTCGCCCACAGCACCCGCTGATTGCTCTCGCGGAAACGATCCACCTCACGGGCTTCCTGAGCAAACGCCTTGACCACCCGAATACCGGGGATCGTATCGGCCAGGACGGATACCATGTCGGCCCAGGCCACGCTCGCCGCCTGATACCCCCGCAGGAACCGGCCCCGGACTCGGTACGCCAACCAAAGGATCATCGGGAACGGGGCCAGACTCGCCACGGCCAACCAAGGGTCGATGAGCAACAGTATCACGGCGGTCATTGCGATCATCAGAATGTCGGTCGCAAAGTCGATGAGGTGCGTTGAGAGGAAGGTGCAGAGCCGATCCGTGTCACTGCTGATGCGAGACATCAGGTCACCCGTGCGTTTCGCTCCGAAAAATTCCAGAGAAAGCGTCTGCAAGTGGCCGTACGTCGTCTGTCTCAGGTCGGCGGCGATTCGTTCACTGACCCAGGCCGCCGTGTACGAACGTGCCCAGTCGAGCAACCAAGCCACCACCGCCGCCGCGAGCAACCCGCCGAGGTAGACGTACACCAATGAGAACGGCACATCCTGCCCCGCTTGTCGCGGGATGAGAACATCATCCAGCAGCGGCTTGGTCAGATACGGCGGCACGAGCCCCGCAGTCGTACTGGCTGTCGTCAGAATGAAAACGAATGCAATCATGCTCCGGCGTGGTCGAGCGAACCGCAGCAGTCGGAACAACGACGAAATCCGGTGCCGTTCCCGATCCGGGTGACAGCCGGGGCAACGGGCCGTGGATGCCGGGATCGGGCCGCCACAGGTGGGGCAAATCGTCGCGGAAGGCGGCACCCCGGTTATCGCAGACTCCCAGGCTCGCACAAAAGCTCGGGCTTCGCCAAACTTCCCAGCCGTCATACGCCAGACGGCTTCTCGTCGATCGGAGCGGGTCAGTTCCAGGCTGCCAGTCGCACCGCGTTCGTGAAACGTCAGGGGGATCTGTGCGGCCGTTTCCCAACTGGTATCCGATTCCTTTCCATCCGATGGGTTGAGTGCCAATACCCGCCGATTCGTGATGACAACTAACGCGAGTTCGTACTGAAGTTGTGGGTTCAGATCGGGTTGGAACCACGCGACCACCTGTTCTTCAGGCGACAACCGCTTCTGTACACGGCTCAACCACGGTTCTGGGAGCGGGGCCGAACTATCAAGAGTTTCGATCACGAACAGGCTCTCACGAACGAACGACGTGTCACGTCTCGGCATTGTACACACCCGAACAGGGGTCGAGGCGAAAGTCCTCTCGCACACACCAGATGGACGGACAGGGCATGAGAATATTAAGAATTTGGGAGGATCGAAAAGTTGCTTCGCTTTCGGGATTGCCATTGCATAGGATGCCACTACCACTGAGTGGCTCATGTCTGTCACCACTCGGGGCCGGCGTATCGGACGCTCCGATACACTCAACCGGATTGCTGCCGTAACTCGGACCCAGTTACCACATTATGACCGGACTCGAACTCTTGCGTGTATCGGTCCTTCGCGGGCCAAACGTCTGGACGCGGTTCCCTGTGTTGGAGGTCTGGGTCGACCTGCACGACCTAGCCGATCTCGCATCAGATGAACTGCCGGGTTTCAACCACCGACTCAAGGCCATGCTCCCCACGTTGATCGAACATCGCTGCTCCGTCGGCGAGCGGGGCGGCTTCTATCAGCGGCTCACCCGTGGGACATACATGGCCCACATTCTCGAACATGTTGTCCTGGAATTGCAGTCACTCGTCGGGCCGGAAGTCGGCTACGGCAAAACGCGGGAGACGAACAAACCCGGCACCTACAAAATGGCCATCGAGTTCGAGGATGTGGAACTCGGCAAGGCCGCCTGCCAATTGGGCCGAGAAGTCTGCATGGCCGCCGTCCTCGGTACGCCCCTGGACCTATCCGGCGAACTGGCCCGCCTGCGACAAATCTGGGAGCGCAATCAACCGTCGCGGTTCCTCGTCGATCTGCTGGCCGCCGCCAAGAAAGCCCGCATCCCCGCTCGCATCCTGGATGGCCAACTGGTTCAACTGGGAACGGGTGCCCGGCAACGGCGTGTTCTCAAGGGTTTGACCGATCGCACCAGCGGAGTCGGGGCCGGGATCGCGGCGGATCGAGAATTGACCCGGACGATTTTAGAAGCCTCGGGCTTGCCGTTGGCGCGGGGCGTGGTGGTGCGTTCCGCGGAAGCCGCCGTGGAAGCCGCGGAAGACTGCGGATACCCGGTTCTCCTGCGTCCCCGCACGACCGCGGTCGCCGCGTCCTTGGTGCCGCTGACCGATGCCGATGCGGTACGAGCAGCCTTCCAACAGGCGTATCATGCGGAAGACTGGACCCCGATGGTCGAACCCGTCCCTTCGGGTGAGGAGTATCAACTGCTCGTCATCGGCAATCGGGTCGAAGCCGCCTTGAACCGGGCCGGGCAGGATGTGACCGATTCCGTGCATCCCGCCATCGCGGAACGAGCCGTGGATGCTGCCTATGCGTTGAAACTCGATGTCGCCGTGGTCGAAGTGGCCACGCCAAACCTGGGGCAACCTCTCGAAACGGTTGGCGGCGTGGTCATCGGTGTCAAAACCGATCCCGATTTGAACCGTTTTGCCGAACTTCGCCCCGTGGCCAAAGCCATCGTGAGTGCGTTGTTCCCCGAACCCCGTAAATCCCGCATTCCCGTGGTGGCGGTCACCGGCACCAACGGCAAGACCACGACGGCTCGGTTGACCGCCCATCTCTTGGGGCAGGTTTGGGCTCCAGTGGGTCTGACTTGCACCGATGGAATCACCCTGGGGGGGCGCCTACTCGATACCGGCGATTGCAGTGGCCCTCGCTCGGCACGTCTGGTTCTCCAGCACCCAGATACCCGCGCCGCCGTCCTCGAAACCGCCCGTGGCGGCATCCTGCGCGAAGGGCTTGGCTTCGACAAGTGTGAAGTTTCCATCGTCACGAACATCGGAGAAGGCGACCATCTCGGTCTGGCGGACATCGAAACCGCGGAAGACCTCGCCGGAGTGAAAGAAACGATCGTCTGGGCAACCGCCCCTTGGGGTGCCGCGGTGCTGAACGCCGCCGATCCGCTGGTGGTGAAAATGCGGCGATTGTGCGATGGGGAAACGATCTTCTTCGCCCTTTCCGAAAACGAGCCGGTGCTGGCAGAACACCGGGCCGCGGGTGGGAAAGCTGTGTTCGTCCGGGATAACGCCATCGTTCTCGCTGATGGGCCAGTCGATCAAACCCTCATCGGCCTCGAAGATGTCCCCCTGACGCACGGCGGCATCGTGGGCTTCCAAGTGGAAAACACGATTGCCTCGGTAGCCGCCGCGTGGTTCCTCGGTGTCCCACACGCCGCGATTCGCCGCGGGTTGCAGACTTTCACGAGTTCGCTCGATCAAGTCCCGGCTCGATTCAATTTGATGTCGCTCCGTGGGGGCACCGTGGTCGGCGACTACGGGCACAATACCTCCGCGTTGGTACGGATGCTGGAGGCTCTCGACAAACTCCCCGCGAAACGGCGAACCGTCGTCTACTCCGCCGCGGGCGACCGCCGCAATGAAGACATGCTGATGCAGGCGGAACTGCTCGGGAACTTCTTCGATCGCGTGATCGTGTATGAAGACACCTGCCGCCGTGGGCGTGCGGAAGGCGAGATCACGGCGATTTTCCGTGAGGGATTGCGCCGCGGTCGGCGTGTCTGCGAAGTGGTGGAAGTGCCATCCAGCATGGGTTCCGTGGAAGTGGCCGTGTCCGAAGTGGTGGCTGGCGACTTGCTGCTGCTGCAACTGGACCTGGTCGACGATGCGATTGCCCTCCTGCGTCAGTCGATCGCGGCGGCGGGCGGTCGAGAAATCACCTTCCTGGATGCCTTGCTGAACGCGAATCTCTATGGTGATGCTGGGGAATCGCATGTGGGTTCGGGCGAATATCCGGCGATTCCCCCCAAGAAACTCGCCGCGGCTCTGTGATCGTTCGTGATTCACCTGATTACCCGGAGAACGCATCCCTCATGGCAGATTCTTCCAGACTCATCGTGATGAGCGGCATCACACGGGGATTGGGCCGGGCGTTGCTCCCGCACTTCGCGCGTGCGGGGCACACCGTGATCGGATGTAGCCGTTCCGGTCAGCATATTGCGGAATTGGCACACGCATTCCCCCATCCGCATGAGTTTACCACCCTGGATGTGCGTGATGCCGACGCGGTGGCGATCTGGGCCGCCGGTGTGGTCCGACGGGTCGGGACTCCCGATCTGCTCATCAACAATGCGGCGATCGTCAACACCCCGGCACCGCTCTGGACCGTGAACGCCGAAGAATTCGATGCCGTTGTGGATGTGAACATCAAAGGGATCGCCAACATGATTCGGGCGTTCGTTCCCGCGATGGTGGAACGGAAATCCGGGGTGATCGTCAATCTGTCGAGCGGTTGGGGCCGCAGCACGTCACCCGAGGTTGCCCCGTACTGTGCCAGCAAATATGCCGTCGAAGGGTTGACCTTGGCGTTAGCCCAGGAGTTGCCATCCGGGATGGCTGCCGTGCCGTTGAATCCCGGCGTGATCGACACGGATATGCTGCGGCAATGCTTCCACGAAGCCGCGGCCGCTTATCCGAACGCGGCCGAATGGGCCGAACGCGCAGCGCCATTCCTGCTCGGGTTGGACGCGCGAGACAACGGCTGTTCGCATACGGTCCCGTAGCCCGATCCGAAGTCGCGTCCGATTCTCCTACAATGCCCACATCTTCCTGGTGTGGGCATCTTTTTTTCAATGTGACGGTATGAAACTGATTCTCGCGGTGATTCCGCCATCCAAACTCGATGCCGTCAAGGAAGCGTTGAGCCGGGTCGAGGTGTTTCGGCTCACGGTCGTGGATGTCCAGGGGTTCGGACGACAAAAAGGGCAATCGGAAGTTTATCGCGGCCATGAATTGACCGTGAACATGTTGCGCAAGGTGCAACTGCAAATCGCCGTGAACGAAGACTTTGTCGAACCCACCATCACGGCCATCGTGGAAGCGGCCCGCACCGGCCCGGAAGGGCGGATCGGTGACGGGAAAATTTTCATTCTCCCCCTGGAAGATTGCCTCCGCATCCGCACCGGCGAACGTGGCCCCGAAGCGATTTAGGACACCAGCCCGTCGCCCATGCATTCTGGGCGAGAGAGGACGCATTGCGACACGTCCCCAGGACTGGCTCGGGGACGTTGGGAATCGTGATGGCACTTCTTATGGGACAGCCCCTCAGCGAACCTCCGCCGAGGCTTTGGGAATGTCCACAGTGTCCCCAAACAGGTTGTTGGCGAACAGGTTGCCTTTCCCGCCTTCCACCCGCACCGATACCGGCGGGGTTGGGGATGTCCCATTCTGACGGATCAGGCAGCCGGAAATGAGACAATGCTGCGGGTTCCTCATCCACAAGGCAACCCCCTCACAATCCAGTAAGGAGCAGCCACTGAGGTTGCAACGCTGGCAGGCATCCAAAAATAACCCGGCCTCGGCCCCTTGGGGTGCCTGGATGAGCAACCCCGTCAACGTACAATCACGGCACTTCCGCAAAAGCAGGGCATTGCGGGTCGTCAAACTCGTCCCATAGGCGTAAGCGGGGTTCCGCTCGAAGGCGTTGGGGCCGACAACGATTTCCTCGCTGTTCTCTATCCGCAAATCGTATTCATATCCCATCCAGAACGTGTTGCCGGTGATGGTGACTCCGCGACAATCTTTCAGGTCCACGTTCACGGCCACATCGGAGAAGACGTTGTCGCCAATGGTGACATGCCCCCATTTGGGAGCGTCCACATTGCGTGAGGGTTTCCCGGCTCCGTGGATACGCACATTCGCTGCGCCGGGGACATTGGAATGTTGGATGGTACATCCCGTGATGGCCACTTCCGCCGTGGACCCATTGGTGCAGTCGATGAAGACATTCGCGGCCGGTGGGCCGTCCTTGGACATACACCCTTCAATGTCGCATGTCCCAATATGCAGATTGCGGACTTCCCCGGCTCGGCTCACCACGCCGCCCTGGTCGCAATAACTGATATGGCAACCGACAATGTTTGATTGATGCAAATTCACGTCGTCGTAGAAAACGCCGATCCCCGTATTCTGGTAAATGTGGCACGCCGAGATCAGGACGTTCCGATTCCGCTTCACCAAGTGGATACCGTGGCGGCACAGGCGAATCGTGGTCCCATGGACGCTGAGTTGCATGGTCCCCGTGGCCTCGATACCATCGGCTTCGGGGTGCGCTCCCACGATTTCGAGACGCTCCACGCGGGGCGTGCGTTGCCGGTCCCACACGTTCGGACGAAAAGTGGTCGGGGCGGCGCTGCCTTCATGTGTCCCGATGAAGCGGATCGCCGGGCCGGCACCCGCCATCAGCAATGTCGCTGTCCCATCACTGCTGATGGCGGTGTATCCCACTTTGTCCAGGTCGACTTCAATAGGACGTGTGATCCGATAGACACCACGCGGAAAGTGGACACTGCCCAGCGTCGTCACGGCTTTCTGAATGGCATCTGTGTCATCGGTTTGGCCATCGCCTTTGACCCCAAAGTCTGCCAGCGTGGCCACAGTGGGTTTTGGGGCGGTCGACTGCGACGCGATGGCCAGCACGGCCAGCACGGCCAGCACGCAGGTTCCGAGTGTTCCGCTAAACAGCAGCAGGCGTCGTATCATGTGGGAATCTCCGGTTTTCTCCCCGGCGCGTGGGGAGGTAGTGTCATGATGGGAGGTTGGGCCGTGTCTGGGTACACCATTTCTCTAGCCGATATTCTGGCCGCCGCGGATCGGGTGCGCGGCATCATTCATCGCACGCCGGTTCTCACCTGTTCGACAATCCATCAATTGGCGCATCGCTCTGTGATGTTCAAATGTGAGAATCTGCAAAAAACCGGCTCGTTCAAGTACCGCGGCGCGACCAACGCCGTGCGGCGACTGGGGGCCAACCCGGCAGCGGCTGGGGTGGTGACGCACAGTAGCGGGAACCATGCGCAAGCCCTGGCGTTGGCGGCTCGGGAATGTGGAATTCCGGCCACCGTGGTCATGCCGAAAACCGCTTCGCCGATCAAACAAGCGGCCGTGCGTGGATACGGGGGCGCGGTGATCCTGTGTGAACCGACACTGGAAGCCCGCGACCGCGCGGCAGCGGAAGCGGTCGCACGCACGGGGGGGACACTCATTCCGCCGTTCGATCACCCAGACATCATAGCTGGTCAAGGAACAGCGGCGATCGAACTCTTGGAAGAATATCCGCGTCTGGATGCCGTGATCGCGCCGGTGGGTGGGGGCGGGTTGCTCTCCGGCGTGGCCATCGCGGCTACCAGTCTCCGGCCATCCCTCCGCGTGTTCGGCGCGGAACCGCTTGGGGCAGACGATGCGGCCCGGTCGAAGGCGGCGGGGCATTGGTTGCCGCAAACCGGCCCACGGACCATCGCGGATGGACTGCTCACCAGTCTGGGGCAATTGACGTGGCCCATTGTTCGCGATCGTGTGGAGGCGATTCTGACCGTTTCGGAGGAAGAAATCCGCGCCGCCATGCGGCTCATCTGGGAACGGATGAAGCTGGTCATCGAACCGAGCGCGGCCGTGGCCGTGGCGGCGGTGTTGAGCGAGTCTTTTCAGAAACTGTCGAACATCCAGTCTGTGGGGATCATTTTGAGCGGGGGGAACGTGGCATTTCCGTTTCCCGATGGGTCCGATGGGCCGTGAGGCTCAGCGGGGTGGTTCTTGTGGTTTTTCGTTGAGGGTTACGGTCAGTTGTTGCAACAGTTCCTGGGTGCGGCGTTCGGCTTCACGGGCTCGGCGAGCGGAACGGGCTGTGCCCATGCGATTCTCGACCGAGGCGGCAAACAAGACCAGGGCCATGCATAGACACCAGGCGAGGAACAGAAAGTCATATCCGAACATGGTTTACCCTCGCTGGGGATGAGTCGGTGTGAGTGGGAATGTCCGTGGGCGATCCCATGCTTTTTGGGGGCGAATCCCTGTGTCATCTCACTCAGCACGCACGATTGTGGGAAACCAGCTCGGGCTGTCCATGCGTGTCTGGCGATCTGCTGCACCTGGGGTTGTGGGCGAGGACACCTCGATGACCGTTTCTGGTGATGTGTCCCGTTCGTATTTCGCCTTGCGGGGGTGCGGATTTCGGAAAATCGGGAAGTTTCCCAGTTTTGAGAATTTCTGGGAAACTTGTCTCGTCACAGTTCCTGTCCCTGGGCGTGAGGAACTGCCCCTGTTCGTGATCTTAGGCTTCTTCGGCTTTTGCGGTGCGCGATACGAACACGCGACCCCGGCTATTCACCGGGGTCGCGTGGCGAGTCTCATTTTTGTTGCTGTTATTTGCGTGATGTTTCAAACAGTTGCTGAATCACAGGGGCCGTGTTGCTCCAATCGACCGCGTAGAGTGTCCAACCTTCGCGGCCGCGGTAAAAGGTGAACTTCCAGACCATCGCGGTGCGTTCCCATTTTTCCAGGTAGACGTAGCGTTCCAGGGAATGCCCAACGGTTTCACGGGTCAGGAATTCGATTTCCCCCATGGGGGCATCATTGCGGGAGAGTGCCTCACGCATTTTCTTGGCTTGGTCACGAGCGGAGAGGAGGTGTTCGACACCTTGCGGCCAAGTCAGATGCGGAATCAACGTCGCATAAGCGGCATCCAGGTCACCGTGTTTGACATGGTGCATGGCCTGATCGGCGAGTTGCCGGGCGGGCTGGGCAGGAGTGGCCGGAATCGGTGTCGTCAGCCCTGTACTTCCGAGCCAAGTGGCTAATAATCCGAACATGAGTTGCATCATCGAGGACTCCTTTCCCCAGACGGAAAACCAACCCGTTGTCGCTCAAATGATCCCGGCTCCGAATCCTTCATCGGCATGTGTGGCGCGAACCGGGACGGAGCGTGATTCCGTTGCGGCATGAAAATGAGGGCCACGCGGGGCCGGGGCGGCACCGTGGGCGGTGTGGGCTTTGATGGTCTTTCCCATCTCGATCGCCACGGTGCCGTAGCTGATCGCGGCATCGGCTTCTTCAAAGTCCGAATCATAATCGTCGTAACGGCAGACGTAACCGGGCATCTTGGACTTCACTTTTTCGTCCTGGAATGACCGCATGACGGCTTGCTGAATGAGTTCGCGGGCACCGCTGTGGATCGGGTGGGCGATGTCCGCGTGGAGTTTGGCGCGTCCTTCAGGATCGCGGTTGGCGCGGTTCTCATCCAGGCGGAAACCGCACTGGTTACAGAAGCGGGATCGCAAGTGATTCTTGCTGCCACACTTGCAGCACCGATCCGTGAGCTTACGGCTCGGCATGGCCACGAACATGCCACGTGTTCCTTCGATCAATTTCAGATCGCGGATGACGAAGGCGTTGTCGAACGTGATGGAACAAAAGGCGAGCAAACGCTCGTTGTTCTCTTCACACAGTTTGATGCGGACTTCCGTGATGACCACCGCCGTACTCCTTAGGGGGAACAAAAATTCATGTCGGAATCAGGGCCACCTCACGCTCCGCACCGCGAAGACCTGGGAAGCAGGCTTGCTGGCGGACTCCTCGGACAGGAATTGCTGGGCAATCCGAACCGCATCGGCTCGGTCCCGGCAAACCGCGAACACGCTGGAACCGCTGCCCGCGAGCAGGCACCCCAGCGGGTTGAGGGCTCGTAACCGGCCTGCCACGCTGGCCACTTCTGGGGCCAATGCGAAAGCCGGTTGTTCCAGTCGGTTGGTCAGGTTGCGGGCGACCTGTTCCTGGTCACCCGCTGGCAGGGCGTTGAGGATTTCCGCCCCGGCAATGGGGTGTTCGGGTATGATCGCGTGGCGATACACGGCCGCTGTGCTTAACCCGATGGCGGGCTTGACGATGACGAAATCGAACACGCTCCGCAGCGGCACGGGGGTCGTGACTTCACCACGGCCCGTACACCATGCGGCCGGTTCCGCGTTCAGGAAGAAGCCGACATCCGAGCCGATGGTCGCGGCGATTTCCAGAAGCCGTTCACGCGGGTAATGCAGATTCCACAAGTGATTCAAACCCAGCAGCGTGGCGGCGGCATCGCTGGAGCCGCCCCCCAGGCCCGCGGCATGAGGAATCCGTTTCGTCAAGCGGATGGAGGCACCGGCTGTCGTCGCGGATGCCTGTTGGAGTGCGGCGGCGGCCTTCCAGACGAGATTATCCGGCCCGGTCGGCAAGCCCGTCGGGTCGCAACACAGCAAGAATTGCCCGTCGGTTCGGGATTGGAGTTCCAGGGTATCGTACAGATCGACGGCAACCATCAGTGTCTCAATCGTGTGAAAGCCATCCGACCGTTTATCCTGCAATTCGAGAAACAAATTGAGCTTCGCGGGAGTCGCCAAGACACACGCCTGGGGTCCGACCCAAAGGAACCGCGTCCCGGCCACCGGAAAAGGGCCAAGATCCCCAACAGAGGGAATGCCCCAACTTAACATCGACACACACATCGGTTGCGGGAATCGTCCCATCCGTGGGTGAAAGCGAATCGAGCTTGCATCGCGGCCTTCCGTGGCAACGGGGTGGGTCGGAAGAGAATGTCGACCCGATCCGTCCTGGTGAAAACTCTTGAGAAGATTGTTAGGGCATATCCAGAAAAAGCAGCCCGGTCAACGGCAAAGCGGGCTCGGGGAAAAAATTCTGGGAAAAAATCGAGAATTCTGCTGATGCCTGATTATGGCGTGGTCGAGGGCCGTAGCACGTCGAACCATTGCTTTTGCCAGTACGCCTGGGTGTACTCATCAGCCCCGCCGGGGAACGCGGAAGGGGTGAGCTTGCTAAAGGCGGTGTACATCCGATCGAGCGTCCGTGTCGCGTCGGCCTGACGATCCGCGAACCGATAGGCGGAATACAACATGCTCAAGACGATCAATTCTTCGACTTTCCCTTGGTATTTCTTCGCCAAGCGTTCGCAGAGTGCGGGCATGTCATCGTATTTCTTCAGCAACAGCGTCGTGTTCGCCAGTCGGACATCGGCTTGCGCCTGTAAGAAGGAATCGGGGGTATCGGCGAGTTCCTCGAACAGGGTGCGCGCTTCGGCCAGTTTGCGATCCGCGTCCGCGGGTGGTCGCCCGCCTTGGTGATCCCCTCGCGCGAGCAACAGCAAGCAACTGCCCAGGTACAGTTTGGCCATCGGAGCCTGCGCACCGGCGGGGCCGAGTTGCAGCAGTTGCCGAAACCGCGTTTCCGCATCCGGGATGCTGCCCTGTTGCAGGAGGATTTTCCCCAGTTCAAACAACGCTTGCAGTTTGGCATCGCGGGCCACCGTTTCATCGGCACTGGCCATGTTCGCCACTTGACCGAGGAACTCCACACCGAGGGCAATTTGGCCATTGGCACTCTTGCGGTGATCGTCGGAAGTCGCGGCGGCCAGTTTGCTACGCCCCTGCTCAATTTGCGCAAGCGCGAGTTTGACCCGTGCGGCCACCGCGGTTGGCCCCGGTGCGGCCATCGCTTTTTGCAGCGCATTTTCGGCTGCGATGTATTGATGACTGGCTAAGAGGAGTTCCCCTTTGTTCAGCCACGCCTGAGCCGCGGTGGCGGGGGGCAGTCCGTTGATTGTGGGGATCTGTTCAATGGTTTTCAGAGCGGCGGCGGTGTCACCGATTTTGCGGTAGCACTCGGCGGTACGACGCAGAAACTCGGCTTTCCCGGTGGGGTTCGGGTCGGACTCCGCCAGGGCGGCGAACTCGGCAGCGGCTTCCCGATGTTTGGCCTGCGCGGCGACGTTGTCTCCTTGCTTGCCGAACGCATCTCCCCAGTTCGTCAGAGTTTCCGCGCGGAGTTCTCGGTAGCGTCGCGGTTCGGCCACCTTTTCGTAAGCCTGAACGGCTCGGGTGACGACGATGAAATCGGCGGCCTCCTGGCATTTCCGAATGACGATCTCAAAAGCGGATTGGGTTTCGGGTGGTGTCAACAACGGCAGGGCGATGGGCGGGGAGCCGTGAAGATCGTGGACAGATCGTTCCAGTAAGGAAACGGCTTCCGCAACAGGACTCGGGGACTCGGGCTTTTGCACCAGCAGTTCCGCCAGGCGCACCCCCGCAGCTGGGGCGGCGGGCACGGGCTTATTGGCGACCTGCTGAAAATTCCGAATTGCCGCGGTCGAGTCGCCCAAACGCAGACGAACGAGCCCCGCCTCATAGTCGATCTCGGCTCGTTGTGCGATCGGCAAATGGGCCAGGGAGGCGGTTGATTCCAAAAGGCTAGCGGCTTCGGGCCAGTTGTTTTCCGCTTCGGCCAGTTTGGCCAAGTGATAGCGTGCCTCCGCGACTGCGGTGGGGGGAGTCGTGGCTCGGGCCATATCTTCCAGCCAGGGGCGGGCTTTTTCCGGCTCTTTCAAATGGATGTAGACATTGGCGAGTCGGACTTTCAGCTTGGCGATTTCCGCGGGTGGCAAATGCGGTGGGCCGCCGAGATAACTGGAAAGCTCAATCTGTGCCCGTTTGTACTCGGGCGGGGTCATCCGCAGGGCCACATCGGCCAGAAGTCGGGCACGTTCCCCGCCATCATCTTCACCGACCGGCGGATTCGTGAGCTTTTGATAGAGTTCTCCCGGATTGCCCATTTCCAGAGCGGCTAACACCTTGGCATTCCGAAACTGAAACCGTTTCTCATCCGCGGGATCCGCCAACAGGGACAAATCCACCTGTTGAAAGGCCGCAGCTGCCGCTTGCCAATGCTTTCCCATCTCGGTAGCGGGTCCGTAATCTGCCAGGAAGACGTAACCTGTCCCCACGGCAAAATGGGCATCCGTCAAATAGGCCGGAAATCGCGGAGCCTCACTGGCGACCTGCTGAGTGGCCGTGGCAATGGCCGTGATCTGCTGAGGAGTCAACGGGCTGATCCCGCGTTGCTCGATTGCGGCCCGCAGCGCGAAGACTTCCGCACGGAACGTCACGGCTGGGTCTTGCGGAGCCGGGGGAAACGCGATCACCGCCGCCACCAGGGCCGTCAGCCCCAGCACGAATGTCGGCAATTGCCAATAGTTTCGCGGCGTGGCATCGGTGGAGGGGGGAAGTTCCGCAACAGTAGTAACCGGGGCCATGAGCTGCATCCTGCAGGTCCAGGTCGTCCAAGCCAAAGAAGTGAAGAAGTTGTGACACATTCCCCCCAGTCGGGTCAAGTGCAACCCGATTCCCCCAAGTACGCCATTTGCCGAAGGTCATTCGCGGGCAAAACGTGGTCAAACTGACACCGATTGGAAGAAGATCTTCCGCCCGCCTGGGGGTGGTCGTCTCCCCGAATCGCCCCGCGCGCCGTAGGATTGCCAGTGAATGCATCTTTTCGCACTCAAGAGAAACGGAGTTTTTCTCCATGTCGCTTTCGGTTACACGACTTCTGGGTTTGGGCCTAACACCTGGAAAATTTCGCGGTTTGCAGCGGATCAGCAATGCGAATGGCACGTTGACGATGGTCGCCACTGACCAGAACAGTTCGATGATGTCCATGATGAAAAAGGCCACCGGCCAAGAGCCAACCTATCAGGAAGTGGCCGATGCCAAGGTCATGCTGTCGCGGGCACTGTCGCCGCACTGCTCCGGTTTGCTCGTCGATGGGTACTACGGTTACTGGAGTACGGTCGCCTCGTTGGCTGTTCCGCCGAGTACCGGACTGCTGATTCGTGTCGAAAAGTCCGGCGCTCCGAAAAATGCGGCGGGCGGGCCGATGGGAGATTTTGAATCCGGTTGGGGTGTCGGCAAAATCAAAAGCTGTGGAGCGGACGCGGTCAAACTGCTCGCTCAATATGAACCCGGTGAGCCGGATTCCGCGGAACACAATTTTGAATTCACCCGCAAGGTTTGGGAACAGTGCATCGCGCATGATATTCTGTTCCTGCTCGAACCGATCCACTTCCCCTATGGCAACGAAGATGCCAAGAGCGAAAGTGTCCTGAAGCGGAAGGCGAACACGGTCATCGAATCTGCCCGCATCCTGAGCCGATACTGCGACATCTACAAAGCCGAGTTCCCCGGCACCCTGGGGGTCGAAACCGATGCGCAATTGGTGGACAACCTCAAGAAACTCAACGATGCCTGCGCGAAACCGTGGGTGCTTCTGAGCGCGGGGGTCGATTACCCGCAGTACAAAAAGCAGGTCGAGATGGCCATGAAAGCCGGGGCCAGCGGCGTGCTCGGTGGTCGGGCGTTCTGGAAGGAATTCTTCACCTTCGCCAGCCCCGCCGAACGGCAAAAGTTCGCGGAAACCGAATGCGTCCAACGGGTTGCTGAAATTGATTCCATCGTAAAGACCGGCACACCCTGGTTCGCCAAGTACGGTTATTCCCTGGAAGAACTGCACCAGTTGCGGGCCGCCGAAGGTTGGCACGCCCGCTACTGTGGGGGAACCGTCGCCGGTGCCGCCGCCGGGCCGCGTGACCCCAACGCCGTCTATTGATCGGACCAGCTTGGCGGTTCCGCGTGGCTTGGCATGATGGCCTCTTGACGATCTTCGGGGAACCGCTGTTGCCTTCGGGTTCTGGTTGCGATACAATGGCGATGTCCAATATTCTCAGATTACTACTCATGCGAACTCTCAGCCAACTTCTGGATTTGCGACTGCTCCGGGCTCCCGGTGCCGTCCATTCGTTCGCCTAGACTGGAATCTGAGTGCGATACGAGCGACCGGCCCCGGGACTGACCCAGTCCTGGGGTTTTTTCGTTGGGTTTTCTGATTTCCGGTGGAAGTCTGACGTTCAGATACGACAAACCTGAATTTTGAGACTGCAAACCCGAAACTTTTCCTCCGAGGATTCGATGGCGACCGACCCGAACCGCGTGATCGTTTTCGACACCACGCTGCGTGATGGCGAGCAAAGCCCCGGCTGCAGCATGAACCTGCACGAAAAGCTCGAAATCGCCCACGCGCTCAAGGAACTCGGTGTCGACGTGATCGAAGCGGGGTTCCCGATTGCCTCACCCGGAGATTTTGAAGCCGTTCAGGAGATTGCTCGCCGCGTGGAAGGCCCGATCATCTGTGGCCTGGCTCGCTGCAATACCGCCGACATCGACCGGGCCGCCGCCGCCGTCAAGGATGCCGCCCGCCCGCGAGTCCACGTCTTCCTGGCCACGAGCGCGATTCACCGGGAATTCAAGCTCAAAATGTCTCGGGAAGAGATTATTCGTCGAGCCGTGGAAGGGGTCAAGCGTGCCCGCGATCAGATCGAGGATGTCGAATTCTCTCCCGAGGATGCCTCACGCACGGAGTTGGATTTCCTGGCCGAAGTCGTCGAAAAGGCGATCGAAGCCGGTGCGACCACGTTGAACATTCCCGATACCGTTGGTTACGCGGTGCCGAGCCACTATGCCGCCATCATCCGGCATCTGAAGCAGCATGTCCGTGGCATCGAAAAATGCGTCCTCAGCGTGCATTGCCATAATGACCTGGGCCTGGCCGTGGCGAACACGCTGGCGGCACTACACGAAGGTGCCCGGCAAGTCGAATGCACCATCAACGGCATCGGCGAGCGGGCCGGGAATACCGCGCTCGAAGAAGTCGTCATGGCGATGCGTACTCGACAAGATTATTACGGCCTGAACACCGGCATCAACACGAAACTGCTGTTCCCCATGAGTCGTAAGCTGTCCCATGTGACCGGCATGACCGTGCAGCGGAACAAGGCGATCGTCGGCCAAAATGCCTTCGCTCATGAATCCGGCATTCACCAGGACGGCATGCTCAAGGAGCGGAGTACCTACGAGATCATGCGGCCGGAAGATGTCGGCATTTCCCGCACGGAACTCGTCCTCGGCAAACACAGTGGCCGACATGCCCTGCGCCAGCGGATCAGTGATCTGGGCTATCATCTGACCGATGAACAACTCAACAAAGTGTTCGATTCCTTCAAACAGTTGGCCGACCGCAAAAAGGAAGTCTACGACGCGGACATCGAAGCCCTGGCCGAGAGCCAGATGCAGGTGGGGCAGAGTAATTTGTGGTCGCTCGCGGGGTTCACCAGCACGGCGGGCACGGGTTCGCAAACGTCCGCCGCCGTGGCCCTCAAACATCGGGATGGCCGGATTCTCCGCGATGCCGCCAGTGGCAATGGCCCGATTGATGCCCTGTTTGCCGCCATCGACCGGGTGACGGGAACGGAACTCAAAGTCGTCGATTACCGGGTGCGGGCCGTCACGCAGGACATCGACGCTCAGGGAGAAGCCTACGTCGAAGTGGAACACAACGGTAAGCGACTCAGTGCCCGTGCGGTGTCCGTGGATGTTGTGGAAGCGAGTGCCTTGGCGTATCTCGAAGTCATCAACCGCGTCGCCGCCCGACAAACACGGGACCGGCTCAAACCGACCGACGACATCCCGCACGAAGTGGTGCCGCCCGTGACGTAAGCATCTCCCCCAATGCCTTCACCCCCGCGTTCCGCCCGTTGGCCGGGGGCGAACCGCGAGGGTGAAGGGAGGCGTTTCTGGTTCTCCGGCCAGATCCGCCGATTGGCTTGCCGTGCGTTTATCGTGTCATGCCATCGGCAACCTGGGCGAGTGCCTCGTGCGTCAGCGCGAAGGCGATGGGCTCTCGCCGGGAGTTCCCGTCCGTGTGGATGCGATACCGCCGCAGTGTGGCCTGCGTCGTGCCAGTTAGCGACACTTCATAATAAAATAGGTGATCCCCTTTGTGTGCGGGGGTGACGCTGCGCAGAATCGCCCGATCCTGGGTGGTATCGGCCTCAATCAGGGTCAGCGGTTCCATCAACCCGGACACCTGGGCCGCCATGCGTTCCGCCCAGGACCGCACGTTCTGGCCGGGGCATGGCGATGGGTCGATTCGTGTCAGGCTCAGTTCCCAGACGAGGCAACTGAGCGTATCGGTCTGATCCGTCGTGAGGGTGACAGTCCAACCCGCTTCGGCAAACGATTCGGACCAGCACTGGCGACCGTGGCCCGTTGGCCGCCAGTCAGCGAGTTTTGGCTGAAGGATTTCGGCGAGGGTCATTGTCCGCTCCTATTACTTGCTGGGTGTGCCCGCTGCCATCGAAGCTCAGTAGCGTGGGTTTATCATCAACGACTGTTTCGATATGCACCGGGCGACCCCAGATGTACTGGATATTGGCAAGTGTATCTTGTGCTTCACGAATGTTTAACTCTACCCCATTATACTCATGTCGTAGCAGCAGTTCGCCGCGGTTCGCATGATTACCATTGATGACCGTGATCCACGGTTTCCCGAAATTCGTCAAACTTCCCAGTAATCGTTGTTTCACCTTCTGAAACTCCCGCGACTCAATCACATAGTTATGCCCCTGTTCCTGGTACTGGAATGAGAACAGTTTGTGTTGAACGCAGAATTCGGGGGTCAGGAAGTTATCAATGAAGGTAATGTCGTTGTGGATTTTGCGGACCTCGAAGATTTTTTGTCGGCCAAGCCCGGTGTCTTTGTTCCAGTTGCGTTTCGTGTCCAGATCATCGCAGTTGTCCCATTCCGGGCCGAACCGTCCGGTATTCCAGCGGT
Organism: Bacteroidales bacterium; assembly: GCA_026931725.1. Lineage (GTDB taxonomy): Bacteria > Planctomycetota > Planctomycetia > Gemmatales > Gemmataceae > JAIXLE01. The sequence continues at coordinate 18,535 of JAIXLE010000258.1, forward strand.
ATTCGATGTCGCGGAACAGTTCGATGCCGAGCTTGTACGGGTTGAGTCGCTGTCCACTTGTGGCCATTGTCCCGGAGTGATGGTCCGCGTAGTCAATGAGTTCGGAGGGGTGCAATGCTTTTTGGGTCATCGTCGTGCTGTGCCAGAAACTGGCCCAGCCTTCGTTCATGATCTTCGTTTGGGCCTGGGGATAAAAGTAGTAGGCTTCATCCCGGATGATGCTCAGGATGTCCCGTTGCCAATTCTTCAATGGGGCATGTTCGATCAGGAAGAGGAGGACATCCTTTTCCGGGTGATCGGGGAAACTCGGAACGGTGCGTTCCCGCAATCGGCGGGCTTCGTTTTCACGATCTTCCACGGGCTGGCGTGGGTTGATGTATTGATCCATGTAGGATTTGCTTTTGAACTTCACGGGATGTTCCGCTTCCGCCGCATGGTCCTGGTCGGCGGGTGTGAAATCATAGCGTTCCGGGTCATCTCGTCGTTTGATGGCAACGGAATGAATGTCGATCAGGTCATCAATGGACATGCACTTATCGAGAAAGGCTTCCACTTCATCCTCGCCGAATCGCTCCACATAGCGGCGAATGCGGGCCGCATGATTGGCGATCTCATCCATCATCTTGCGGGTGGTATGGGCGAAGAAGGCATTATTCTTAAAGAAGTCACAATGCCCGTAAACGTGTGCCATGACGAGCTTCTGATCGACCACATGATTACACCGCATCAGATAGGCATAACACGGGTCATTATTGATGACCATCTCATAGATTTTCGACAAGCCATAACTGTAGCTTTTGCTGAGTTCTTCATACTGCATCCCGAAGGACCAGTGCGGATACCGGGTGGGGAAGCCGCCGTAGGCCGCGATTTCGTTCAAGTCATCCGCGTCGATGACCTCGAAGATTGTCTCGAAGAAATCGAGCCCATATTCGCGGGCATATCCTTCGATTTCTTCTTTCAACAATCGCAGATGGGATGGTAAGTTGGTATTTGCGAATCCGACGGTCATGGCCGCTCCTCCGGTGCCTGCTGTATTTTACCCCGAAAGTAAAACCGGAGCGATGCGGAACCCCCGGAATCACATCCCCGTGGTTCTCCATCACTATTTCACGATTTGGAAACCGTTCGGGAAAGGGAACGCGGCGGTGGAGTCCCACACCAATAGGGACTATGTACGGACAGCGTTGCGGGAAAAGATTCTGGACGAGGTTCTACTTTTTCGGAGCGGTGGCGAACGGCTTCAAATCGCTGCCCCGTAACGCCGCCTCGATCAGGTCCGGCAAACGAGCGGGCGAACAGGCGAAACAGGGAATGCCCAACGCGGACAGTTTTCGGGCGAGTCCTTCATCGTACATCGGTGCCCCGGCATCGGATAACGCCAGCAGGCAGATCGCCTTCACTCCCGCGGCCGTCATCTCGCCCATCCGCCGAACCAGTTGCGATGCGTTGCCGCCTTCGTACAAGTCTGTAATCAGGATCAACAGCGTCTTTTTCGGGTCTTTGATGAACTGCTCGCAGTAGGCCACGGATTTGTTGATGTCCGTGCCGCCGCCCAGTTGCACGCCAAAGATCATATCGACCGGGTCGTTCCCGCACGTCTCCGTCAAATCGACCACTTCCGTATCAAAGGCGACGACATGGGTATCGAGCGCGGGCAGGCTGGCGAAGATCGAACCGCAGATCGCCCCGTAGACCACGGAATCCGCCATCGAGCCGGATTGATCCATATCGACAATCACCGTCCAGGCGTTCGACCGCTGGGAACGACTGTAGAACCAGACCCGTTCCGGGATGATGGTGCCGATGGCGGGGTGAAAATTCTTCAGGTTGCGGCCAATCGTCCATTTCCAATCAATCGCGGTCGCACTGGGAAGCGGGGAATGCTCTTTGCGGTTGAGTGCCCCGAGGACGGCTTGGCGAATTTGTTGTTCGAGTTTCTTTTTGACTTCTTCCACGACCGCCGATACGACCATGCGGGCGGTTTCCTTGGTCCGTTCGGGGATGCGGCCTCGCAGGGCCATCAATGTCCCCACAAGTTGAACATTCGCTTGAACCGATTTCAGCGTTTCCGGTTCAAATAGTAATTGGGTGAGCCCTTTCCGTTCGATCGCGTCGGACTGAATCACGGAGACGACATCTTCCGGGAAGTAGGTCCGAATGTCGCCGAGCCACTTGGCCAGACGCGGTGCGGACCCACCCAACCCCGCCGAGCGTGCGGACGATGCGGATGCACCCTCGCCAGGGTCGCCGATGTCGTCGTAGATCGCGCCGAGCGCCTGGTCCATCTCCGCATCGGAACTGGAGAGGGGGCTACCGCCCATGCTGTCGAATGCTTGTTGTGATTCACGGCCCAGCACGAGCCGCCAGCGCCGGAGTTGTTCGAGATCGGCTTGAGCCATGAGTGTCGATCCGCAGGGGGAAGTTGGTAGTACTGTACCGTCTGCGGATCGCCGGGTCGAGAACCGTTGCCGATTCGGGCGGATTCTCCGACAATTGGAGTATCATGAGCCGTGAAACTGATCTGACTCGCGTTCTTGACTCCGGCATTGTCGCCGTGGTCCGCGCCCCGGACCCCGATGGACTGGTGGAAGTCGTTCGGGCATTGGCCGATGGTGGTGTCACCGTCGCGGAGGTGACGTTCACCGTCCCCAATGCCGTCGATGTGATCCGCGCCGCGAAACGGGAACTGGGTGACCGTGTCCTCCTCGGCGCGGGTACGGTGCTGGACCCGGAAACGGCCCGTGCGGCTTTCCTGGCCGGTGCGGAGTTCATCGTCTCACCAGGGGTGAATGTTGACGTGATTCGCCTCTGTCGGCGATACGACAAGCTCATCATGCCCGGCGCGTTCACGCCCACGGAGATTATTACGGCTTGGGAAGCCGGGGCCGACATTGTGAAGGTGTTTCCCGCCGACATCGTGGGGCCGGCCTTCTTCAAGGCGATGCGGGGGCCGCTGCCCCAAGTGAAATTGATGCCGACAGGCGGTGTCGATCTGCAGACTGCGGAGTCTTTCCTGAAGGCTGGGGCGGTCTGCCTGGGTGTGGGGAGTCAACTTGTGGACCCGCAGCTTGTCGCGGCACGCCAGTTGGGCCGGATCACGGAACTGGCTGCTCAGTATGTCGAAATCGTCCGCCGTTTCCGAGCCGGGCCGTGAGTGGTTCCGGTTCGGGGGCGATCACCTGCGGAATGGGGGCTTTCCTCTGGCCGCAGGTTTCTCATCATCTGGTTGTAATCGGAACCATCATTCATAGATCGGGAAAAACGTCCCGAAAGCCTGTTCGCAAAACACGCCGGGATCGTTGAATCGGCGGCCTTGATCCAGTTTTGTGATGGCAGCCATTTCGGAGTCGGTGAGCGCGAAGTCGAACAACGCACGGTTCTCGGCCAGACGTTCCGCACGTCCCGTCTTCGGTATGACCGATGTGCCGCGTTGCACGCCCCAGCGGAGTACGACTTGCGCGGCGGTGCGGTTGTGCTGAGCGGCGATGGCCTGCACGATGGGGTTCACCAGCACGGAATCCGTGTCGGCGGCCATCCCGAGCGGGACGTAAGAGGGTGCCCCCAACGGGGAAAACGCGGTCACGGCGATCTGATTTTCCCGGCAGAATCGCAGCAACTTTTCCTGAGCCAGATACGGGTGCATCTCCACTTGCAGCACGGCCGGGCGAATCGTGGCTGCTGCCAGCGTCTCACGGATCAACGCCACGGAATAGTTGCTGACACCGATACGCCGCACGAGGCCCGCGTGAACCAGTTCTTCCATCGCCTTCCAGGTATCGGCCAGCGGCACGGCGGCGGGCACCATCTTCGCTCCCACCTGAGAAGGATCGTACAACCAACCCGGCGGGTAACGCTCCGCGAACGGGACGAACCGCTGTGCGATCGGAAAGTGAACCAGGTACAAGTCCAAATCATCCAAGCCGAGATCCTGTAGTGAGCGTTCACAGGCGGGCCGCACATGCTCGGGGGCATGGTAGCAGTTCCACAGCTTCGACGTGACCCACAATTCCTCCCGCGAACAGACCCCCGCTTGGAGGGCGGCCCGGATCCCGACACCGACTTCTTTTTCATTCCCGTAATCGCAGGCACAGTCGATGTGGCGATAACCGAGCCGAATCGCCTGTTCCACGAGGCCCGGAGCCTCGGCGGGGGCAATCTTCCAGCAACCCAAACCAACATCCGGCGGAACGGACTGTGCCATCGACATTCTCACGATTCAGGAACTTGTGTAGGATGGACCGGCTTCGTCACCCATCGGCTCAACACGATCCCCGCGGTCAACAGCCCGGCGGAGAGGTATAGAGCCGGATGGAGCGACCCAGCCGCATCCTTAGATATACCCGGCCAGTTGCGGGACGAAAAAGGCAAATCCCCAGCCGAGGAAGACCAACCCATAATTCAACCCGAGGTTCTTGGAACCGAAGAAGTCCGCCGTGAACGCGGGCATCAACGACAACGAACCCCCGTACTGCCAGAAGGCGACCCCCACGACCACGAACAGCAACACGGCCTGCCCCTGGGCCATCACCCACGGTGTCGCCAGCAGGCAAATGACGGAGACAATCCCGTTGAGCGCGTAGGCATTGGCCCGGCCAACACGGTCGGAATACATTCCGGTTCCGATCCGCCCCGATGCGTTCACCAGCCCGCCGAACGAAGCCAGAATCCAGGCAAACTGGGCCGAAGCGGGCGAAGTTTCCTTCAGCATCGGCACGGCATTGGCGATGACCAGTAACCCGGATTGAGCCGAGGCGATGAACAGCAGTACCAAGGCATAAAATTGCCAGGTGCACAGCATGGCACGAGCGGACCAGTCCACGGTGGCACTGACCACCGGACGCGTTGCGGTCGCTGCGGATGCTGGCCCCGGCGGAACGTAGTCCGCGGGTGGCATGGCGAGGAAACGGCCCGCCAGAATGATGACCGCGGCAAACAGCACGCCCAGGATGACGAAACTGCCGGTCAACCCGTACGCACCGATGAGGTATTTTGCCAGCGGAGCAATGTAGATGGAGGCACCGCCGTACCCCGCGACGACCAGGCCTACGATCAGGCCGCGTCGGTGCGGGCCGAACCATTTCACCGCTGCCGGGGTGGCCGCCGCGTAGCCCAGTCCCATACCGATGCCGCCAAGCAGACCGAAGCCCAGAATCATGCCGAGATAGCTTTTCATCACCCCCGCGAGGATGCAGCCGCTGCCGAGGCACAAGCCTGCCAGGGTCGCGCCCACCCGTGGGCCGTACCGATCCTGAAGCCGACCACCTGGGATCATGAACAGCGCGAACACGAAGCCACAAATGGCATATTCCCAGGTGGCTTGGGCATCGGAAAGATAGTGCCAGCCCGCGTTCAAGCCGGTCATCGGCTCACCGGGGCGATGCTCGGAACCGGCGATGAGGTTCGCTTTCCACACGCTCCAGGCGTACAGGATACCCAGGCACAAATTGACGACGGTGCCTGCACCAGTCACGATCCACGCTTGCGCGGGTACACGGGTCGGCTGTCCCATCTGCGAACCTCAACCGCATCTCATCGGAAGAAGTCGACAGCTTACCCGGTCGATGCCTGTTCGGCGAAGGAAATTCTCGCGGTATCGGAACGCGGCAGAAGCCAACGCCACAAGCCACGGACATGCGCCCGTGGCTTGTGGGATCGGGATCGATGCCTTCGCGCTTACTTCACCAGCTTTTCGACCTCATCGCGGAGGACCGGGCCGGTCTGAGCATTGCGATTGGCCACTTTTCCTTCCCGGTTCACCAGGAAGACGTGCGGCACCATCTGGATGCCATACGCCACCGCCAGCGGGGAGCGGTCCAGGCCACCGGGCATGTACAGGTGTGTGCCCGGAACCTGCGCGGCGTTGATCGCGGCGACCGCGGCACCCGGCTCGTCATCCAGGTTCACGGTGACGATCTGCAACCCCTTGGCTGCGTGCGTCTTGGCGAGTTCCGCCAGTTGCTTCAACTCACCTGAGACATCCCGCCCCCAGCTGGCCCAGAAGTAGACAATCGTGGGCTTCCCGGCGATTTGGGTTGTGTGGAATTGTTCGCCTGAACCCAAGACCGTACCGGCCAGCTCGAACGGCTGCCCCATACAGGTGAGACGCTTGACCGCCCCTTGGGCCTTGGCGGCGTAGGCATGGCTCGGGAAACTGCTGGCCAGCGTTTCGTACCACTGCTTCGCCTGGGCTTCGCCATCTTTCCCCGCGAATTCGTGGGCCACGGCGAGACGGAGCATCGCTTCCGCGCTTTCCTCGGCTTGCGGATACGCTTTCACGAACTGGCTCAGATGGTCCCGCCACCATTCTTGGACCTTCATGACCTCTTCCGCCTTCGCGGCTCGCAGTTTCTCGCTGTACTCCGCCGCGATCACCCGGAAGGCCGCGTAGGCCGCGACACCCGTTTTCGCGCCGTTGGCGGTCAGGGTGTCCCGCCATTGCTTCAACCGGGTGAACGATGCCGCATCGCCGCCATCGGAAGCGGCCGTATAAGCGTCGATGACCTGCTTTTGCCATGCTTCCTGCTGCGCGGCGGGCAGCAGAGCCACGATCTGTTCGAGAATCGCGGCCCGGTCGGTATGGTACTTCACCATCCCAGTCTGATCGGCGGGGAGAGTGATCTTTTGCAGACCGGCCACGAGCTTCTGGAACTCGGGGTTATCGGGCAACGGGGTGCCGCCCTCTTCGCCGGAGTTACCGATCGGAGCCGCCCCTGGAGCCGGGCCATCGACGAGCCGCCAGACTCGGCCAACCATGAGGATTTCGCCGGTCTGGAACACGTCCGCGGATTTTCCATCGCCGCGGTCGAACAACACGGTCGCGTTCTTGTGAGCCACAATGTCATGTGCGCTGCCGACCGTGTCTCCGGCGGTGGTGTGGGGCACCCCGGCTTCCAGGTGAATCCACTTACCCTGCGTCGTCAAACCTTTCTGGGCGAGCGACTCGGCGGTGTCCAGCGCCCGTTTGACGGCTCCGCTGGCCCGCTGGCGAATCTTGGCGATTTCGGGGGCTGGCAACCCCAGCGATTTCAATTCCTCTTCCGTCGGCAGCAACGCTTCGACCCGGCGGGCATCTTTGGTGGCCATCGCCAAAAAGAGTTCCTGGCTCACTTCTTCTGGCGAGATGACATACCAAGTGTCGATCCGGCCATCCGCGTTGGAATCCGCGCCCCATTTGCCGCCGTTTGGCCCGAGCCAGCGGAACTGGTCCGGCTTACCATCGCCGTTGGCATCCAGTTCCCGGTAGGCTTCCACGCCGTTGACGTAATAAGAAAAAATATTGGGGTTGTTCCGCCCGGTGGTATCGACGAATTGCCGCACGAGCCGCCCCTGGCTGTCTCGGACGACCACGCCGGTCGGGGTGACGTTCCCCTGCTTGGGCCACGACAGTTGCTCGGCCTTGCAGGTGGCGAGTTCTTCGCTGGTGGGGGTGGTGACGGTGACACCGGGTTGAGTCGGGGTCCGGGCGAGGATGTCCGCGACATTCTGGGCCGAAGCCGACCCGCCCCATATTCCCGATACCAGCGTCAACGCGGCAATCGCACGCATCGTAAACCGCTTGGCTTGCATCCTGGCTCTCCTCTACTTCCGAACCGTAAATCGGCCCGACTCTCGGATTCCGCATTATCCTCATCGGCAGAGCGACCGTCACAGGTTGAGCCCAGATCCCGCTACCACAATTTCTCATGAATGGAATCCGTGGAGAAGTGTGGCTCCATGCCCTCCATCTTCCCCGCATGTCGCGGGCGCAGTTCGACTAGCCGAACCTGGGGAGTTTGGGGTATCACCCCCAGCGTAGCGGTCCTTCCTGGGCCGCGCCATTCGGTCACGGAGGCTCCATGAACCGCACGGTCGCGCCCTTGGTTGCGCTGCTTGTCGTCGCTGGCACTGTTCGCGCTGACGTTCCTACCGTATTTGACGATGCGCCGCTCCGGGCGGTGCGATTCGTCGATGCCCGCGTGGGTTGGGCCGTCGGTGATCAGGGAGTCGTCTGGCAGTCGATTGACAGCGGGAAAACCTGGGAACGGCTCCGCTTGGGAAGCCGGGCTTCTTTCCGGTCGATCTGTTTTCTGACACCGTACACCGGCTGGATCGCGGGCCGGGTGGAATCACCGACCGGCGTGGGAAGCACGGGTGTGGTCTTCACCACGGTCGATGGCGGCGTCACCTGGAAGCAACTGACAACCGGAGCGTTGCCGGGGTTAAACTTCGTAAAATTCTTCGATGAGAACCGTGGCATCGTCGCCGGAGACGGCACCGACACCTTCCCGACCGGCGTGTTCGCCACCACCGATGGCGGCAAAAGCTGGACTCCGATTGCCGGGCCGCGTGCAACGACTTGGCTCGGTGGGGAGTTCACGAACTTCAGCAATGGGATGCTCACCGGGGCTTGGTCACGGGTGATGCTGGTGCGGGATGGTCAACTCAAACCGGCGGAACTCGACCCGCTGGATGGGCGATCCGTGCGGGGGATCACCTCAGATGGCACCCGAGCCGTCGCCGTCGCGGAAGGAGGACGCATCCTCACCAGCCGCACCAACGGCACGAAATGGGGCTTTGCCAATCTTCCGTTGTCGTCGGAAGCCCTCGCGGTTTTGGACTTCCGTTGTGTCGCCGCTGCCGGGAATCATGTCTGGGTGGCGGGGGCACCGGGTTCCGTCGTTCTCCACAGCCCGGACTTTGGTCAATCGTGGGACGTGCAGAAAACCACGGGCCACACGACCCCGATCAACAGCGTGTTCATGCTGGACGCACAGACCGGCTGGGCCGTGGGCGAACTCGGCACGATCCTCGGCACTACCAACGGCGGCAAGACCTGGACCACCTTGAAATGTGGCGGTCAACGAGCAGCCGCCCTGTTCACTCATGCCCACATGGGCACCGTGCCGCTTGGGGTACTCGCGGCCGTGGGTGGGAAGGAAGGCTATCTCGCGGCCATGCTCGCCGTCACCACCGCCGACCCCGCCAGTGCGAACCCCGAACGGGCCGCGGACCTGTTCCGTCTGGAAACCGCGATGCGAAATGCGGGCGGAGTCGCCGCCGAAACGGCTTACGGATTCCCGATTCCCGATCACGCCCGTGATTTGCCACCCGCCGAGTTTGCGAAAGTCTGGGCAAAACTGGACACGACCCCTGCCCATGATCGGCTCACTCGTCGGTTGGTGCTGGCCCTGCGGACTTGGCAACCCGAAGTCCTCATCTCAGACCCGTACCCCCTCTCGGACGATCCCGCGGAACGGCTCATTCTCACCGCGGCTCAGGATGCTTTCAAAAAAGCGGCGGACCCCGCGGTGTTCCCCGAACAGATTCAGGAACTCGGCCTGCAACCGCACGCGGCCAAGAAGTTGTACGCCCTGACGGCCAACGCCGCCGATGCCCCAGTGAAATACGATCTCAGCGCATTCGTGCCCGGCCTGGGGGACACCTTGCGGGACTGCGTCGAATCCGCGGTTGGTCTGCTCCCCGGTGGGACGAACCCCGCCCTACAGAGTTTTCGGCTCATCTCCCATCGGCTGCCCGGTTCGGGTGGACACATGGAATTGATGGATGGAACCGGACTGGCCGAAGGTGGCACGGCACGGCGACCCAAACGGGAAATCAGCCCCGCCTTGGCTGGGTTGCTCGCCGATCGGGAGAAAGCCGCCCGCACGCGGCGACAACTGGAGCAGATGCTCACACAAGATTTGATGGGCGGCAACGCGGAACGGGCACTGACCCAAACCGCCGCGACTCTTGGTGGAATGCCCGACGACATGGCCGCCCGTGCCGCCGTGGGGATGGGCAAGTCCCTCGCCGCCAGTGGCCGTTGGACCGCCGCGCGGGAACTGTTCGCGTTCGCGGCCGATCGCTACCCGGCTCACCCGGAAACCGCGGATGCTCTGCTTTGGCTCGCCCGGTTCTATTCCAGTTCTGAAGTCCGCCGCCGATTGGAACTCGGACACCATGCGATCTATCAAAAGACCGCGTTCGTGCCCACGGGCGGAGAAACCGTCAAACAGGCGACACACATTGAGCCGGTGATTACCGCGCAGGCGGTCTTCCAGTTCAGCGGCCCGAACGCGGCACAAGCCTGGAACCGTGCCTGTCTGGAACTGCAACCGAAACTCGCGGCGTTCGGTCCCGGTGTGCTGCGGGATCCGGCGACGAACCTCTGCTTGCTGGCGGCCCGGCGGCAACTCGGGCTTTACGGTGATGCTGCGGAAGTCGCCAAGGCGCTCGTCACTGCTGGTGGGGACACCGCTTCCACGGACCCTTGGCAAGCCTGTTTGGCTAGCGAACTCTGGATCGGCAATCAGGCTTCGCTCCCCATGCGTCCGAAACCGCTTGCCCGAGCCGCGTTCACCACGATGCGTCCGTTCCTGGATGGCAAGCTCGACGATTCTTGCTGGTCGGCGTATGAGCCTCTCAAACTGACTGGCCCTGGCTCGAACGGTTACAGCACGACGGCACGGTTCGCTTTCGATGACAAATTCTTTTACGTCGCTGTGACTTGCCAGCACCCCGAAGGGAAGCAGCAGCCCAAAGCCGAGAAGCGGAGCTACGATGCGGACCTGCGGGGCCGCGATCGCGTCGACATCCTGTTGGACCTCGACCGGGACTATCAGACCGCATATCGCCTGCAAATCGACCAGCGGGGTTGCGTGGCGGAAGACTGCTGGGGGGATCGATCCTGGAACCCGAAATGGTACGTCGCCGTCGAGCCGACCCCAACCGGGTGGACTGCGGAAGTGGCGATTCCACTCAGTGAACTGACGGGTGCGACTCCTTCCCAAGGGAACGTCTGGGCCGCGAATGTGGTCCGCGTCGTACCGGGGGTCGGCGTGCAATCGTGGAGCAGTCCCGCCGGGAACAGCCCCCGCCCCGAAGGCATGGGACTATTACAGTTCCATGTGAAGTAGCAGTCACCTCGGGAAGTGATGATGCGTCACTTCCCGTCACTTCCCGTCACTTCCCGTCACTTCCCGTCACTTCCCGTCACTTCCATAGGACATTGGCGCGGGTGTCCTGTGGGTTGAGCTGGGCGAATTCTGTGATGAGTTCCCGGCTCCGTTCATCCGCCGCCGCGACCGCGATGACTTTGATAATCAGGTACTGATCGCCGCCGTTGATGCCCTTGCCGCGTAATCGAATCCGGCTACCACCAGATGCCCCCGGCGGGATCTTCACGGTGAGCCGGGTGCCGTCCACGGTGGGGACTTCCACTTTCGTTCCGAGAATCGCCTCCGCGATGCCGACGGGGACTTCTAATAGGACATCGTTGCCATCGCGGGTGAAGTAGGGGTGTGGGTCCACCTTCACGCGCAAGTAGACATCCGCCGTGCCCGTGGCGGAAGCGGGGACACGCAGCCGCTTGCCATCGGTGATGCCTGCCGGGATGCGGACTTCGATTTCTCGGCCACCCACCGCGATCGTGACTTTCCCCCCCGTGGCGGCGGTGTCGAATGGGACAGTCACTTCGGATTCGATGTCGGGTGCCGGTGCGGATCGAGCCCGTTTGCCACTTCGGCCACGTTTGGGGCCACCGCCGAACAGATCCTCAAAACCGCCACCCGCACCCGGTCCCCCGCCGCCGCCGAACAGATTGCGGAAGAGTTCCTCGGCCATCGCGGGGTCAACCTGCTGGCCGCCCGCATGGAACCCACCAGGGAAACCACCACTGCCACCCGGAAAACCACCCTGGAAATTCTCCCCGGCGTGGCCGAAGGTGTCGTACTTCTGGCGTTTTTCCTTGTCCGACAGCACTTCGTAAGCCGCGGATGCTTCCTTGAACTTCGCCTCGGCATCCTTGTCGCCGGGGTTGCGGTCGGGGTGGTACTTCCCGGCGAGTTTGCGGTACGCCTTCTTGATCTCGTCATCCGAAGCTGACTTCGAGACACCGAGAACCTCATAATGATCGCGCGGCATGGTGGGTCAGTCTACGGTCAGGGCTACGGTCAGAAAAATCGGAGCGACTGTGTGTTATTGTACACGGTCCACGGCATCTTGCGAGCGGGGCGATTCGCACAAGTGGAATCTGGTGATTTTTGTCCGTTCCTGATGAGTGCGTGCCCTTGGTCACGCATTCGGGTATCCGGGCACACTTCCTAGCGACCTTCCGGGAACGCGGGCGGCGGTAGGAGAACGGGATCGGATGGTGAGTTGGCCGGACCAGAAGAGATTGGCGGCGGTTGTGGTGGAACCGTTTGAGTCCGCGGTGCCGGGGTGGCGGGCGGCGTCGGATTGTTGCGACGCAATCGGGTGGGGTCGAACACACCCGGTGGCGCGGTGGTCGGCACCGGAGCCTGGGCGGCGGGAGGAACAGGGGGCAACGGACCAATGGGCGCTCCACCCCGGCTCGGATGGCACCAGTCCATCAGCCCGGCGAGGGGGGCCGTACTGCACCCACAGGCCAGCAGCGGAATCATCCCGATCAGCAGTCGCATGGCATCACCTCGGCTGCGGTTCATACCGGCAGGTGCCATCGCCCGCAAGAGTGACTCTCCACCACACCATCTGCAATCGGCAATCAGCGGGACCGTTGCGGAACCGGAAGCGGGAACAGCTTGTTGAGCAAACCTTCCAGCACTAATCCGATTTGCAAGTAGCGTTCGATCTGACGCTCCGCTTCCAGACAGGCTTCCAGGTTATCCGCGATCGAATCGACTCCCAGACGCTCCGCGAAGGGCCGCAACCGTTCCGCTTCGGGGGCGTTCATGGGGTCTGGAGCTTCGGCATCATTTCCGAAGGCGACACGCAAGGCGGTCTGCAACAGTTCGATCAGCATTCCGATGGCCAGAACAGTCCGACGGCGTTGCGCTGGTCCTTGTTTCCCGGCTTCTTCCGCAAACTTGATCCAGGTTGCCGCAAGCCCAACCGCATCGGGCCGTGGGGCCGTCAACGCTTCCAGGAGCGTTTGCCGAAAGGACCAGAACGATTCCTCGTGCAGTGCCAATGCCCGGCCCGGACTGCCGCCACTGAGTCGGACCAGATGATTCAGCCGTTGCGGGTCTTGCACCCCATGAGCCAGAAGCACTGCCCGGACATCCTCGGGCGTGAGCGGCGAGAAGTGGACCACCTGACAGCGAGATAAAATCGTCGGCAACTGGCGTTCCAAGCTGGTCGCCAGCAGAATCAGCAGCGAGCCGGCGGGCGGTTCTTCGAGCGGCTTGAGGAAGCTATTCGCGGAGTTGACGTTGAACTCATCCGCCTCTTCCACGATGCCGACTTTCCGACTCCCGCGGGTCGACTTCAGCGCCAGCCGATGGCAGAACTCTCGCATCGTATCTACATCGAGTTCGTTCTTGTCCTCGGCTCGGCGGACGGAGAAGCAATCCGGGTGCGTGTGGGCTTGCACCTGAATGCAAGCTGGGCAGCGATCACAAGCGCGCATCGGGCCGGGTGATGCTTCGCACAAAACGGTCTTGGCCAGTTCCGTGGCGAACCGATGTTTGCCGATCCCTTCGGGGCCAACGAACAGGTAGGCGTGCGCCAACCGCCCGGCTTGTACGGCCTGTGCCAATTGCGAACGGGGGCCGTCATGGCCGCGAATGCTGTCCCAAGCCATCAGCTATTGCCCCTGGGGTGGTTCACCTTCCCGAATCGCAAACCCCTTCGCACGGAGGGATTGCGTCACGACCTGCCGTACATTCTCCCAGACTTGCTCCACGGGGGGGCTCGCATCAATGCGGACGATGCATTCCGGTTGTCGAGCGGCTTCGGTCAAAAACCCTTCCCGCACGCGGTGTTGGTACGCTTCCGCACGGGCTTCCATCCGGTCGGCATGTTGTTTCCGGCGTTCTCGGGTTTGTTCCACGGGAAGATCGAACAACACGGTCAAATCCGGTGTGAGTCCGTCCGTGGCGAACTGGCCGAGTGACCAGAGGGTTTCTGGCGCGAGGCCGCCCGCGTGCCCCTGATAGACGACATTGGCGAGCAGGAACCGATCCGACACGACGATCTCCCCGCGTGCCAGGGCGGGCCGAATCACTTCCGCGACGAGTTGGGCACGACTGGCCATGAACAGCAACGCTTCGGCTCGGAGCGTCAGTGTGTGTTCTCGCCCAAAGAGCAGAATCTCCCGGAGTTTCGCACCCAGTGCCGTCCCACCGGGGTCGATGGCGGTGGTCACACGGAACCCGGCGGCTTGCAGCCAGTCGACGAGTCGTTGGCACTGGGTCGTTTTCCCGGTCCCATCGAGTCCATCACAGCTGAGGAAAAAGCCGGACAATTTCGGAACATCCTGGGGGTTATTCATAAGGGTCCGCGTCGATGCTGCCGAGCGAGTCGCCGGGGTGGAGTGTGTCTTGGGGGAAGGCCAACCACTCCAGCACCGTCCCGGTGACGGGCGCGGGAATGTCGATGAGCGTGCCGGGAATCAGCACTTCCACGAGCCGATCCCCGGCGTAGACCCGCTCGCCAGGGCGGACATGCCAGAGGCTCACGCGGGCCGTGGGGGAACCGAGATCAGGCAGTGGAATCGGTTCCGTCATGGTGCGGCACCCCTTCTTCAGTCGGGACCATCTCATCGGCATGGTAACTGCTGCGGATGAACGGCCCCGCGACCACGGTACGGAAGCCGAGTTTCCGGGCACGGGCGGCGATGTCGTCAAATTCTTCCGGCGGTACGAATCGGGCCACCGGAATATGCTTGAGTGTCGGCGCGAGGTACTGGCCCAAGGTCAGAACATCACAATCAATCGTGCGCAGGTCCGCGAGGACATCGAACAGTTCTTCCACTGTCTCGCCGATGCCGAGCATCAACCCGGCCTTGGTGATGAGGTGTGGTGCCCGGCGTTTGACGCGTTCCAACAGATCGAGACTGCGGCGGTACTCGGCCCGGCCCCGCACCTTGCGATAGAGCCGGGGCACGGTTTCGAGATTGTGGTTGAACACTTCGGGTGCGGCATCGATCACCGTGTCGATGGCGGCGGGATCCCCGAGGAAATCGGGTGTCAGCACTTCGACCGTGGCCCCGGTTTTCTCACGAACGGCTCGGATGCAGCGGGCGAAGTGGTCCGCTCCACCATCCGGCAAATCGTCCCGTGTCACGGACGTGATGACCACATGCCGCAAACCGAGTCGCAAGGCGGCTTCCGCGACGCGGGCGGGTTCGTCCTCTTCCAGCAGTTCGGGCTTCCCTTTCGGTACGGAGCAGAAGCCGCAGGGCCGCGTGCAGACGTTGCCGAGGATCATGAAGGTTGCGGATCGCCGGGACCAACAGTGCGGCTTGTTCGGACAGCGGGCACTTTCGCAGACCGTTTCGAGCCGCAAGTCTTCAATCAGGGATCGCGTAAAATGGTTCCCGTTCCCGGCTGGGAGTTCCCGCTTGAGCCACGGCGGCAACCGACGGCCCGATGGGGAAGATGGGGAACCCGAAGCGGACGCGGGATGGTCAATGACGGAAAGCGATTGCATGGCTGCCGATGTTAGGGGTGAGACTCGGATGATGATGAAATACGGAGACTCGGCCAAAATGAAACCGTTCCGCGAGTCGTTCGACGAATCGTTGCCGAACGGCCGG
The DNA here is from genome assembly GCA_026931725.1 of Bacteroidales bacterium. Lineage (GTDB taxonomy): Bacteria > Planctomycetota > Planctomycetia > Gemmatales > Gemmataceae > JAIXLE01. The sequence goes on from JAIXLE010000258.1 coordinate 34,034, forward strand.
GAGACGCACCGGATGGGCGGCTTCCCGGAGGAGCGAGGTCATCGGTGCCGTGTCTCCCTCACAGCAGACGGCCCGGAACAGCGCCAGATCGGGATTCACGTTGATGACGACACCAAAAGTCGTGACCCAGTTGCGGATGGCGATACCGATTTGCGCGATTTGTCGCCCCGCGACCCAAACACCGGGCCGTTCCGGGTGCGTTTGGGGATGCAGTCCAAATTCTTGAATCACGTCGGCCACGGTGGCAGTCAGTTGTTGCGTGTATTCCCCCGGTGTCAGGCCCAGTCGGCTCAACGGCAGCACGGGATAGCAAACCACCTGCCCCGGTAAATGCAGCAGGCACCCGCCGCCGCGCCCTACCCAGCAGATGGGCCAACCGCGTGTCTCGTACTCGTGTGCGGGCCAGCGGAGATGCGCCCGGCTGCCGTGCCGCCCGATCGTGATTCCGGCTGGTAAATCACAGAGGATGACCGCTGCGTTCGCATCGCCGCTGACTTCATAGGCCAACCGGGCCTGGAGTGCCAGCAACTCGGCAAGTGTCAGCGTCCCGAGGAGATACGCTTCCAGCGGGGGTCGGTCGTCGGGTGGCGGATGGCCGAGGTTTGGATTCACGATGGCGCAAGCTCACAATACCGTTCCCGCACCCGCACTGGCACGGGCGGTTTCCCCTGATAGTTTACTCACCAGGTCCGGGGGCTGGGAACCCGAACCGTTTCTGGAACTGGGGGTGATTGTGCGCAACTGCTGGCAACCGTTATTCCCGGCGATTCTGGCGGTTACACTCACCGCGCTGAACGCGGTCAAACCTGCCGTCATCGACGACACCGCTTATCTTCAGTTCGCCGCGCAACTCGCCGCCCATCCACTCGACCCGTATGGCGGGGAATTATTCTGGTACAGCGAACCGCAGAATACGAATCAGATTCTGCTGCCTCCGGTGTTACCTTATTGGCTGGCCCTGGGCATCGGCCTGTTCGGCGAGCGTCTGGTGGCGTTAAAGTTCTGGTTACTGCCGTTCGCGCTGATGTTGGCCTATTCCTTGAATGCCTTGCTCCGCCGGTTCGCTCCGCGTGTGGCGGTTCCAGTCTTGACCGCGACGTTGCTTGGCCCGGCGGTGTTGCCGATGTTCAACGTCATGTTGGATCTTCCAGCGATTGCGTTGGGGCTTACCGCCGTCGCCGTGTTCGCGCGGGCCTGTGATCGAGATAGCCTGCGACTGACCGTGGCTTCCGGCGTGCTGGCGGCGTTGGCGATTCAGACCAAATACACGATGCTGGTGCTGCCGGGGGTGTTTTTCGTCTACGCGGTGCTGTGTGGCCGCTGGTATCGGGTGATTGCGGCTCTCCTCAGTTGTGCCGTCGTGTTCCTGGGGTGGGAGAAATGGTTGGAAACCCAGTATGGGACGGGCCACTTCGTCTATCATCTGGTCGAGCAACAGCGGATGACGGATTATCAAATGCAGATGCAGAATCTCCCGCGGACATTCGTCAACCGTGTTTTCTTCACGATTGCATCCAAATGGCAACTGTTTTCACCGATGCTCGGCTATCTGGGTTGGCTGGGCATCGGCGTGGGGTTTCTCGCCGCACGGGCGTTGCGGTTGCCACGGGGGATCATCTGGGTTGGCGGGATACTGGCCTTCGGCGGGTTCACGGCTGTGTGCCTGACCCCGTATTCTCAAGGCGTGCTGCTGACCGATCCGGTGACGGGCATCGTCAAACTGGATTTGGCGAAAGTCGTGTTCGTCACGCTGGGTTCCGCGTCCGGGTTGCTGGTTCTCGGGTGTGTCGTGGCGTTGATGGTACGGCCGACATCGGGTCGATCGGTCTGGCCGTGTCGTGGTTGTCGTGTCGATCCGTTGTCTGTCTTTTTGATGCTTTGGTTGCTGATCGAACTGCTGGGGTACTTCGCGCTGACCCCGTTTCCGGCGGGGCGGCGGGTGCTGTCGTTGGCCTTAGCCGCGACGCTGTTGGTCGCACGCCTGCTGGATTATCGGGTCATGATGCAACCGGCATTCTCCGCGGCGGTGTGGCGAGCTTGTGCCAGTAGCATCGCGGCGGGGGTGGTGCTGTTCGCGGTCGATACCTGGGATGCCTACCCGGAAAAAGCCGGGGCCGAATGGGCCGCCCAACAGATTGGCGACCCCGGTTCGGCGACGGTCTGGTACAACGGTCACTGGGGCTTTCAATATTACTGTGAACACGCTGGGATGAAACCCGCGTTACCGGGGCATTCCCCGATGCGGGCGGGTGACTGGTTGGTGCTGCCGTTGCTCCCCGATGCGTTCGGCTTCTACCGGCCATACCACGGCGGCGCGATCATCCGATTCCGCGCGGAAGAGGAACCGTCCCCCGTGGGGGAATGGGTCTGGGAAGACCGTCTCGCCGGGCAGACCATCCCGAACCTTTATGGTGGGACCGTCCCCGTGGCGGGCCGCGATCATCCCCGATTGCGTCTCGGATTGTTTCGGATCCCACGCGATTGTGTCCCACGACCGTGAACCCAAGCGGAGCCTCTGCGTCCCACAGTGAAATCGGCGAACGCAGAACACCTGCGTCGAGAATCGTTTCTCAGCTTTCCTGATCTTTTCGGGGCTTTACCATGAGTGCGGACATCTGCCGTTGGGGCATCCTGGGTACTGCGAACATTGCCCGCAAGAATTGGAAGGCCATGCGCCAGGCGGGGAACGCCGTGCTGGTGGCGGTCGGCAGCCGCTCTGCGGGACGGGCGAACGAATATATCCGAGAATGCCAAAGCGAAGTCCCATTTGCCACGCTGCCGCAAGGTTGTACCTACGAGGAACTGCTCCAACGGGAGGACATCGACGCGGTCTACATTCCGCTTCCCACCGGCATTCGGAAAGATTGGGTGATCCGAGCCGCACACGCGGGAAAGCATGTCCTCTGCGAGAAACCGTGTGGTACGACCACGGCCGAACTGCGGGAGATCATCGCGGCCTGTGCGGCCAAACGGGTGCAGTTCATGGATGGGGTCATGTTCATGCACGGCCACCGACTCCCACTCATGCGGGCGGAACTCGACCGGGGCGCGGTCGGCACGATTCGTCGCATCAGTTCCCAATTCAGCTTCGCGGCCTCGGATGAGTTTTTGAACAGCAACATCCGAGCGAACAACCAACTCGAACCGCTCGGCTGCCTCGGTGATCTGGGCTGGTACAACATCCGTTTCAGCCTGTGGGCGATGCAGTATCAACTCCCCCAAGCGGCCACGGGACGGCTGCTCACCGAACACGGCCCCGCGGGTCAGACCGTGCCGCTGGAATTCTCCGGGGAACTGCTGTACCCCGGTGGTGTCACCGCGTCATTCTACTGCTCATTCTTGACGGAACTGCAACAGTGGGCGCACATCACCGGCACGGCGGGAAGCCTGTATCTGGACGATTTCGTCTTGCCGTACTACGGGTGCGAAGCCCAATTCGTTCTGGATCAACCGGCGTTCCGTGTCCAAGGAACGTCCTATCACATGGAACGGCATCAACGGTCCCATGTCTCATCCGAGTACAGCGACGGACACGCGGACTCGCAGGAAACGAACATGATTCGCCGCTTCTCGGAGCTGGCCCGCGGCACGACGCATGACCCATTCTGGCCCGAGGTCGCTCTCAAGACACAGCTCGTCCTCGATGCCTGTCTGCAATCCGCGCGGCAAGATGGCCGACCCATGCCCGTGTCCCAATCTTAGAATGTGAGAATGGACAAGGGCTTCGTTCCCTGATTGGAAAGGGTGTGCTGATGAAGTTTGTACTCTTCCTGCTGGCCTGTGCCGTGTTCGTGGGAATGACCTCGGATGCGTGCGCGGCGGAGAAACGGCCGATGACACTCGATGATCTGTTCCAACTCAAACGGATCGGCGATCCCCAGATCGCGCCCAATGGTCAACAGGTGGCCTACACGGTCGGTACGGTGGACATGGCCGCGAACAAGACCATCACCGCAATTTGGGTCGCCGCCACGGACGGTCAGAGTCCACCCCGGCAACTCACGAATTCGGGGAAACGCGATGCCCACCCCCGTTGGTCGCCAGATGGGACCAAGATCCTTTTTGAGTCCAACCGCTCCGGCAGCAGCCAACTTTGGGTGCTGGACCTCGTCCGCGGCGGCGAAGCGACCCAGGTCACGGACATCGCCACGGATGCTTCGGGTGGAATCTGGTCGCCGGATGGCCAGCGGATCGCCTTCGTGTCCGCCGTGTGCCCCGAATTCAGTGAGTTGCCGTTCGCGGAAAGCAACGCCAAGAGCAAGGAGCGGAACGAACAAGCCGAGAAGAACCCGGTGAAAGCGCGTGTCTTCACCAAGCTGTTCTTCCGCCATTGGGATAGCTACGTCGAGGGGAAACGGCAGCATCTGTTCGTCTGCGATGCGAACGGCCAGAATTGCCGAGATGTCACCCCCGGTGATCGGGACGCGAACCCGACCAGCATGACCTTTAGCAGTAGTGTAGACTATACCTTCACACCGGATTCCCGACATCTTGTCTTCACCGCCGTCCCCGCGCACGGGGAAGCCTGGACCACCAACTACGACCTGTGCCGGGTCCGCGTCGATAACCCATCCACCCAATGGGACACCCTGACGGCGACCAACCCGGCAGCCGACAGCGGCCCCCAGTTCAGCCCCGATGGGAAAAAACTCGCGTGGCGAGCCCAAAAACAAGCGGGTTACGAAGCCGACAAATGGGACATCCTCACGGTCCATGTCCAGCCCGATGGGACATGGACCGGCGAGCCGAAAAACCTCACCGCCGAGAAAGATTGGTCCGCCGGTGAGTTCTGCTGGCTCAGTAATTCCGAAGTCCTGTTCTCTGCTGACCAGGACGCGGCGACGGTGGTCGCACGAGTTGCCACGGACACCGCCGCCATCCACACGGTCCTCACTGGTGGCCGGATCGGCAACCTGACCGCAACCCCTGGTCAACCCGCTCGCATCACCTTCAGCTGGGCGCGGATGGACGCACCCGCGGAAGTGTACTCGGACATCGTGGCCACGGGTGGACTCGGCAAAGCGCGTGCGTTGAACCTCAGTCAGGCGAATGACTCGTTGCTGTCTCGCATCGACCGCCCCCGCCCGGAATCGGTGAAAGTGCCGGTCGAAGGCGGAGTCGAGATGCAGATGTGGATTCTCAAACCGCCAGGGTTCGACCCCAGCAAAAAGTGGCCGGTGGCGTATCTCGTCCACGGT
>JAIXLE010000085.1 GCA_026931725.1 Bacteroidales bacterium
GTGTGCCGTATGCCAATTATCTCCGCGAGCGGGTCCGCCGGCATGGCCTAGAGGACTTTGTCCAACTGGTCCCGGAGACCGATGCGATCTGGCCCTATTTCCGAGCGGCCGATGTCTTCGTGTGTACGTCCTATATTGAGACATTTAGCCGTGCCGTGTTGGAAGCAGAGGCATTTGGCTTGCCGATCGTCTCGACTCCGGTATTCGGCCTCGCGGAACAAGTAGCATGGGACTGGAACGCTTTACAATTCGAGATGGGAAATGCGTCCCAGCTTGCGTCCCAATTGCGGCGCTTACTGGATGACCCGAAATTGCGAACCGGTATGGGCCGAAAATCTCGTGCGATGTTCGATGCCCACTGGGATGAAGAAGAGATGCTGGATCGGTATGAGCATACCCTTCTTGCTACGGCTCGGGTAGGACCGCGGGGACAATCTCGATATCGTGTAAAGCAGGAAACTGGAATGGGTTCGTTCCTGCAGTTTCCTGTACCTGGAAGGATCCGGTGACACCATGATGTCGCAACTTCTGGCACCCATCGTGTCCATGCTGACTCCCCGAATCCGGCGGCGGTTACGGGATTACCGTGTCCATTTGCGCGACCTGATTCGCGGTGAGACAGCCGAGTCACTCTTCGATATTCACAACCCGGATGAACTCAACGGATTGTTACGCCGCCTGGGACTCCCAGACAAAAACCCATCACATTATTCCGCGTCTCATCCGACACGCAATGCCTGGAAGGCACGTCTCGCATACCAACAGCGACCGGACATTCGGGAGGCCATCCCACTGGGCCTGACTCCAATGGATCGCGGCCTACTCTTGGCTTGGCTTGTGACCCATGGCACCCGTGAAGTCGGTTTCGATGTCGAAGATGCTCTCACGGCACTATTCGCCCAAGATACGGATGTTGGACGAGGTATAGCGGAAACCTATCGACTGCAACCCCGCTGGCAATCGGCAGTGCCCGATGGGCTGACACCAACGGGATGGCCGAAACTGAAGGCGTGGCTCACGTCCGAGTATGGTTTTGACTCCCACTGGTTCCGCACTGCGTTCCGCCCACAGGATGAACCACGGGACGCATCGGATGTGTTGGTGATGGGACTTTTTCGGTATGCTTCGGGATTACAACAAGCGGCACTGGGGATGGTCCATTCTCTCGAACAGGCGGGGCTGCAAGTCGGATTGCGTGAGATCCCTGGTCCCGCGCTGCGTGAGAACTATTCTGCTCGACCATTGGATGCAATGGAGCATAGTCCTGTGACCATTGTCCACACAGCGTTGGACATGCCCGTGCGTGATGCCTATTGGCGAGCGGGACTCACGATGCGGGAAGGGGTGTACCGTATCGGCTATTGGTGGTGGGAATTGGAAGCGGTGCCGGAAGAATGGCGAAATCGTGGACAGGATGTCCAAGAAATCTGGGCTCCGACGCGGTTCATTGCGGACGCACTTCGAGTTCTGGGGCGTCCCGTTTATCCCATGTTGCCAGGTGTGGAACTGGGGACATTTTCACCGATGGGCAAAGTCGCATTTGGGATGAGTCCCAATCGATTCACATTTGTGGTCCTATTCGACATCAACAGTCGTCTCGAACGCAAGAACCCACTCGCGGCGATCCGAGCATTTCGTCAAGCGTTCCGATTGGATGATCCCGTCGAGATGATTGTCAAGATGACTCCTCCTGGCCTGACCGCTCCACCAGGGCTTCCCGCCATCCGCGCCGCTTGCGAAGAATCTCGCATTACATTGATCGAGCAGCAGATGAGCCGTGAGGAGACGCTGGCGTTTCTTCATGCTGGCGATTGTCTTGTATCGCTACATCGCTCTGAAGGGTTTGGTTTGCCGCTTGCGGAGGCTATGTTGCTCGGAAAGCCGGTTATTGCGACGGGATATTCTGGTAATCTTGACTTCATGAATCATGAAAATAGTTATCTGGTCGATTATTATCGCACACCAATCGTCACGAATGACCCCCCATATCATAGTGGGTTTGTATGGGCGGAACCATCGGTTGAACACGCGGCTAAATTGATGCGGCGCGTTTATGAGCGACGTGACGAATCCGATCGTATTGGCAACCGGGCTCAAGGAGAATTACGAGAACTTCTTTCCTATGCCCATGCGGGCCAGCGGATGCGAACTCGTTTGAATGAAATCACTCAGGCACAACCCTAGTTATTTGTATCGACAATATCACCGTGCATGATATGTTGCCGATACAAATTTCCATTCGAGTTATACTGGAGTATCTATCATGCGGAGTCTGCTTCAAACCACGAAATTGTGGCGGATGGCCCGTGGGGTAAAACGATCTCTTGTATCGCCTCCAGGTGCATCCTTGCTATCCGTTGAACAGACTCGTGGCACTCTAGAGGTGCTTGATCCTCCTTGTATGCTGGACACGAATCGACTCTACTCCTGGCGGATTCGAGCCGTTAATCAGAGCGGTGTGGCCTGGAGTTCTCACGGCAATGATCCTGTTCGTATTCAGGCCCGCTGGTATAATCATGCGGGTGAATCTTTTGGTGAAGCGGTGTCCCAACCGCTCCCGGTCACGGTGTATCCGGGTGAGCCAATTGAATTCCCCTTTGTCTGTTCGACCCCACAACATGTCGGTGATTTTGATCTCACTATTGAATTCATACGAACTGATGGGTCAACGTTTACCCTCACTCCTGCCGCTCATGTATCTTTGCCTATCACAGCCACTCGACGACAGGATATTGACTATTATGATGTATTCCGAACGGCGAACCTTCAAGAGAACCATTGGTGGGTTGTTGGGGCGTATCATTCCCGCGAACATTACGAGCGATCAAAAATGGAACGCCGCTCTATGCTAATTCAGCATGGGCGCCTTAATCCCGATAGCCGAATATTGGATGTAGGGTGTGGCACCGGGCAGATGGCCGATGCACTGATGGATTATCTTTCTGATCGCGGGATTTTTGCCGGTACGGACATCGCGCCGGAAGCGATTTCATTTTGCAATGCAACGCATCGACGACCGAATTTTCACTTCCGTACTGGAGGAATGAGTACGATTCCATTTTCAGCTACTGATGGCCCGTTTGATTTGGCTATATATTTCAGTGTATTCACGCATACATTCCTGGATGAAACGGTCTTGCTTTTGGATGAAACCCGCAAACTCCTCGCTCCGGGGGGCTGTGTCATTGTTGATGTCATTGCCAGTCGGCACACCTATCGGGCGGCGGGGAATCGCGGCGAAATGATCGTCAATGCTGATTACTTCCTTCGGTTGGCCGCGGTTGCGGGGTTTCAATCTCACTTGATTGCTCGTTGGCCCTGGAACCCGCAAGCAGAGCGGCTGATGTATCGCCTGGAACTGACGTAAAATCAGAATTCATTCTGGGTGGGAGTACGATATGCATGAGCGCCGCATACATATTGCCATTAGCATTGTATTGCTCATTATTGTCGCGTTTTGTTCATACCGTGTGTATCGTTGGTCGCCGGGGGCTGTTCAGGATTGCGATTCGAGCTATTCCCTTGCGGCGGGTGAAATGTTTGTCAAACATGGCACGATGCAATTGAACCGTGCCATGCCCGATAATCATTCCCTGATGCCGGGCTATGCGGAATCGAACCAGTTGCCTTATCAATTGATCCGTCATTCTTATGATGCACCCTCAGGCCAGGATGTCCCAATATATTATGGCTATCCATTAGGATCTGTTATTTTTTCTCTGCCTCTTATTCATTATTATACAACGACTCGCCATTTATCTTGTTTTGGCGGGGATGGCCATTATTTTGCTGATGGCGAACGGCGATTGCAGCTGAAATTGGCCGCGATCGTGGCCACTCTTGCGGTGGGTGTCTTTTTCCTGATTGCGTGGACACTCTTGCCGAGTTGGGCGGCGGTTCTGGTGGCTTTGGGCTATGCTTTCGGGTCAATGAGTTGGAGTACTTTGTCGCGTGGGATGTGGTCGCATACTTGGCTATCGGTTGAATTGGGTCTGGCGGTCTGGATGTTGACTTTATTGGTACGATTCCCAGAACGCTCTCGATGGATCAATCTTATCATTGGCGGAATCATTGGCATTGCGTTTATTGCGATTTATTATACTCGTCCGCAAGCTGTTGTTTCTGTCGCCGCAATCGGTGCCTATCTTGTTCTGTTTGAACGCCGAGTATTATTTATCACATTTCTGGTGGCTGCGCTCATTACTGGAGTTGCCGTGGCGTTCTCTTTGCATGCGTTTGGTCAACCGTTTCCGCCTTCAGTGTATAATCCCTCCGATATTGATGGTCGTGATGTTCTTTCTCGATTTTGGCACCTGATGATGTCCCCATCGCGTGGTCTTATTCTCTATTGTCCCTATTTACTCGTGACTGGCTATTGGATCATTGCCTATCGGCATCATCTCGGCAAGTGGGCGCGTTTGCTGATACCAGCTGGTATGGCCATAGGGGCACATGTCGCTATTCTTTCTGCCTATATTGGATGGTATGGTGGTTCCTGTTATGGTCCGCGATATTTTTGTGATGTGTTACCCTGGTTCGTGCTAGCCAGTAGTATTGCGGTGCGAGGGTTGCTCCATCGGCCCTGTGTTCGTATTCCCGTGCGTCTGATTGTAGAAACAGCGATACTTGTGCTGTTTGTGGCTTGGTCCGTGTTTGTCCATGGTCGAGGTGCCGTGAGCCGAACCGCTTGGGAATGGAACTATCGCGGTGTGCAAGAAGACATGGGCACGGCCGTAACGGATTGGCAGCATCCGCAGTTTCTCGCGGGCATCACCTTCGTCGTGATGCCGGATGGTTCTTACCAGGATTTGCCGTGACGGTCTGTTGTCACTCTTTGATTTTCGAGAGAAGATTGATCATTTCCACGGCTGTGACGGCGGCCTCAAATCCTTTGTTACCTGCTTTGGCTCCGGCCCGGTGGATGGCTTGTTCGAGCGTGTCGCAGGTGAGAACACCAAAAATCACGGGTATTCCCGTCGCCAGTGCGGCTTGGGCAATCCCGTTGGTAGCGGCACCGGCCACATGGTCGTAGTGGTCGGTATCGCCGCGAATCACGCAGCCCAGGCAGATTATCGCGGAATATTTGTGGTTTCGCCCCAATTGTTGTGCAATTAACGGAATCTCAAACGCCCCTGGCACACGCACCAGATCGACGCGGTCGGCGGGGACTCCGTGCCGGTGGAGGGCATCGACCGCGCCCGTGATGAGTTGATCGACAATGAAGCCGTTGAACCGAGCCGCTACGAGTGCGATTCGTCCCGCGGGGGTTGCAAAATGACCTTCTAGCACAGTCGGCGGCATCGGAATGTCCCAGGTTGGGGGGAATGGAAGCAACGAGAGCCTTTCCACTCTCGTTGTGATATTATGCGGTATGATAACGGGCTATTGCTACTTCAATGTAACACTGTTGAGGAACGTCTCATTATCCTTATGTTTACCGACTTGCTTTATCATGAGTTCCATCGCTTCGACGGGGTGCATGTCGGATAGCACGCGGTGGAGAATGTGTGTGAGTCGCAATTCCTCTTCCGAGCGGAGGAGTTCTTCTTTCCGGGTGCCGCTGCGGTTGATGTCGATGGCGGGGTACACGCGCCGATCGACCAGGCGGCGATCCAGATGCAGTTCCATATTTCCGGTGCCTTTGAATTCTTCAAAGATGACATCGTCCATCTTGGAACCTGTGTCGACCAGTGCGGTAGCGATGATGGTCAGGGAGCCACCTTCCTCGATGTTGCGGGCGGCTCCGAAGAACCGTTTCGGTTTGTGGAGGGCGTTGGCATCGAGGCCGCCGGAGAGGATTTTGCCGCTGGTGGGGACTTCATTATTGTATGCCCGAGCGAGTCGGGTGATACTATCCAACAGGATGACCACATCCGTTCCATATTCCACGAGTCGCTTGGCTTTTTCGATGACCATTTCCGCGACTTGGACATGGCGGGCAGTGGGTTCATCAAATGTTGAACTCACGACTTCGACGCGCGGCCCTTTGACTGTACGGATCATGTCTGTGACTTCTTCCGGTCGTTCATCAATTAACAAGACAATGATGTAGCATTCGGAATGATTCCGAATGATCGCATTGGCGATTTTCTGAAGGAGAATGGTTTTTCCGGTGCGAGGTGGGGCCACGATCAGACCGCGTTGCCCTTTCCCGATGGGCGTCACCAGGTCGATGATGCGTGTGTTCAAATCACTGTGGTCGGATTCCATGACCAGACGCTCGGTGGGGTGGAACGGGGTGAGATCCTCGTACACCGGCTTCTGTGTGAGGATGTTGGGGTCGTGGCCGTTGATCGCTTCCACTCGCAAAAGTGCGAAGTATCGCTCATTTTCTTTGGGTGGGCGGATTTGTCCGGCGACGACGGCTCCGGTGCGCAGGCCGAAGCGACGAATTTGGCTGGGGGAAATGTAAATATCATCAGGACAGGGTAGGTAGTTGTAATCCGGGCTGCGGAGGAAGCCAAAACCGTCTGGCAACACTTCGAGCGTGCCTTCGCCGAACATGAGGCCGTTCTGTTTGACGCGCTCTTTGAGGATGAGGAAAATGAGATCTTGCTTTTTGAGATTGTGCCAGTGTTCGCTGGAAATCCCGTCGCTTCGTGCCTGATTTTGCAGCTGAGTGAGAGTCATTTGCTGCAATTCGGTGATGTAAGTGCTGCCGCGTTTGACCTCCTCGTAGCGGGAGTTGGTTTCGGCATCGAAGCCGTATTCATTTGGGTCGAGGGCATGGTCGGACTTGCCCCGTGGTTCGGCGGGTCTGTTGAGGGGGCGGGCCGGGTTGGCCGTCTTGTCGGTGGCGGCAACGCTCGCGGTCGGTGTCTCCGGGGATGAGGGTGCGGCGGCTTGCGGTTCGGGGTGGACTTCGAGTGCGTTCTCATTCGCGGTGGGAGGCGAGGCTTCAGTTTCTTGCGTGGTTGATGGATCGACCGGGAAGCGAGGCGGAATGACGACCAGGGCACGTTCGGAATTCTCGACGATTCCCGTGTGAATATCTGGGTTATCGTTGGGTTCGGGAAGAAGGGTCGCAACGGCCAGGCTGGGCGTGTCAACCGGGGTAGCGGCGGATGCGACCGTTTTTCGGGCGCGAGCGCGCGGCCGAGTTGTCGTCCGTGTTGGCTTGCTATCGGGCTTGGTATCAGCCATGGAAAATCCCCCTTCAAACAGCCCCGCAGGGCGGGACGCAACGGTGCCGATGCGGGCGACCGCGAACGGGTCGAGATCGCATCGACGGATGGAAGACGCAGAGTACGAATCGAACCCGCATCCCCGATTTGGGGTTATGGGTTCGTGTCCGGTTGAGAGGCCACAAGCCCCCAGGTTTGTAAGAGTTCGTCTATTTGGTGCATCAAATCCTGGCGGGAGCCGGTGTTGGTGATGGTGGCATCCGCGTGACTCCGTTTGCGGTCGAGTGCGAGTTGGGCCGCTTCCCGGGCGGCAATCTCCGCATCGGTCCAGCCGCTGCGTTGGGCGAGTCGGGCCACACGCAGTTCACGCGGCGTATCCACATAGACGGTGTGATCGCAAATTTTATTCCAACCCGCTTCCAGCATGACGGCTGCATCCAACAGGATGAATCGGATCGCTGGATCCTGTTGGGCCATCTGAATCGCCTGCTCGGCCTGCTGTTGAATCGCGGGGAAGACCATCTGTTCGAGAGCCTTTCGTTCGGCGGGGGCATCAAATACGATGCGCGCCACGGCCGGACGGTTCACGGTTCCATCCGGTTTGATCATTTCTTTTCCCCAACGGGCCACGATTTGTGCCCGAGTCGCGGGTTCTTCCAGCACGGCATGGCCCAGTTTATCGGCATCAATGACTCGACCGCCCCGCTCGGCGAACAGGGCTGCCGCCGTGGATTTCCCGGCTCCGATTCCGCCAACCAGGCCGACGATCGGCTTGTGGGGTGGGGTCAACATCGTATCGTCCCTGAGAGTCCAAACAGGCAGCCGATCACCCGACCGCCGGAACATCCTGCACTTGGAGCCAGTTTGGCCCCACCGCGACATCGACTTTTAAGGGCACGCGTAAGGTCATCGCTTGGCTCATCTCGTCCCGCACCAATGCCGCGACCGAGGCAACCGCATCCGGGGGGCACTCCAGAACCAATTCGTCGTGTACCGTCAGAAGAATCTTCGCTGGAGATTGCTCCAGATTGAGTCGACGATACACATTCAGCATGGCCTGTTTCATCAGGTCCGCGGCGGAGCCTTGAATTTCCATGTTGATCGCTTCACGCTCCGCTGTCGCGCGAGCATGATACGTCGAATTGGGGCGAATCCCCTTAGGGTCAAAGCGGCGGCGGCGGCCCAGGATCGTCGAGACATACCCACTCGTGCGGGCACGGGCCAGCAACGTATCCTGGTACGCCAGAACCTTGTGGAATCGCTGAAAATACAGGTCGATAAACTCCCCCGCTTCGCGCTTCGGCATCCCGAGTCGGGTGGCGAGGCCGTGGGCACTCATGCCATAAATGACACCGAAATTGACCGTCTTCGCTTGTCGGCGCTGCTCGGAAGTGACCTCGGCTTCGGGAATTTTGAAGATCTCAGCCGCAACGCTGGCGTGAATGTCTCGGTCTTCCTGGAAGGCGAGAATCAGATTGTCATCGGCGCTGAAATGGGCGAGAAACCGCAGTTCCACTTGGGAATAATCCGCGGATATGAGAACCCAATTCTCACGCGGGAGAAATGCCTGGCGGATTTGCTTCCCCTGTTCCGTGCGGGCCGGGATGTTTTGGAGGTTCGGCTCCGAGGAACTCAGTCGCCCGGTCGCGGCCACTGTCTGATTGAACGAGGTGTGCAGTCGCCCGGTGCGGGGGTTGACCAAGGCTGGCAACGCATCGACATACGTTCCTTTGAGCTTGGCCACTTGTCGATGGGCGATCAACTCGCGTGGCAAGGCATGGCCGAGGGCCGCGAGCCGTTCGAGGGATTCCTGATCGGTGCTGGGTTCGTTCGTGGTTCCGGTGCGTTTCTGTACGGGGAGTCGCATCTCATCGAACAAAATTTCTCGCAACTGTTTGGGCGAAGCAAGATTGAACGGTTTCCCCGCGAGGGCATGGGCTGTCGCTTCCAACGTGGAAAGTTGCTGACCCATTTCCACGGAAAGTGCCTGGAGGAAAGGAACATCCAGACGGACACCGTTGAATTCCAACTCCGCCAGCACCTCGATCAGTGGGATTTCCAGTGCATCGTAGAGCGGACGGAGTTCGGCTGTTGCCAAATCCGGTTCGAGCCGTTCGGCGAGCCGGAACGCGGTATCCGCATCCTCGGCTGCGTAATCTTTCACGTTCTCAATGGGAACCTGGTCGATCGTGACCTGCTGTTTCCCTTTCCCGATGAGTGCGGTGATGGGGGTGTTTTCGTGTTGGAAATACCGCCGAGTCATGTCATCGAGGTTATGGGAGCGTTCGCCCGCATGGAGCAGGTAATCGGCCACCATCGGGTCACCGGCCACCCCGGCGAGTCGCACCCCCACGTTCCGCAGGGCCAGCAGATCGTACTTGATGTTCTGATTGACCTTGGCGATGGCGGGGTCTTCCAGCAGAGGTTTGAGCGCGGCCAGGGTCGTTTCGGGATCGAGTCGCTTCTCGCCAGCGGGGCCGCGAACCGGCAAGTAGTACGCTTCCGTGGCCTGCCAGCAGAAGGCATAGCCCACGATGTCACCCCGCAACGGGTCCAGATGCGTCGTTTCCAGATCAAAAGAGAAACGCTTCTGACACCGTAGTTGTGCCAAGAAAATGGAAAATTTCGGTTCATCGTCGATCAATTGGTAATCCGTCACCCACGCATTCGCCGGAACATTCGCGCCGAAGGCGAAATCTTCGGTGTCGGAGGAATCCGCATCGGTTTCGGCATCCGAGAACAGGTTGCGTTCCGAGGATTGTTTCGCCGAGTTCGACCGAGGAGTGGGTATCGAAACCGCCGTGTGCGGGGCAACCGCTGGTGTGGTGCTGGTGGATCCGATCAGAGTCAGAAGCGTGTCGTTCTTTTGTCGGCCACTTTTGGCGAGCGTCCCGCGGACACGATTGGCGAAGCTGCGGAAATCGAACTCCTGGAACAGTTCTAACAACCGCTGGCCGTCCCAGTCCTGGCGTTTCCAGGCATCCCAGTCGCAGGTGATCGGTACTTGAGTATCCAGTCGAACCAGTTGCCGACTTTGGGCGAGCGTTCCATCCGCGATGGCCTGGAGCAAGGCTTGACGCAGTTTCGGCCCGCCGACATTCTGGGCATTGGCGATCACCCCTTCGAGCGTGTGGTACGTTTGCAGCCACTTGGCGGCTGTCTTCGGCCCACAGCCCGGTACGCCTTTCACATTATCGACCGAGTCGCCGACGAGTGCTTGAAAATCGACGACCTGGGAAGGCCGCACGCCCCATTCCCGCATGAGGCTCTCCGCGTCGAACGATTCCCCTTTGCGGAGGTTGCGAATGCGGACGCGATCAGACAGCAACTGTCGGCAATCTTTGTCGCTGGTGCAAAGATGAACGGCGAGTCCGCGGGCGGCCCCGGCCTCGGCGAGTGTGGCCAGCAGGTCATCGGCCTCGAAGCCGGGCATTTTCAGGATGGGAATCCGCATCGCCTCCAGAACCTGCAAGATCATCGGCACCTGGATCAGCAGGTCCGGCGGCGGTGGTGGGCGGTGGGCTTTGTATTCTGGGGACAGTTGATTGCGGAAGGTCGGTTCGGGGGTATCGAACGCGGCGATCAGATAATCGGCACCCTGATCGTACAATTCCATGAGCGATCGTGTGACACCGAAAACCGCGTTGGTCGGCCGGCCATCGGGTGCGGACATGCTACCCGCGATGCCGTGAAACATTTGGAAAATCAGCCCGTGAGCATCCAGCAAATAGAGGCTGCCCGTGCCGTTCTCCAGCGGTGATGGCGTGTGATCTGCCACGCGAGAAACTTTCTCAAAGAGTGTACTTTCGCACACGGAACGGTGGTGGGCGATGGGGCCAATTCCCGAGGCTACCGCGGCCTGCTGGGGCTGATCGCATCCGATCCGAGTTCCTGGCCGCGTGTGAGAGGAGAGGAGGGAGAGTGGCCCGCTCCAGCTCGGCACGTTCTCCCACAGGGGGAGAAAGGAATGTCACGAACAATCGAATCAGAACTCGTGATTTGGCGAATCCAATCGGGATAACGGAAGATTATGAGTTTTTCCTACTGTACACAGCGCAAACACACGGTGTCAAGGTCCACTCTCCATCCCCTGTCATCTGCAACACCGTTATCAGAATCATTCCGGGTGTCATCCGGCATCAGTCGCTGACGGGATGGCCCAGGGGGTGCCCCAATTGTGCAGAGAGTGGCTCGCCGCGGGATTCGATTTCCCGTGATTCCGCGGGGAAACGGTATCGCACTCCCAGCCAGATCGTGGGTTCATCCGGGGTGGTCCAGGCGACCCGGTGCTTCTGAAACGCGGGAATGTTGACATAGTCTCCTGGTCGCATTTCCAGAGTGTGATGTTCCCACTCCAACCGGGCGGCACCCTGCAACACGATGACCCATTCCTGTTGCGGTTGCTCGTACCAGAAACCCGGCGGGGAACAGTGGCCGTGGGAGATTATCCGTTCGATCCGTACATCCGCCGCCTGGATCAGCGTTTGAACGACCTCTTGGGGGAGCGGAGCGGGCAAAGTCTCAAAAATATTCTCCACGCGGGTGAGGGGATCGCTGGCGGCTGGGATCGGCTGAAATCGGGGCACGGCTTGGCCATTCACTTGGACTTGCTCCGTGAACATCGCTTGCGGCCGCACCCATAAGCCCTGTTCCCCATACTCGGGGCGATACACGACCAGTTCTTCCTGGGTTTCGCTGTGCCGGGCTGTCCCCAGGACGGTGTAAGTGTTGCCTTTGTAATGCCGATAACGGCCCACGGGAACCGAACCGGGAAGATTCAGAGTGTCCATTTGAACAGGTTTCTGTTGGGGGATCGCCCACGCCGAGGCGGAATCCCGCAGAATCGGAAAAATTTTCGCCACCCGGACAATAATAGTCCCGGTTGGCGCATCGTACTTCCAGATGGGCCGATTCGAGTGTGGGGTTTGGCAGCGTCCTCACACTCGGTCGGCCTTATCTTTTTCCCCAACAAGACCTTCTCACAATCGTGCCCGGCGACTCCTCCCGGACGTGGGTTTACCCGCTTCCCCAGGATCGTTAGAGTGGGTGAACTCCCCGTTCTGACCACCCTGACCCCTTCGGAGCGTGTCCTCATGCAAGAAGCCCTGGACTGGCTCGACAAAAACCACGAATCCATCGTCCGCGGACTCGCCGACCTCGTGGCGATTCCCAGCATCTCGACCGATGGCAACCATCACGAAGAAATCGAACGCACCGCCGCCCTCACTTGCCAGCAAATGCAAGAAGCCGGTCTGCTCCAGGTCGAGACATTAAAAGTTGGCAATTCGCACCCCTACGCCTACGGGGAATGGCTCGATGCCCCCGGCAAACCGACACTGTTTCTTTATGCTCATCATGATGTGCAACCCGTCACGCATGACCACCACTGGAAATCGGACCCCTGGACGCTGACCCGCCGGGATGGCCGCCTCTACGGCCGAGGAGCCGCTGATGACAAAGGCGCGATTTCCGCGCTGCTCGGAGCCATCGCCGCCTATCGGCAGACCACGAACCAACTCCCTTGCAACATCAAGATGGTGGTGGAAGGTGAGGAAGAGATCGGCTCCAAGAACCTGCTCAAATTCTTTGAAGTCTACAAAGACAAAATTCAGTCGGATGTGATTGTCGTCTGCGACACGGAGAATATCGAAGTCGGCCTTCCCAGCATCACCTACTCTTTGCGGGGGATTGTGGCGGTGCAGGTGGATGTGAAGTCCGCCGCGATCCCGGTTCACAGCGGCATGGCTGGTGGCGCACTGCCCGATGCGGCTCTGGCCCTGAACGCCGTGTTAGCCCGCCTCTGCTGGGGGAACGACCAATTACCGATTCCCGGATTCTACAATGCTGTCCGCCCCCTGACCGACAAGGAACGGGCCGCCTTCCGCAAGCTCCCTTGGAATGCGGAAAAGTTTCGTCAGGAAATCGGCATGGTGTCCTCGGCACGGTTCACCACCGAAACCGGGTTGAACGAATATGAACAAACTTGGCGACGCCCCGCCGTCACGGTGATTGCTCAGGAGGCGAGCCGCTTGGAGAACGCCTCCAATCAGGTGTTGCCAAGTGCGTCGGCGATTCTGAGTTGTCGCATCGTGCCGGACCAGAAACCCGCGGAGGTGGTCGAGCAGTTGCGGGCGTTCCTGACGGCCAATGCCCCGTGGGGGGTCGAAGTCCAGGTTATGGAACTGGGAGCCCATTGTGACTGGTGGATGACCGACCCGAACGGCCCGGCATTTGAGGCTGCCCTGGCCGCGTTACGGAGTGGGTTTGACCGCGACCCAGTGGCAATTGGCTGTGGCGGCAGCATCGGTTTTGTCGGCCCGCTGGCGGACTTGTTGGGGGGGGCACCGGCTTTGTTGTTGGGCATCGAAGACCCGGCCAGCAACGCACATGCCCCGAACGAGAGTTTGCACGAAGGGGATTTTCGGAAGTTGATGGCTTCTCTGGTCCGGTTGTTCGATCATCTGGGCCGGCTGACCCCGGAGGCGGTAAAATAGATGCATCAGAAATCGTGCCCTGAACTCCGCAGAGCGAACTTGCCAATTGTTGCCGGGGCGATAAAGTGATGGTGTTGCCGGGGTAGCTCAGCGGTTAGAGCAATCGCTTCATAAGCGATGGGTCGCCGGTTCAAGTCCGGCCCCCGGTATTGCCCGAAAGCCTTATAGCCGAAGCAGTTACGCTTACCTCTCGATGGTCGGGAGTGCGGCCGGAACCCCCTGAAAGCCGGTAGCACTACCGGGTTTGGGAGGTTGTCTATGCCGCGTGCTCGTAAATCTGTCCCTTCTTACCGATTGCACAAACCGACCGGACAAGCCGTTTGTACCGTCACATTTGTACCGTCACAGGAGCGGACGGACGGTCGCAAGATATTTACCTCGGGAAACACAATTCGGAAGTATCCCGCGAAGCCTATGAGCGTGTGCTTGCCGAGCTGCGAGCGGGGCGACCTGTCGTTCGGGTGCCAATGGGAACCTCGGTTGCGGAATTGTTGTTTGCTTACCTGCATCATGCCGACAAACGCTACCGTGACCCTGGCACCGGAAAGCCGAACAGCACGCTTATTACTATCCGACGGACAATCAAAGTTATTCGAGAGCTTTACGCTCACACCCCAACGCATCAGTTCCTTTCGCCACAAATGGAAGCCGTTCAGGCCGAGCTTGTATGGAAGCCGTTCAGGCCGAGCTTGTGCGGCTCGGATTGACGCGGAAGGAAGTCAATCGGCGGGTGAAGCTCGCCCGGAAGGTATTCCGCTGGGGCGTGCGGCAAGGTATGGTTCCGCCAGATGTAGCGGCTGTGCTCGCGGAAGTGGAAATGCTTCGACCTGGGCAGACAACTGCACCCGACCGGCCACCAATTCGCCCAGTTGACCCCGCAGCCGTTGAATCCACTTTGCCCTACCTGTTGCCGCCTCTCCGCGCTGTAGTTCAATTGTTTCGGTTGACCGGCGCGCGCCCTTCCGAGATTCTGAATGTGCGACCTCATGACATCGAGCGGGCCAACGATGTTTGGATTCTGCGCCAGCCGAAACACAAAACCGCCTGGAAGATTGGCCGTGCGCGTGTGGTCTACCTCGGGCCGGATGCGCAACGCATTCTGACACCGTGGCTCGAAGGTGTCGAACTTGACTCGTTCGTTTTTAGTCCGGTTCGCGCGGTTGAGGAGCAACACCGTTCACGATCCGCGAAGCGAACAACTCCGCGTTATCCGTCTCACATGCGGCGGAACACGACAAAGCGAAAAGCAGCCAAACAACGACAACCCGGCAAGTGTTACACTGGGCACGCGCTCACGGTTGCTGTTCGCCGTGCGTGTGATCGAGCGTTCCCGCCCCCTGAAGAATTGGCGAAACGGCCGGACGAAACCAACAGGCAATGGAAAGCGCGACTGTCGGCCGATCAACAGATGAAACTCAACCGATGGCAACAGGCGCACCGTTGGACACCATACCAGTTGCGTCATCTTCGTGCGGTTGAGCTTCGCGTTCGTTACGGATTGGAACACGTTCGGGCGGTTCTCGGTCATACCGCGCTTGCAATGAGCCAGCACTATTCCGAAGAGGCCGACCGCGCACTAGCAACGAAAGCGGCCCGCGAACTCGGGTAAGCCCACATCTCAGAACCGCAAATTCAATCCCCGTGGCCGTTGCGTGCTACGGGGATTTTTTTCGGAAATGACACCGTTGTCATTTCACATTTCGCCGACATTCCCGGCACGCTCTCCGTGTGGTATGTATTCACATGTTAAGCGCACTGAAGTTCACTCGATATATTTATTTTACTCATCGCACGAAAAGGCGCGCACCAAAACAATAGTCGGCGGCATCTATCTAGTTAATCGGAGAAATTGCGTTACTGTTGGGGAAATATCCATGTGTTTGTACAGTCGCGGTTGTCATTGAAATCGGTGACTTCGATGCGTCTTAGGGCTGTGAAGCCCTGTTCTATTCTGACAGTCAGGGGGGTAAATACGATGATCTTCAGTGTGCCAGAATTGAGTATGACTGTGGCGGGTTCGGATGAAGCCGACATCCTGCGAGTGCTGGAAGAATATGAATCTGGCGAGCCAGCGTATGGGCTTGAAGAAGTCGCGTCACTCTTTCCCGGAGTTGGTGCCGGTCAATTGTCCGGCGCAACGGTACGTCGGCTCGCAACGGTCGGCGTGAAGCTCTCGACGGGCGCAACGATTCGGCTGGCAACATTTCGATGCGGCCGGTTGTGGGTTACGACAAAGCCCGCAATTCGTCGGTTTATCCTGGCTCAAACCCGCGACCGTATCGCAGCGGGATCGGCTGACATCGCCGAGTAATCACGCTTCCCAACCAAACATCTGAGGGGTTCACATATGGCGAGTGGGATCGGTGAGGCGGGCTGCCGGGTGCTTGATGAAATCAAAATGCATGGTTCGCTGAAGCCACGAGATGTGGCACGGCGGTTCAATGTCGCAACTGAAACGGTTTGGCGTTGGATGACTCGCGGTGTCATCTCGAAGGAAGGGCAACGGGTCAAGCTCGGATCGGTCAAGCTCGGATCGGGACTCTTTACGGCGGAACCTGCACTGGCGAGGTTCGCCGAGTCGCTCGTAAACTCGGACGTAAATACGGAACCCATGCGAAGCCCATCGGCTCATCGTCGAGCGAGTGAATCAGCAGAGCGGCAATTGCAATCACTCGGATGCTAATGACTTCTGAGAAGTAACACGGCCGATAGGCCCATTCAACGGCGCGATGTGATCGGCTTCGAGATGCCGCGCGCCTTTCGGAAACCGTAAACGAGATCGGCCACCCGTGCAGGGGTGGCCGTCTCAAGAATCAGCAGCTTTTCAGGAGCCGTAAATGAATCTTAGCGCCGACCGACAGCGGCAGCAATCCCAGCCGACGGAAATACCAGATTTATACGCACCCGAGGCGGGCATTGCGGCGAAACCTTGGAGCTTCATTCCCACAAAGCCGGGCAAGGGGGTGGCGAACAAGATCGGCACCTATACGCAACAGCTTACCAAATCCCGCAAACCGCGACGGCCGGACGGGGGATTGCCCATTACTCGCAGTGAATTGAAGCGATTCGTGCGCAGGATGCAAAAACAATCAAACGCTTACCTCATGGCCGAGTTGGTAGACGTGCTCGCAGGTGCTGAGTAATGGGCGTTTTGCAACAGATGCTTACCGAGCGTCTGGCAGAGCGCGCGAAACGTGCGCAGTCGGCATCGTCCCGAATCGGGCGGGATGCGCCAACGGAATATCCAGGCGATCACGTTCACGGGCCGATAGTCGATACTCGCCCTGTGCAGACTTACGAGCGTGGCGATGCCGATGACCGACCGGAGCATATCATCGGGCCGAAACCGGCGGGCGATGACTTTGAGTTTGTCGATTCGGATGCCTTCGATGCGGGTGATTTTACCCCAGAATGGCTGATTCCCGGTGTGCTGGTTAAGGGGCAACCGGGTGTCATCGCTGGCCCATCGAAGGGCATGAAAACCAGTGTTGCCGTGGATATGGCGGTGAGTTTGGCGGCGGGCGCTCCGTTCCTCGGGCAGTTCCCGATTTTGAAACCCGTTCGCGTAGCTGTCGTGTCTGGTGAATCTGGAATGCACACGCTGCAAGAGACGGGGCGACGTATCGCACTCTCGAAGGAAACCACGTTGCGAGGCATCGGCGGTCGGCTGAAATGGTGTTTCCGTTTGCCGACAGTTACAGATATTGGCGTGATGACTCGATTCGCTGACAAAATCGCATCCAGCGGCGTTGAGGCGGCGGTAATCGATCCGTTGTATCTATGCCTCGGCGGGCGGGTCGACCCGCGAAGCATGTTTGAAATGGGACCGGCGTTACAGGCATTCTCGGAAACATTACTCCGTACTGGATGTACGCCGATTCTGTGCCATCACGCGAACGGTCGACTTCAGACCGGCGAGCCGATGGAGTTGCAACATCTGGCCTATTCCGGGCTCGAACAGTTTGCCCGTCAATTCCTGCTGTTGAATCGGCGGCAAGCCTATACGAGTGACGGCACTCATGAACTCTGGATTCGCGCCGGGGGTTCGATTGGTCACGGTGGTTTATGGGCTGTTCACATCGACGAGGGGCTGACCGGTGACACCTTCGGCGGGCGGCGTTGGAATGTATCCGTCATGACGACGGATGAGGTGAAAGCGGATCGAGCGGCCGAACAGGAACAGACTCGCCGCGAGAAAGTGCGTTTGTCGATGCGACAAAAGGAAACCGACCTGCTAAACCTGATCGACCGTGAAGCCGAACACGGAAGCCAACCACCAACGAAAGCCAGAATCCGCGCGGCGCTGGGGTGGTCGGCTTCCGCGACGAGCGACGTTGTCGGTTTACTGATCGAGGCCGGATATATCGAAGAATGTGAATACAAGAAGACTGGCGGGAGCGGATCAGCTCAAAAGGTTACAGGCTACCGAAGGGCGCAATGTCGACCGGGTGGACCGGGTGGAAATCCACCCGCTCTAGTCCACCCGGTCAGGGGGCGGGTGGACCGGGTGGACAAATGACCCCTGTAAGGGGTCATGTACTTGTCCACCCGGTCACCAGACCACCCGCCAATTATCCAGGCGATTCACACAGAGAAGTTGTCCACCCGGTCCGAGGTGAATTGATGGGAATGGAAGAGGCTACGACTGCGCGAACGACTCTCGCATTCCGCGATGTGGGTGATCCGATGCAACGGCATCATGACATCAATCGACCCGCTCACTATCGGTTGAAGCTGTTACTCAAAAGAATGCTCCGCAATTATGGGTTCAGGATCGAGCAATGCCGGAACCCTTCGCCGGAGGACTTCAGCGATCAATCCGGCGTGATGGTGTCGCCGGAATTCTGGGAGGGTGAATGATGAGATGTGCGACGAGTACGCAAGCCTACCGTGCCGAACGAGCGACGGCGAACCGCACCGAGGCCGAACGCGAACGAGTGCGGCAGCATGTTGACCGAATCCGGCTCGAAGCCGCGATCCGTGAAGCAATGGCCGCAATGGATGCCGACCAACGGCAACAACCCCAGCCGCATGACCGGTGGTAGTACTGGCTGACGAATGATTGAAGAACCTTCACCCGAACCGAGGAACCGAATGCAAATTGCAACCATCAAGCCGACCGAAACCGCTTCTATCCCACACACCGAACCCCGGCCGTTTCCGCGCATCGTGGATGATCCCACCGTTCAGGCTGCCCGCGAGCGGCTGAAAGCGGTTGAGCGTGATTACGATACGGCGGCGGCAGAGTGGGGAACCTTGCGGCGAGAGATCGGCAGTGACTCCGGCGGCTTCGACACACTCGCGCGTCAACTCCTGGCCGGTGATGACTCCGCATCACTCGAAGCGGTAGCGCGACACAAGCGATGTGAAGAACTCGCCGTTCGCACGAAGGCGCTGAAACGCGCGGTCGAACTCGGCGGTATGGAACTTCGGAGTGCCGAACAAGCCGCTCGCGAGCGTATTAAGCCGCAAGTTATCCGCGATCATATCGCGCCAGCGGAGCGACGGGCGGCGTTGGCAATGGTCCGATTCTACCGCGAGTTAAACGCGGTACGTGATGTGGTCTATCAGGCGCGGGCGTTCTCCGGGATTGAACCGAGTGTAACCGTTCCGGTTTACTGGTTGGACTCGAACACGAAGATTGCCGAGCTTGTCAGCGCCGGTATCTTGACCCGCGATGAAACCGATTCGTTGCTTTACAGCTCCGACGAGTAAACACGGCCACACAATTCCGCCAACGCACCCGAGGCACCCCCTCGGGTGTTTTCGCGCGCACTCCGGTAATTTTCAGACATTCGAGGGACGGCATTATGTCAGGAAATGCGATTTGCTTCGGCAAGCGTGATGCTCACAGCCAACGCCGATGGGCTCATTGATGGCTTAGACGACGCGGCTAATCAGATGGATCGGTTCAGCAAAACAATGCATCAAAAGATGTACAACAAGGCAAGTAATGGGGGTTTGCTCGACAACTTGTTGTCCGGCGGCTCCATGGGTGGGGGATTCGGCGTTGGGTTGGCAGTGGTCGGCGCTGGGTTGGCAGCGGCCGGAGCTGCGTTAGACCTGATAGCCGACGGGCTCGAACGTGTAGCCGACCCAGAACTACGGAAGGGTATGGGCCTGGACGATGAACAGAATGCCAAGATTGAATCAGCGATTGCCGCGTTCGATCGTCTATCGGCGGCTGGCGATCACTTGTTAGGGGAAGCAGCGGCGGGGCTGGCTTCCGCGTTCGAGGCTGTCACAGTCACACTTGCCAAGGTCACAGAGACTATTGAACCGCTGATTGGCCGCGTGAGTATGTTCGCTGGTGAGGTACTCGCTACCGCTCACAATGCCCTCAGTGCTGCGTTTGGCCCGGCGCTCGAATCCGTAATGAATGCGTTGGGTGAAACCGGCCCGTTACTCGACAACATAGGGGAAGGGTTCAGAGCATACGGGTTCATCATTACTTCCATCGCAGGTGAAATCGGCGAACTAATCGGATGGGCAATTGACCAGATTATTGATTTAGCCAAATGGTGTATTAGCTCTGCCGATGATTGGTCTGAGAGCATGACCGGGATTCGAGCAAGTTCCGTCAAGATGGTGGACGTGGTATTCGGCGCGTTCGACACACTCGGGAAGGGTGTCGGCCACGTTTGGGACTCCATGAAATATGGCGCTGGCACAGTCGCAATGGTGTTTGGCCAATTGATTGGCAAGCTCGGAGATTTACTTGCCGAGTATCAGGACAAAGTTAAGTTGATACTCGATAGCATGGCCAGCATCGCCGATCTGGGTCTTTTCGGCGTGGGTAGCAAGTCGCTCGCGGATCAACTTCGCGCGGCCGGTGCCGCACTCGACAAGATCGGTGCGAAGACATCGGGCATCGGCGCGGAAATGGAAAAATGGGGTCGGTCACAGATGGCAGGGTTCGGCCAGTCTGCCGAACAGATTTCCAACTGGCTGAAGAAGATTCGGACAATGTTCGACAACAAGGGCGGTCCAGATATAGCCGGTTCGCTATCCCCCGATAAGCTCGCTGGCGCGCATCTCGACGGATCGAAGGAAGCCTATTCGATCATGGCGAAATTTAACGCGGCGGCAGTCGGGGCAAACTCGGGTGATACAGAAACCCGCCAGCTGGACGAATCGCGGCAGCAAACGCAAATTCTGCGCAAGATTGAATCCAAAATCGGCGGCAACGTCGGGGTGATCTAGTGGCCGTGGTGGGCAAGGATGCCCCCCTCTTACCCTGGGAAAACTCGAATTATTTTCTTCGTCGTTAGGCCGTCGGTACACGGCGTCTTTTGGCGTACAATTTTACCCCTATCCCCCTGATTGCATTATCGCCACGCTGGCGCGCGATCGTTTGCCCTGTATATTTCTTGCCCCCTAGAAACGATCGTCGATTCTGGGGCATCCTTGCGCGAGCAATCGCTATCGTAGTATTCCCGCTTGCGCCGAATAGTGTTCGAGCTTGCTAGTGATGGGACCGCTACCATGTGATGCAATTCACCTCGGACCGGGTGGACAACTTCTCTGTGTGAATCGCCTGGATAATTGGCGGGTGGTCTGGTGACCGGGTGGACAAGTACATGACCCCTTACAGGGGTCATTTGTCCACCCGGTCCACCCGCCCCCTGACCGGGTGGACTAGAGCGGGTGGATTTCCACCCGGTCCACCCGGTCGACATTGCGCCCTTCGGTAGCCTGTGTGAATAAAAACTAGTATCAGTGTCATCTATCTCTAATTGGATCGTTCAAAGGCGCGCACCAAAGCAAAAGCCAATGCCATCTATCAAGTCGTTAGACGTGAACGGCGGTCAACCTGTCGCCGGACGCGGCCCGAGGGCGGGTTCTGTCGGGTCTGCCCTCGGGTTTTTGTTTCATTGCGGCCGGGTGAATCATGCTAGAACGGCGATCTACTTCCGCGACGACTCCCGCTCCGCAGGTTCAAGCACGTTCCGGCGGGGGAGCGGTCATTACGGGATACGCTGCGGTTTATTTCGACCCGGCGAATCCTGGCACTGAGTTTGAGCTTTACCCGAAATGCTTCGAGCGTATTCGGCCGGGTGCCTTTGATCGTGCCATTCGTGAAGATGACATCCGCGCACTATTCAACCACGATCCAAGCAGCCCACTCGGGCGGAACCGATCCGGTACGCTGCGACTGTCCAGCGATTCACGCGGGTTGCGTTATGAGATCGAAACACCAGATACAATCCTTGGACGCGATCTACTCACGATGTTGCGGCGTGGTGACATTTCGGGTAGCTCGTTCGCGTTCGATGTCGTGAAGGAACAGTACCGCGATGAACCCGGCGGAATTGTTATCCGCGAACTGATCGAATTGCGATTGTTTGATGTTGGACCTGTCACATTCCCTGCCTATGTCGCGGCTACTTCTGGAACGTTGAACGACCCGGCGCGGAGTGGGCGCAATCGCCTATCTACATCGGCGCGGCGCGATCTGGCGATAATGGACATCACGTTGATGCTCGCGGGTGTCGAGTAACAAAAGCCTATTGGGGAACGCCCGTGAAACTCCCGTTCATCTGCGGTTATGCGGCCGTGTTCGCGCGCACTGGGGATGCCTTCGAGCGGTTCGGAACGGTGGGTTATCCGCAAGCGGAGATTGTCTTACCGTCCGCATTCGATGTGAGTTTGGCGCGTGGTGCAGATGTGGCGGCACGGGTGAACCATGATCCATCCAATAGCCTCGGCTCCCTTCGAGGTGGACAACTCAGGCTCCGTAAGACGAAACACGGTTTGTGGTATGTGATCGACCCGCCAGATACCCGGATCGGACGGGATACCGTTGACCGGATCGAGGCGGGGGAGTTGACCGGATCGAGTTTCCAGTTTCGCGGCCGAATCGGTGGGATTGAGTATCGGCCTGACCTGACCGACTTCGACGATGATAAAGGTGAGACGGTACAGATTCTTCGGTCGGTCGAATTGGTTGATGTTGGCCCGGTCGATTGTCCGGCCTATCCCCGCGCAACGGTTGAGCTTCGGCATCGGCGTTGAATCCTGTCCGGCGGATGTGTTGCCGGTTTCCTTCCGAGGGTGACAGATGAGTTATCAAACGAAGATTTACAAAGATCGTGGCGGCGATCGGATGGTACTTGCGAGCGGTGGAGAACTCGAAGTGCAGGACGGTGCCACCATCACCGCGAATGGCACGCAAGCCGAATCCATTGCCGATGTGCCAACGTCAGGCGCTGCCACGATGGCTGACAACGCAACCGCTATCAATTCGATTCTCGCGGCTCTGCGCGGGATCGGCGTGATAGCGGCGAGTTAATTCACATATCTCGAATCTGCCCGAGGTGTCACCTATCGACTTCGGGCATCCCATCGCAAGCGCCTTTCTGCCAGCATTTATCCATTCTCGATTCCCGGAGCGTTTCTTGACCTACACACCTTCTCCGGAAGGGATCGACCGCGAACGTATGGCGGCCGAATTCCTTCAACCGGTTCGGGCATACGCGCGCAGTCAAGGGCGAAGGAAGGGACCGCCCGAGTTGGCCGAGCGGTGTGAAGATGAGGCTACGCTAGCCCTTGTGCGTGCCATCGACATGGCGGATCGTGTGAATGAATGGTCTGGCTATATATGGGTGTGCGTCCGCAAAGCGGTTTCCAGGACGATTCGCCGATGGTACAAGCGGAAACGCCCCAAAGTGGAGAGTTTGACCAGCCCTGACGGTTCGACGATAGAAACCTGCTCGCCGGTGTACGATCCGGGAGCGGGTGAGCTTCCGTTTGGCGTGCAAGACTTGTTTCCGCCAGACATCGCGGAAACGGTGCGTCTAGTCTGTGTCGAGGGTCGGACTCAGCGGGAGGCCGCGAAGTTACTGGGCATTACGGGTGGCACTGTTAGCCGACGGCTTGGCGTAGCTGGCAAGTTACTCCAGGGCGCAAAACGAGCGGTTCAAAGTCGATGACGTTTTCCCCTTCTCGATGACATGGCTTAAGGATATGGTTAAGGGTGCCGTTTACTGTACACCCGAGAATCTATGTTATGTCACTCGATCAATCCGCATCGCGCACCGATGATGCCCCACGAACAGCATCGGGGAAGATGCCAGCGTTCCAATTCTATACAGGCGATTGGCTGAAGGATTCCGCCCTGATGGCGTGTAGTCTGGCCGCACGCGGGCTCTGGATTGACATGCTTTGCTTCATGCACGAATCGCCTGTATACGGACACTTACAGTATCGAACGGAAACACCATTTTCGACGGAAGATATTGCTAGATTAACGGGTTGCGCACCGGAAGAATGTGCGTCACTTCTCGGAGAACTTGAAAGGCGAGGCGTGTTGGACCGAACAGCAAGCGGCGTGATCTATTCACGGCGAATGGTGCGGGACCACGAAAAGCGTCTCATGTCGAGAGAATCCGGCAGTCGCGGGGGGAATCCAGCCCTTAAGGGTAGAGTTAAGGGACAGGATAAGCGAAAACCAACCCCTTCAGCTTCATCTACACCTACACCTACACCTACACCTACGGGGGAAGTAAGACAGAGCGGCGGGCCAAATGGCCCGCTGTTAGGCGCGATTGCCGACGTAACAGGTTCTGACCGTTCAATAAAATCTCAGGAAAACCTACTGGCCAAAACATGCCAGTCGCTTGCAGAGGCCGATCCGCCATACACGCCGGAAGAAGTGCGGCTATTCGGCCAGCGATACCCGCAGCTCTGCCCGTGGGCGCGCACGACTAAACCCACAATCGGCGAGTTGGAAAAGTATATCGGTCGGCTGCGATCCAACACGGCTCCGATCGACTCGGGGCCGCAAACCAAAGGCGGGAAAATAGACCGCTATACGTTCGATGTTTTGTTTAACTCTATGGGGGAAAATGATGACGGCCATTTCTAACAACGCCATCTCGGAATATGCGATTGCGCCATGCCATGCGAGCGACTTGCCGAAACTGCAAAAGGAATTAGAGGTCAGACCGTTGACAGCGGCTACGGCTGGCGTGCGTCTGAACGTATGGCGGGTTTGGTCGGTGTATCAATACCTATTCCCGTCTCCGCTACCGTTGGCCGCGATGCTCGGCGTTTGGGTACGGGAATACGGCCTAACAGAAGACGATGCCAACCGGATTCTTGCTGACCTGCTCTCCCCCGATTCGGTTGTGTTAACAGCATAATAACCGTGTATCCAATTCACATCGCATCTTGTTTAGATTAAATCCCATTCGCTTTCAAGCTTTGCGAGATCATCAAGAACCAAGGGCTTGAAATTATTTACGCCATCACCCCGTCCGCCAGTCTGAATAAAGACAACTTCAGACTCAATTACCGTGATAACTTCTTGTCTAAGATAAGGGCGAAGACGTGCGTATAGCGGATCATTCCTGAAATCAGTTCTGGAGTTATTGAGTTCTACACATGCGTAACAGTCACGCAAAAACGCTTGTCGAAGGGTGTTTTTTTGTCGTCGCTTATCTATGTTCCAATTCACAAGCGGTGCAACAAGTGATCCGAACGCGCCTGAAAGCAATCCGACAATGATCGGAGTTAAAAACTTGTCCCAATCCATCGTTATACCTCACCTTCGCTAGTCATTTCTTCTTTCCCGTCCGTCGAACCGTCGGCGGTTCATCCCCTGGCCGATCTGGTGTTGATTCCTCTCCCACCGCAAGGAATGCATCTGTCGGTACACCCAGCGCGGCAGACAACGCAACAACGGTTTCCCATGTCGGATTGGGGCGGTGTCCCGATTCGATTCGGTGAATCGTACCGAGGTTGACCCCGGCTCTTTCGGCAAGTTCCGCAAGTGTCCAACCGGCTTCCTGCCGTAACTGACGCAAGCGATCACCAAACGCGGACGGTGTCATTGTGGCTTCCATCGGCATCTCTCTTTGGCCAGCTGGCACAAAATATCCTTGACTCTTTATGCCAACTGGCCTAATCAGTACATGCCGCATATGCACATGCGGTAACGAAATTGGCCGGTCGGGTGGTAGCAACACTCGACCGGCCGGCGAACACCCTTAGGAGTATGTTCGATGGAGATTATAACTTCTTGCGACCGCCCGGACAACGGGCGGCAACGGGCTTGTACGCGCACGCATGTCGAGGATGAACCCGTTCGTATCCAGAATGCCGTTTGCCCACGATGCGGCGCTTTGCTGTACTTCTCGCGGGCAAACTGGCTCCATTGTCGCGGTACTTGCTCGATCCGGTTCACCGTCAGAGGGAACCGCTGATGATCGAGATCGAAGCGCCCAACGTGGCGCGATACGGCACGCGAACCGTCAAGGTCGGCCCGGCCGTCTGGTTGGCACTGCGGGCATTACTGGCGGCCGATGGTGTCGTCTCGTTCTCCGATCTATCCAGTTGCGTCTACGGGCACCTAGTGTGCAGGAACACGGTATCGGCCCTGGTGAGTCGTGCGAATCGAAAACTCATCGGGCTTGGCGTCGGTGTTTCGATCAGCGTTCACGGCGAAACGGTCACTCTCAACTAAACTCTCCCAAGGATTCATACATGACAGGTATCCAAGAGACAGCTGACATCGGTTCGGCAACCGGCAAACAAACCGCCTACGACCGTCGAAAGATGCGGCATCCGGCCGCCGTGGAGCTCGAAGCCATTTCGCATTTGCTGGCCGAGACTCGCGGACTCGTTTCCGAATGGATTGCAGCATACGAAAGATGCGATGGGTTCGGTGTTATGGTCAGCATCGAACGGGCGTTAGGATGGATTGCGAGCGACTTGCCGAATGTTGCGGCCTACCTCCCCCGCTCACAGGAGGGTGAATAATGGTGGCTATGACCCCTCGGGGGAAGTGCCGCCATTGCGGAATTCGGCGTGTGGCGACCAAATACGCCACACGTGGGCTTTGCCATCGTTGCATGATGACACCCGGTGTGCGGGAACATTATCCGGCCCGATTCAATACAGGGCGGCGAGGTGTGGGCAACGGTAGCGGATCGACCCCATCGGCACCATGCCCGCACCCGCCCGGAACCCCTGAAAAACTCGCGGCATTGATCGAGAGGGCGGAAGCCGGATATGCGCTCTGGCATCCGAATGATGCGCGGTAATCCCGTTAAAATGCCCTCGGTCGGCAAAACCGGGGGCGTGTGCCGATGACACATCTTCCATCAGCGGATTCGTCAGCGCCTCAATAATCGGTCAATTCAGTGTACAAGAGTCACTACCGGATTTTACCGGGAAACGCATATCTCACATGCACGAACTACCTTGTTTTATAGGGGTTTACTGAAATCGTTATCGTTACTTGCAATATCCATTGCATCGGATATAACCCGATGAACAGGAAGCGGTTCCGGTGTATATGCTATAGGGTTTTTCGTGAGTTCATAAGCGATGGGTCGCCGGTTCAAGTCCGGCCCCCGGTATTACAGAGCAGACGTAAATCCTGAAACGGCCAAGAGTTACAACACTTCCCCGGATGGTCTGGGTGGGCCTAACCAATCGCGTTTTGCGGCACGTGCCGCAAAACCCCCGGAGGTTAGCCATGCCACGGCCCCGAAATTCACTTCCTCCACTCCGCAATCGCAACGGCACCGGAGTCGTCGACTACTACGATCCTGGCTCCGGCACCCGTCGGCAAATCCGGCTCGGCCCGTGGGGAGCCCCGGAGACGAATCTGGCCTATCGGCGTTTCCTGGCCGACCTGGAAGCCGCCCGAGTCGACCCGCCGCGGTTTGGAATCACCGTCGCGGAGATCTGTACACGCTTCCAAAAACACGCACGAGTCTACTATCTCGATCCGCGCGGCAAACCAACGTCCGAGGTCAACGCCTTCTACGCTGCCATCCTGGTCGTACTCGACACGGTCGACGATCTGCCTGCCGCCGAGTTTGGCCCGAAGGCGTTACTCCAATGTCGCAGTGCAATGATCCGTAAGGGTTGGACCCGGCAATATGTGAACAGCCAGATTCGTCGGATTCGCCAGGTTTGGGCATGGGCGGTCGAACAGGAATTCGTCAGCGTGGATCGCTGGCAAACCCTCTGCGCCGTGAAGGGGCTCGGCAAGGGTCGATCGCCAGCACCAGAAGGAGAGGGCGTTTCGCTGCCCAATCTGCGGTCTGTGGCTTCGGTCATCCGGCTGTTGACCAGCTCGCGGGACAAGGGTTCGCTTCATCAGGGCCCATCGCTCGCGGCAATGGTGCGATTCCAGTGGCTCACCGGTTGCCGGTGCCAGGATGTGTGCCGAATGCGTGCCAATGAGATCGATCGGAGCGACGATGTGTGGATATACCGGCCTCCGTACCACAAAGGGACGCACCGCGGAAAGCCGCGAGAAGTATTCATCGGCCCCAAAGCCCAACGAGTGCTCGCTCCGTGGCTATTGCGAGCGGGCGGAGATGGTGTTGTTTTTGGGAATCGTAGCGGGAAAGAGTACTCGAAGTTTGGCTACGCTCGGGCGATTCTGAAAGCGTGTCGCGCCACTGGTGCTATCGAGTGGACCCCACTCCAGCTTCGCCATGCGGCAGGCACGCGGTTCCGTCGGCTTTTCGGATTGGAGAAAGCGCGTGTCTTGCTCGGTCACGCAAACACATTCACGACGGAGATCTACGCGGAACGGGACCGCCGCGATGCTGTAGAGGCGATGCGACGGGCGGGGTGATGGGGATGATTTTAGTCGACGTAGTAGCTGGCGGGTTGGCGACGACCAAACCACAGTCGAGAGCAAGCCGAACCGGGACAATCGGTTGAGACTGGAGTAAACCCATGTTATTGTTCTCGTGGCCACCCGGATTACTCGCATTGCACTTTAGTGAACATATGGCCATTGTTCATTCGGTTGCAAGGCAGTTTTCTCCGACCGGTTAGATGCCTTCGGAGAAGGTTCTCATGGTCAGGAGTGCTACAGCATGACAGAAGTTACCTATATATCCGAGGTTGAATGCGAAGTGTTAGTTGCAAAAGGGATGTTCGACAGCAAGGTTGTACAGGTTGTTGACACCGACGAAAAGCGACATGTGTTGAGGGTTCCTGATCTGAATGAAGACGGTGGAAAAAACTATTTACCCGTCGGCTTGGTGGCTGTTGACAAGATCAACAAGCGGGCACTGATTGAGTTCCCCTCTGAGGCGGATTCGGGGACCAAGCGAGCATGGATTGCCTTGAGCAAATTTCACCAGATTTGAGGACTCGCAATGATCCTTTGTGAGCGAGAAATCCAGGCATTGGCAAGGCGAAAGTTGATCACGATCGATCCTTGCCCCGGAGAGACTTCCAGACAATGGAGCTCGACAGCACTGGATCTCACGCTCCATGATGTGGTCGTGGAGTGGATCATCCCGAATTTGCCCACCGGGGCTTCTAGCAACGAACTGTCGCCCATGTCGGATCAATTCGATGTGACTCGAATGATTGAAGATCTGGCTCTCGCAAAACGCGTGACCGTGCCAAGAGAAGGATATGCTCTAAAACCGCATGGGTTTGTACTTGGGTACACGGTCGAAAAGGTTGGCATACCCCATGACAGTAGAATTGCAGCCAGGGTGGAAGGGAAAAGCAGCATGGCCAGGATTGGGCTTGGAGTTCATGTTACTGCTCCAACCATCCACGCCGGGTTTGGAGCTAGCACTGGAAATAAAGGATTGCCGATTCAATTGGAAATCTTCAATCTCGGCCCTTGGACAATTCGATTGCAACCAGGAATGAGAATTTGTCAGCTCATTTTTGAAGAGGTTCGAGAAGTGCCAAATCGAGGATATGCTGGTCAGTTCGGTGATCAGCGGCAATTCACCGTCTGATTGTTTCGCTCGCCTTGATGTTCCTGTTCCATGCCTCAATGATCCAGTGGTACATGGTCATGTACCACTGGGTTTATCCGATCATTTCTCCGCTGGCAGATCTGCTGTGAATATCGCCAGCGATTTCCCTTTCAGTGGTCCCCCGGTCGGCTGAACATAGCTCACCCGTGGGCCGCGGGACTCGACAGCTACCGGGAGCGAATCGATAACGAGGAACAGCAACTCTCGCTCCACCATCGAGTTCACGGCGGTCTTGTTCCGGCTTGTCACCGCGCGCTTGTAAAAGTCGAGCGTCTCACTTACGGTGGCCAAAGGGATTGGTTTGCTATCACTACCGACAATTCGGATTGCCTTATCTGTTGCCGAGGATGGTGGAGACGGTTTGGTTGGCGGGGCTATGGGAGAGGGTTCCGGAATCCAAAGCGAGCTAGACTTTTCGATTATCCATTTTGAACGTGGGACCGTGATAGTAAAAGGTCCACCCCAATCCTGCTTGGGAATCTCTATGGTTAGACTTGTTGCAGATTGACTTGGTTCACCCCGGTACGACATGGCAAACGAAGCCGGGTTATCCGAAGTGGCCACTAATTTTTCGGCAACTCTGGTTGGTATCCGTCCGTTGGGCAGAAATCGGGTTCCTTTATCATCATAAACATTCAGTGGCGGCACATCCTCACATTGCCACTGTACAAACGAAATCGTTCCGCTCGAAGCAACAGGTGTGACATCAAAACCGAGAATCAACCTCTCTTCGTTGATTCTCGATGATTTGACTCTCAAGAATCTGACCGAGTTTACCCTGGCAATCCCTTTTGCTTTCTCAATCGTCTTGTTGGTCACTATCTCGCTTGGGATGGGGCCAGCTTTGTTTTGATGTGTGGGTACAGCCGCCACAGTCGAGATTGCGTTGTTGGGATGGTTCGGATTGATCGGCTTGATTATTGCCCCAAAACCACAACAAGCAATTGGAACGAAGACAATTAACCCCAAACATCCAAGGCAACCGAGCCCACTGCTGTTAGCACTACAGCGCGGGTTGCTTCCCGAGCGATAGAATAGTCATCAGGAGGGGAACCCCATGACGAATGAACAGATTCGAGCGTTGGGACCGGCGTTCGCGGCGGAGTTGCGACGGTATCGCGGCTGCTTCACCCAGGATCGCACGGCCGCCCACTTCCACACCTATTGCCGCGGGCTGCTCTCCGACCTGCCCCGCAAGAGCGTCGAACCGATCGCCCTGGCCGCTGGCACCGCCGTCCGCACCTTGCAAGAATTTCTGGTCACATGTACCTGGGACCACGTCACCGCCCGCGATCGGCTCCAGCAACGGATGGCCGAGCAACTGGCCGAATTACCACCCGACCCGCTCGGGGTGATCGGGGTCATCGATGAGACAAGCGCGGTGAAAAAAGGGGACAAGACACCCGGAGTCCAACGGCAGTATCTGGGATGCGTGGGCAAGATCGACAACGGCATCGTCACCGTCCACATGGGGGTGGCGATGGGACATTTTCAGACGCTGTTGGATGCGGAATTGTACCTGCCGCAGTCGTGGGCCACGGACCGCGAACGATGCCGGGCGGCGGGTGTCCCGGACACGGTCCGGTATCGGTCCAAGTGGCGAATCGCGTTGGACCAACTACTGCGGCTAAACGCGAATGGGATACGGTTCGACTGGCTGACATTCGACGAGGGGTACGGGAGCAAGGGACCGTTTCTGTGGGTGCTCGGGTTGGTGCAGCAGAAGTTCGTGGCCGAGGTCCCAAAGAGTTTTGCCGTGCGATCGACCCCGGGCGGTCGATCCCGGCGGGCGGACGCTCACCAACCGGCGACCCGCGTTGGGCGATGGCGGCGGTTCCGCATCGGACGGGCGACGCAGGCGGACGCGGTGTGGCGGGCTCGTCGCGTGCGGGTGTGGGTGGCCCGCGGCTGGCACACGCTGGTGACGGCGGTGAACGAGGCGACCGGGGAGGTGAAGCGTTTCGTCACCAACGCGGTGGGGGAGTCGCTGGCGACGGTGCTGGGGGTGGCGTTCCGACGGGCGACGGTGGAACACGCCTTTCGAGTGGTCAAGACGGAGTTGGGACTGACGCACTTCGAGGGACGACAGTACGTGGGACTGGAGCGGCACCTGCTGTTGACGCTGATTGTGATGGGATTCGTGGCGGTTCACACGGAACGGTTGCGGGGGGAAAAATCCACAGGTGACGCGGGAGCAGGTGTGTCGGGCGTTGAACGCGGTGTGCCGCCGCCTATTCCGCCGACAGCGGGGCGTGCCGGACCTGTCGCATGTCGGCGAGGTGATCCGCTACCACCAGCGACGGAACGCGCAGGCCACGCGATCCCACAAGAAACGGCCGCATAGATGCGTCATCTGATCCTGCGCTGTAGTGTTAGATGATCTGTTTGAGTATGATTTACCGGAATATGATCCGCCCATCATCACAA
This sequence comes from Bacteroidales bacterium, assembly GCA_026931725.1. Lineage (GTDB taxonomy): Bacteria > Planctomycetota > Planctomycetia > Gemmatales > Gemmataceae > JAIXLE01. Next base: position 31,801 of record JAIXLE010000085.1, read on the forward strand.
CAGCAGGCGATCCACACCGGGGGCATTTTGCCGAAACATCTTGGCCGCGTGGATACCAAGTGCTCCCGCATTCCTCACATGCGTTTTCTGGTCGATCTGTCGACTGCGTAGATGCTTCGGTTGACCCTGCCGATGTTATTCCTTTTACAGCGCGGTAAGCGAGATTACTCAATCGGTACTTCCGCCGTCGCCCATCAGCTGAAAGCGGGATGCCGATCTGGCGCGAAACTTTGGCTTGTACTTTTGACAAACCTGTCCATCGTTTCCACCATTTGCTACCCATTGAAGTCTCGCTACGGGTTGACTCATCACGGTGTGCGCACCTTGAAACAGAGACGAATTTAATCAACCAAAGAGACGGTTGAAAGCGAAAAGACGGTCGAGCCACTCCAGCAGGTAGATGGAGTCGACAATCGTTACGGAGTCGACTTCCGTTTGCCTGCTGATTTCTTCCCATCCACATCGACCCGTCGCACAATCCCGCAGTACACCCCATAGATTACATCGCCAGCTTGGACGGGCTTTCGATACCGCGGCCCGTCTTTCGGAGCAGCCTCAAACCAACGGGAACCGTCTGCGTCGATCCGGAGTCGCCGCACAACCATGCCGTCATCGTCCTTGATCCAAGCCACGACTTTCTCACCGCTGTCTGGCGACGGCTGACGACGCACGATCACATAGTCACCGAACCCGATCAACTCAGCCTCCATCGACCGGCCGCGCACTTGATACGCGGCTACATCTCCCGCGAAAAGCTCGTGGACGGATAGCATCGTGCCAGTCGGGAATGGATCGTCCTGGCCCGGCCCAGCGCCCACAGCCCCAATTAGAGGGATTGCGTAATTGACCGGTGCAGGTTTAGCTGGTCGGCCGCGACCCCGAGCCAGTCGCGCCGCGTTCCATTCCTCAAGATCAGATGGATTGATCAGGTATCGGCCAGCGATCTCTGTACTGCGGATCGACCCCGCACGCACCGCCTGGTTAATGAGCGATTTGCTTACGCCTGCGACTTTTGCGGCCTGGCCCGTACTGATCAGCTCTTTATGTTCCATAGTGGCGCAAGTATACACCATTTCTCCAATTTAGTACAACAGTGCAAAATTTATCTGCAACATCGTGCAAGATTATCTTGACAATCTTGCACGATGTTGCAGAATACCATCACAGTCGATCGACAAGCTTGCAAGCAGGTCAACGCGGTGAGACTAAAACGAAACGCCGGTGGAGTTGCCGTGCAACCTGGGACGACGCCCCACAACCTCCGCTCCAGTTTCCGGTCTGCAAAACCGGTCCTTCTGAGGACTATTCATGAACAAACAACTTGTGACGGTGGATTTCTACGGCGACACACTGGAAGCGGTGCAATCACCGGACGGCAAAGTCTGGGTGAGTCTGCGGCGGTGCTGCGAGAATCTGGGGATCGACCCGAAAACGCAGTTCCGGAAGCTGCGATCCAAGTCGTGGGCGTGTGTAGTGGAGATCACTACACACGATTCCACAGGCCGACAACAGCCTGCGGCGGTGCTCAGTCTGGACACCGTTCCCATGTGGTTGGCGACGATTGATCCGCGTCGGGTGAAAGAATCGGTCCGGGACAAGCTGATTCGCTATCAGAAGGAGTGCGCGAAAGTCCTCGCGGATCACTTCTTTGGGCAGCAGCAGGCTTCGCAGCAGGTACGGCAGTGGTGGCTCAGTGAACGGATATGGGCCAAAAACGCACGCTGGTTGAGCGATCGCCAACAGCTCGCCGTGGCCCGGTATGCTTGTGCTGTCATTTTCATGCGGTTCGGTGAGCTTCCGTTGCGGAACGGCCCAGGTGTGCATGGGCTGATTTTCCTGCCCCATCAACTGGAAGCGGTCGACGAAGCGATTGACCGGCTGTTTGAGGAGGGCAGGAAAAGCGTGGAGGGGAGCTGTGAGCGATGGCAGTCATCTGGGAAGTAAGCCACCGTGCGACCGGGAGTTCCGATCGGAATCGTTCCGAGGGTAATCAACCGTGCATTGGACCACCGTCCCGATCCGTGTTCCTGAACAGCCCGTGCTTTCGATCGAAGAAATATCCGCGTTGGTGGGTGTTGATAAACGGACAGTAAGGCGATGGGTTGTTGAAGGAAAGTTCCCGTTACCGAAAACGATCGGCAACAAAAAGCAGTGGACCAGTATGGCATTTGGAGCATGGCTTCTCTGGCAAGATTTCAAGCCCGAAGTGAACGCGGGTGATTCTGAAGAGCAAGAAGATTCTCAAGAAACGATGGCGAAGCCATCGCGACGATCAAACCAGGGCCGAGAGCAGGTGTGACAAATTGGGACATTCCAGGACATTTGCGGGACATTTCGGGACATCCGCCATACCGGCCTTCCGAAGCCTCGGTTTCCAGCTAAGAATCGTGTTATCCGTTACGGAGTCGCCCATCGGCGTTGAAGCGGACTGAAACTCGAAACCCTAACCCCATAACCCACAATCTCGACCGCCCTGGTCGGTTGCGGAGAAGGTGCGCACATGCCGAGATCGGAGGATGCAGTGCAATCGAGTCGAGCGGTGTTTCCCGAGCAGTATCGGCGGCAGGTGGAAAGCCACCTCGAATCTCATCTGGAGGGCTGATTCATGCTCACGCAGTCCGACTATCTCACGACTGGCCGGGTGGCGACGGAGATGGGGATTCACCCGCGTACCGTGATCCGCTGGATCCGCGAGGGCTGTATCGCTCCTGGTGGCCAGAAGGTGTACCTCGCGGCCCGACGGATCGGGGGTGTCTATCGTGTGTTGCCGGATGCGGTTGAACAGTTCCTGGTCGCCCTCAACCCGGCGACTGGCGGCAAGCCACTGATCGAGACACCAGCGGAACGCCGCAAGCGGGCGCGAGCCGCCATCGCAGAGTTCAAGCGGATGCGCGACTAGCAACAAGGAAAGGCCACAACCCACAATCCATGGCACGCGGGACGTGTCCCCGCAAGAGGTACGTACATGCTCAACCCAAGACAGCGAGAGGACGCGGTTGCCATCCTCACCCGACTGCGTGCGGCGTCCGCACTTCTCGAATATCTCGCACTTCGCCCGTACGGCACGAAGATGCGGATGGTTGTGCGACCAGACGAGATCGAAGGGCTTTACCGCGATCTCTGTCACCAGATCGACCGGATCGAAAAAGACCTGTACCCGCGTCTCGCGAAAGGGGACTGAGATGACTGATGCTGAAGTTGTCCCAGAAGTTCATTTCTGGGTCGCACGCGACGGGACGTTTCTTTTGGCTTGCCGCACGGACGGATTGATCTGCTGGCAACGAAGCGGCGATCAGGTAGATTCGGACTGGATGTTCGGGAGTCTGCAACTGCCCGAGGAACAAGCGGCGGCACTTTGTGAACGGACTCACGGATTCCAATTGGAATCCAAAGAATTGACCGCTGTGTTGGTCGACGTGGCCTACGCCACGATCGCGGGTGCGGACGCTGCCCAAGATCGCATCGTCGTCTGCTGCAATACACTCGTGGACGAACTCGACCGTCTTCAGTCAGCCGAGCTGGTCCCACTCGGTCGGTTGGCGGATGATTTCGCAGATGCGTTGGCTCATGTTGATCCTCGGTGCCTACCGCTGCCTGTCTGCGCGGCCCTGGCTTATGATGCCTATCGCAAAACAGCGATCCGCCGACGCGAAGAGGATGAACGGGTCAAGACCATCGCCAACCAACTGGAGATGGTGTCCGAAGCGGTCGCTCGCCAGATGTCCGGTCTCCTCGAAATGTCCGGTATCACCTGCACGCTTCCCACGTTGAGTCGGCCCTTGGCTCAAGGGGGCCACATCTTTGTTCCGCTTCACCTCGAACTCCCATCCGCAAAACTGAGCCTGTGCTTCACTCTGGATCACAACTGCATAACCGCGTGGAGCAATTGCTGGCTCGTGACGTTTGCGGACGGCGGCCAAAAGTTTTACCGCGACTATGTCCAGGCCATCGCTGCGGTTGTCGCCGCAGCCGACCGTAAGGAGGAACCCAATGCGTAACACCAATGATGGTCCGCGCGCCCTGAACCATCGACAGCCGATGGTTGCGGTGATCCCGCCAGAGCCATCAGAAGCCATCCTGATCGACCTGATGAAAGTGATGCGAGAGATGCGTATCCAGCGTCTGGTCGACCATATCGGAACCACGCTGTCGGGCTGGGGTGAAGACCCTCGGGAATTGATCGACATCCCCGAGGTGCGCGAGACATGCCAACATTTGATCGATACCGGTTTCGTCAGTTACCTCGACTTCTCCACATCGATCAAACCGCCCCAAGAATTGATCGGCACGCTTGGTGCGATGGAAGTCTTTCTCATCGCCACGAACCGCCGGAACCCGGAGATCACCGAAGCGTTTCTCGCCGAGGTCGAAACGATGCTCGGACAAGCCAACCTGACGGCGGATGCCGTCAGGCTCATTGAGGACGCCCTTTCATGAATGCATCGCAATTTCGGGCGATGGTGACCGCTCCGCCCGCCACGGCTGGGTCACCTCTCACGTTCTGGGTCGATGACGGAAGCGGCGGTTGGCGGGAGTGTCGCTTCTTCGCCTGGGATGTCGCTGTCCCAAAATCGCGGGACGGCGACAAGGAACGGCAAACAGGACCGGCCGAGATCAGGATCCTTTTACAAGAGGTGCCGTCATGACCCGAGTCAGCGATCATTTCGCGGTTCGACTTGCCGAAGGTCAGCAAGTCGAACAAGCGGTTGTGAACCTCAATAAAGAGGAAGCGTTCGAGGCTCGACGATCGTGGCTGATTCGCTTGTTTGAGTCCTGCTCGAACTCCGAGCAATACGATCAAGCGGCCAAGCTCTTGAACGAGGCGATGTCTTCTGGCCGCTTACCTTACGCTCAGATCGGGCCAATCGCCAAGATTATGAGCCAAACAAAAGTTCGCCTCTGGGCTCAGCCCAAGGATGCCAAAAAAAACGAGTCCGTTCTTTGAGAGGTCATTGTGTCGCGCAGCAAACGGCCCGAAGAGTCCTTTACCTCGGCTGTCTTGGGACTCGCCCGTCTGCACGGGTGGATGTCCGCACACTTCCGGCCAGCCCGGACGCGGTCCGGGTGGCGAACGGCGGTGCAGGGAGACGGGAAGGGCTTCCCGGATTTGGTCCTTGTCCATCTCGACCGCGGGTCACTTGTGGTGGCCGAACTTAAGGTCGGGGAGAACAAGCCGTCACCCGAGCAGGGGCGATGGCTAGCCGCTTTCCGTGCGGCCGGTGTCCCAGCGTACCTCTGGACACCCGCCGATTGGGACGCGATTGAATGTGTTTTGCAGAACCCACAAGGTAGATCATGACCAATGCCCCGGCTGCGAATCAAGTGGACACGCAAGTTTCTGACTGTGTTGCGGGAGGCACGATGGCGAATAACGGACATCAAAGTGACCGAGCCGTCGTCCCATGCGGCCCACAGCTACACGCTGACTCTAGACGGTTACGCCACGGTTTTGCCGGAATCACAACTGCGAGGAGCGGAATGAAAAAGTCTCAAATTCAGACAGACTGCGTCTACGTCGCCCGTGTCAGCGGACGGTTGGTAACCGTCCGCGTCGATCGCATCCGAGACACGCAGGTGAAAAGCTGCACCGGATTCCGGGACGCCACCCTGTATGACGTAACCAACCTGAAGACTATGCGGAAGCTGGTGTTCCGGTCTGCGACCAAGTTTCGCGGCCCTGCAAAAGACACTGAGTGAACGAACTTATTTGGAGATGAGACATGTCAGCGATTGCAGAACGGACAACCAAAACTGCACTGGTCGCCCACCCGCAACCGAGTGCGGCAGATGTCGAACTCATCAAGAATACGATCTGCAAAGGATCAACGGATCAAGAACTGAAACTGTTCTTGGCGGTCTGCAAGCGTACGGGACTGGACCCGTTCGCCCGGCAAATTTACGCAGTTAAACGTCGCAGTCAAAACGACAACGGCGAATGGGTCGATGCGATCACGATCCAGACAGGAATCGACGGCTACCGGCTGATCGCTGACCGCACTGGTCTGTACCTCGGCCAGCTCGGGCCGTACTGGAGTGACGGTAAGCTCTACCCGGTATACGACGCAAACGGCAATCAGACGGGTGAGAATCTGCGCTGGCTTGAGGCTTGGCCGTATCCCGAGCCACCCGTGTTGGCCCGTGTCGGCGTACTCCGAGAGGGGTTCCGTGAGCCAGTCTGGGCCGTGGCCCGGTACTCCAGCTACGTCCAGACCGTGAAGAGTGGTGCGCCGAACAAATTCTGGCGACAGATGCCGGATTTGATGCTGGCCAAATGTGCCGAGGGTCTCGCCATTCGCAAGGCGTTCCCCCAGGAAATGTCGGGGATTTACAGTGAAGAGGAAATGGGACAAGCCGACCAGGATGACCGGGACGAGTCGTTCGTCCCACAACAAGCGGCGACCCCCGCCGCGAAGACCCAGTCCCACGGTCTATTCCGCGAGGCATCAGCCGCGATCGGCGGAGCGGTCGATTTGCCGACGCTCCAGAAGACGTGGGAGCGGATTTACAAGGACAAAGGACGATTCACCGAAGCCGAATTCGCGGGACTCCTACGACTCAAAGATGTCCGCAAAACCTCCCTCACTCCGAACACCGAGGGACATATCGCACTGGTGGAGAGCGTCAATGACCTACTTCGGGACTTGGGAGAACTGGTGGGTAGTGACGAGGTCGACGCCCATCTGGATCGGGCGGGGCTGGTTCGGGAACTACTCGACAAGCTGGACGAAAATCAGCTACGGGAACTGCACGCCGACCTCGATCGCTGGCTGGTAAAAGTGCGGAATTAACAACTCTTATCCATACCTGACAAATCCATAGGAGTCCGGAAACCCCGGCCCCCGAATAGGGTAACCGTTCACGCCCTTTCGGGCAGTAGTGACGGGTTCTGGCCGGAGACGGCCTGCACCAGGAAATCGAGGACACCAAGCCCCTGCTGTCGACAGGATGCCACCACCGTCAGCATCCGTTCCACAAACCGGCTGCCCCGTTCGCTGTCTGTCCCAAAACTCGTCTTCCGCCAGCACACCGCGTGACGCACCGCCCGCTCGGCCGCGTTGTTCGTCGGTTCGACCCCGTCCCGACACGCGAACGTCCAGAACGACTCCTCTACCCCCAGGAGTTCCCGACACACCCCGGCCGTTTTCGGACACGAACACGCGACACCCCGCGCGAGCAGGGTCTTCACCCTCGCTCGCAGCCGCGACTGGTGTGTCTGCCAGAACCACTGTCGAGTTCGCGTCCCGTCCCGCACTTTTTGCCAGTGCGTGAACAGGATGTCGGATTGGGACAACGTAACCGTTCACGCCCTTTCGGGCAGTAGTGACGGGTTCTGGCCGGAGACG
>JAIXLE010000259.1 GCA_026931725.1 Bacteroidales bacterium
TCTCTGGTCCACATCAGTAGCTTACCAGGCGGTCCAGTTTTCCGGGTCCATTATAGATTGCGGAAAGTATCAAACCATATACACGACCTGACACCCACGGTAGTACGGTTCCTTCCGCCATCCGGTAAAGGAGCTTGCCACCTAATACCAACCCATGACGAAACAATGTCCGCATTCCGAATTTGCGATTTCGCCAGAAGACACGTTCTTCATTGCATGATTGCATTGCAATCACCCGCCAGGTGGGTCGGCGACCATATGAAGCGGAGACGCGGTGCCAGACAATCGAACGGGGTTCACACCAACAAACATACCCTGTCGCACGCAGTCGACAACTCAGATCAACATCCTCAAAGTATGCTCCAAAATCATCCGGGAAACCACCCACGGCTAATAGGGCTTCGCGGCGATAAAATGCCGCCGTTGCCGATACGGCAGGCACTCGCTCTGGGAGTTGCGGCATCCGATGGGCCGGTTCGCCATGCAATCGCTTTTGGGCAAAACCGCCGGAATCATAATCGTCACCGGCGCTATCAACCAGCGGGATGCGACCCGCCCGCAATCGTGGTAAATGATATTGCAATACCAACGGGGCTACGGCCGCGACAGTAGGATCGTTGAAATAGGGAAGGGCGGTATCTGCCCAATTGGGTGTCACTTCCGTATCATCATTGAGCAATTCGACAATACGGCCATGCGATGCCGCAATTCCGGCATTCGCCGCACGGGCAAAACCTTGACGCTGATCGAGCCGTAATACACGGACCCCTGGAAACAACATCGCGGTGCGGCTCACTGCCTCTTCTTTTGATGCATCATCAACCACCAGAATTTCGCTTTCGGGGGGAATGTATGCCAGTACAGATTGGAGGCAGAGTTTGAGTAAATCCGTGCGGTTGTGGGAAGGGATGATGATGGATAATGAATCGGTTACCGACACGATTCCACCCCAGTTCGGCCATCTTGTGCCGTGGAAATCGGTTCTAGAAAACGAGTCGCAACGCGGATACGCCGTTCGGCACTCACCGCGCGACGATACTGCACATCACCAACCAATTGCCGGAGTTCGTGATAACAGATGCTGCCTTCGTGATCGGATTTCCACCGTGCGAACGATTGTCGGGCACACGCTTCTAGCCAAACCATTCCTGAGAGCAAGTGCGATTGCCAGCGGGGCCAATGTTTTTGCGAATAACAGAGCAGGGCGTGCCGCGTAATGAGCCGCAGAGATGGTGGCACGCGACGAGAGTGGAGCGGAAAGTGATGCGTCACCTGCAAAGCAGGATCGTACCACACCGACCAACCGGCCTCCCGCACACGTCGACAAAAATCGACATCCTCATAATAGAGGAAGAATTGTTCATCCATTCCCGCGAGTTGCTCGTAACAATCTCGCCGCACCAACAGACAGCCACCCGTGACCCACGGGACTGTTTGACGATGATCGAGCGCCTGATGCTGGCACTTGCGGCGGTTGCGGGGTAAACACAATCCGGCTAAGGTCCGAAACAATGTGGGGAAAGGACCAGCGGAAGCCTGACGACTTCCATCACGATGACGCAACTGAAAACCGATGACACCAGCACGCGGATCAATCGCCGGCCAACGCTGTGCGGTTTCCAGAACGTGATCCAAAAATCCATCTGGCACAGTCACATCGGGGTTGAGTAGCAATACCCATTCCCCCCGACTCCGTTGCCCCCCTTGATTCACGGCACGAGCAAAGCCTTCATTGCGGGCATTCTGGACAACGGAAACCCCAGACAATCGTTTCAATCGTCGAGCAATAGGACTGGCGGGTGAATGATTATCGACAATCACGATTTCCGCGGCACCCCGACGCACAGCCTCCGAGCGTCGGAGTTGCTGGGTGAGCCGGGCGGTGTTCTTCCATTGGCAGAAATTCACCACAACCACAGAAAGTTGTGGTGTTTCAATACTGGTATGGCAGGAACCGTACCGCGGATTGCGGCGGGTTTGGGTTTTCAGTCCGCGTTCCGCACTCCGCACTTCACCGCGTTGGCGATGAAGGTTCGGAACTCGGAGTTGCATCGTCTTCATTCCGCACTCCGCATCCCGTATTCCGATGACAGCAAGGGGGACGATCCAGCAAGCGACGGAATATAGACGGATTCACGGTGAAGATGCAACCGCAACTCTCACGGTTCGCACACGACAACCGCCCACGCACCGCAACGGTGGGGAATACACTGAGATTCGCACGTTCTCCTGGTGCGTTTCGATACCGCAGCGTAGGAATCACGGCGACGATGTGTTGTGAAGAAGAAATTCTCGCGCGGAAACGCGGACGCGACTGGACACCTCCATATTGTGACAAGATCGCACAACGTCTGCCTCGATTCGGAAACAAATTCTCGGATTCCGTCGATTCCTCCATTGAGTAATCCCATGAGCAAGCTCCTTGCTAGCGTTTGGCCCGCAGTCGTTACGCCCGTCCGTGCGGATGGAACGGCGTGCCTCGATACCGTCGAAAAACTGGTCGAACTGTTTGTGTCGCAAAAGTTGGGCGGATTGTACCTGACGGGTTCAACCGGGCAATGGCCGCTGTTCACGGTATCGGAACGGATGGCGATTGTGGAACGCGCTGTAAAAGTGGCCGCTGGGCGAATCCCGGTCATGGTGCATGTCGGAGCCGCGACCACTGCCGATGCGGTTCAACTGGCCCGTCACGCGGAATCTGTCGGGGCGGATGCCATTTCCGCAGTCGGGCCGATCTATTATGGGTACACTGTGGATACCCTGTTCGCTCACTACACGGCAATTGGGCGAGCCTCTCAGTTGCCATTTTATGTGTACCACTTGAGTACCGTGAGCAAGGCGAGCGTCGGGGCACGCGAATATGTGGAACGCCTGCTACAAATTCCTACCGTGGCGGGCATGAAGATTACCGATCACGATCTGTACCCGTTCGGGTTGATTCGTGCCTATGCTGGCGACAAACTAACACTGTTCAGCGGAGCCGATGAGGTGCTATGCCACGGCATCCTGTCCGGCGCGGATGGCGCGATCGGGACGTTCTATAACGTCTGGGGGCCGGAGTGCAAAGCCGGTTGGGAAGCCACCAAGAATGGCGACATCGCGGCTGGAGTTGCGTTTACCCGCCGGTTTCAGCCTGCACTCGATGCTGTGCTGACTTCTGGTGGCATTTGGTCGTTCATTCAAGCTGCAATGCGCATCCGATATCAGCTGGAAATTGGAATGCCACGACCACCGATGGCAGCTACAGATAAACCCTGGTCGGATGCCGAAGTGGAGCGTGTGCTGGATATGATGCGATAAACCAACAATACTGGGTGGCTTCCATGAAGAAAGCCACCCACAATCATTCTCATTTCATCCTGAATCGAAGCCCGAACAGATCGGCTGCGGTTGCTTATTCGCTGACCACAATCAGCAGTTCGGCGAGATGTGACCAACCGCTCGATTCTGGCAGCAATTCTACGGATCGCATCAACAGTGGACGGGCTTCTTCCTTGTGTCCCCGCAGAAACGCCGCCAACCCGAGATTGTAGGACTTCACCCCTGAATCGGGCAGGGCCAGCCATTCTTGAACGGCAGCCTCGTGATCTCCAGCCATCCAGTAAGCCGCACCCAGTTGGTTTTGCCAGATTGCCTGTTCGGCTGGTGTTACTGTCGGCTGCATTTCTCGGAGCAAGGCAATGGCCTGTGAGGATCGCCCGAGATTACACAGAAGCCCCGCTGCGATCATGCGGGAGGCGAACTGGTCGCTAATGGCCTGCTTGTCGAGCCATTTGGTCAAGCGTGGCAATTCCGGCGGAACGGGCTCGCTCGCATCGACTAGGCGTTGCGAGTCCGGTTCCAGCCAGCATTCCAGATTCCGCACCCGCTGCGGAACGAAGCCCGCTGCCAATGGCGGAGCCACGGACGCACTGGCAAACTGGGTGAAGGCTTTCCAGTCCGGCGGTGCGCCAATCCGTTCGGATGGCGTGCCCATTAAACCGAAAACAATCCGCGCTTCATTCCAGAGTACAGAGGTATCGGCACGAAATTCGCCCACCATTTCATGCAGTTCCACCTCGCTGTCTGTTGATTCCTGCAATTCCGGGTGCAGCGCTGAGTGTTGGAGGAACCGCTGGAACAGTTCATCCATGCTCGGGGGAACGGCCCTTTTGTGTGGTTCAGGAGGTAACATGGTTCTGTTCCCGTAAAAATTGTGAGGTTTCATAGCGGGAACGCCGCAGCCAATCAGACTTGCGCAAGAAATCCGGGAGAGCCGTGCGACTCTCCCGGAAATTGAGGAACGATCAGCCAGATTGCGATTGCAAGCCCTTGTTAAACTTACGGTTTCGGCATGGGAGCCGGTTCGGCTGGCATCGGATCCGCCAATGGCACCTGGAATTTCTCAATCAGGGGTGGAAGATCGTTCGTCAAACCAGCAATCAAACCATGAATGACGAGAAGTTTTCCTTTCAGCACACCATCTGCCTCAGTCTGAGCCGCCGCGTTGAGTGCCTGCAACTGATTTCTGGGAACGAACTTGCCATGTTTTTGAATATGCAAAATGGCACGATCCGCGGCACGGGTGCGTAACGGAATCGGTAACATGCCCGCTATGGCGGTCGCAACCAAATCCTGCTGCGCGGTCGCGGTGGGGAATGTTGCCACAGCATCAACGGCCGTTTGGCCCAATTCCGTATCAGTCATGAGGGGACGCAAAGCCGCTTCCGCTGGTCGTGCATCGTAACCGGGAATTTGTCCCAATGCAATTTTGGCGAGCCAATCCAAAGCAATCACAGTCGCGGCCCGCTTCTCGGCGGGATCACGCGGGGCACGAGCGGGATCTTGGATTGCAGATGCCAGATCGGTATGAAATCCTTCTGCGGTAAATGATTCTGGCACCACAAAAACATTCCGCTGATCCGCAAACAATCGGGATAAACGGTCTTCCAAGATGACATCGCGTGAACTATCAGTCGGTAGTACCAACATCTCCGGGGTAACGCGACTACGAATCGTTTCCAATTTCTTGAGCCGGCCAGTATCCAGAGATAAGTTGAGTTGTTCAATCATCCGCGCCAGAGATTCCGTCGGAACCCGTTCCGTGGACAACGTGAGTTCGGACTGTTTCCGAATGCGATCCGTCAACGAGAGAAGGGCTTGGTATGTATTCGGAGCTGACTCCATCGAAACGGGATATTCTGCCGCGAGCATCGCATAGGTCAACTGTGGAAGGCGAAGGTCGAGCCGCTGTTTGAGCTTCGGCGAAATCGGGAAACTCACCGATTCCACCAGTCGATTCAGTCGCGCTAATCGCAGATCGTACAGAGAACGCAGTTCATTATCCCGCGTTCTGCGAATGTCGGAACGGGTTTGATCCAGATCCAGGATCGGCGGCTTTTTGGGATCGAACGCAAACGGAGTCGTGATTGTGATTTCTGCTGTTTCTGTGGCCGCAATGAGCGCGGCCAGTCGAGCCAATTGATATTCAAACGGAACCGGCCGCGGTTGATCCGACGATGCAACCACCATAATTGGGCGACCACCCACATTCGCATTCGCTTGTAATTGTGAAATGGTGTCCGATAGTTGCAGTCCACCAATATGATTATCAACGATGATCACATCGAAATCGCTGGAAGCCGCCACGCGGCGGAGCAGGGCACGGCCAGTGGTCGTGCGTTCCACCGTATAACCGAGCCCGCGTAAGTAACCGGCCAGTTTCTCGGCCCGGAAGTCGCTGGGGTCCGCAATCAGGGCACGGCCCACATCGGTGGTACCAGGGGCAGGGGAGTCCGCGGAAATGGCCCGACGCAAGACTTCAACAATGCGGGCTTGGCGATTATGAGTTGGTGAGCCCGGAGCGCGCAGCAGTCCCACGGCTGCCGCCAGTTGCACTCGGGGATCAGGATAATCCAAAGCCCGAGACAGGACCGGCTCTTTGCGCAGCGTTTTCCCATCCGCACCCGTAATTTCGGTTGGGCGTGCGGTAGTCGGATCGGCTCGATCCGCTAGGGCTTGCGTGAGCGCAAACACCACGGCTGTGCGTTTCTCGGCCATGGCACTGTCGAGTAACCGCACCAACGCATGAGTCGGCGTGGCTGCCAGCAGTTGATAAACTGGGGGATCGTTGCGACTAATCACACCAAATCGATTCCGAATCACCGATCGTTCCGCGGCCAGACTGACAAATAGTTCCCGTGCCGTCGCGTGTGTCGGTTCCCGTTCAATGGCCCAACGGAGGTTACGAAGGCCGTAGTATTCCTCGGCCTGGGCTTTGGTAGTATCCGTGGGTTTGACGGTGCGTGATGGGGCATCCCAGCGCCAGACTTGTACCTTGTCGGGGAGCTTGTCAAACTCGGCAAAGCGGGCCGTGTGATCGACAAACGGTCGTGCCAGAACAACCAGTTCATCGGCAGCGGTCGTCTTGACAGCCGTTCCTACCAATCGGCGCAATATCTCGGTCGCGGCATTCCGCACGAACGGCATTTGCCCGCTAGGAGAAGACGCATAGTACCAGAGCCAGGGCAGGGGGGTTGTCTCAGCATAAGTGGCTTGTGTGAGAATATCTGGCCGTGATGCGAGCGATTCGAGCAAGTTTCCTTTTAACTCGTCAGGCAATCCCTCCACGGCAGCGAGGAAGCCCGGAACTGTTTCCATCCCCAAACGACGAACCGCGCCGAGGATGCCGGTACGCAGATTGGAATCATCTGTGGTCAGTAGTGCGCTCACCATCGGTGGCACCACGGCAGCACCCGCTTTGCGGAGTTGATCTTCCGCGTACATCCGTTCTTCCCGCGATGCGCCGAGGTTTTGCACGAAACGCGCAATCCGGGCCGGGTCACGGTGAACCTTGGCGGCCGCCTCACGGGATTTTGCAATCAGAGCATCCACGACCTTGACGGCATCCGCTTGTGCCTGGGCATTGTCGGACCAAACCGGAATGAGTCGCAACCGCTCAAATACCGTGGGGCCGTATTGTTGCTGAATCGCCAAAAAGTCCGCGTCGGTGGGATTCAGTGCCTGAAACGCTTTGAGTTGTTCGGCCGCAAGATCGAAGTTCCCTTCGGTGATGAGTTCGCGGGCAATCCGGTACGAATCTACGGGTGTCACCGCTATCGGTTGAGCGTGGACGAAACCAGTCGAAATCAACGGGGCGGAAAGGGACAGCCCGTACATGACCGCGCGAAACCGCATCGGGATATCCTCCGTACCGGGTGCGTTGTCTGAATGGAAATCGAGTCCGGCCAGCGCAATGCTGGCACGGAACCTTGACATGCATTGTGAATGGTAAATCTAGCGGAGACAACCCACTTCACACGCAACCAGGTCGGCAAATGTCTCGCGGCGACGGATCAGGCGATGCGTACTGCCTGTAACGAGGACTTCCGCCGCTCGCAGCCGGGCATTGTAATTGGAAGCCATCGACATCGCATAGGCTCCGGCACTGAAGGTGGCCAGCAGATCACCCGCTTGCAAAGGCGGGAGATTCCGCGCCTTGGCCAGATAATCCCCAGATTCACACACCGGCCCAACGACATCCTGAGGCACCGTTCCCGCAATCGGGGCTTCATAATCTTCCGGTTGTTCCGTCACACTGACCGGCGGTTGCACAGGCCATATCCGGTGGAAAGCATCGTACAACGTCGGTCGAATCAGATCGTTCATCGCGGCATCTTGAATGATGTACCGCTTACCACCGGTTTCCTTGTTGTACAGCACGGTGCTGACCAAGATTCCCGCGTTGCCGACGATGAATCGCCCCGGTTCCAATACCAACTGGCACCCGGTTTCCCGCACGGCCGGTAAGATCGCTTCGGCAAATACCGTTACCGACGGTGCTTCTAGCCGACGATAATGGATGCCGAACCCGCCACCCATGTTGAGGAAGCGGATGTTGTGCCCCTGGCTGCGGAGTTGACGAATCAGTTCAACCGCCTTGGCGGAACCCGCCCGATACGGTTCCGCAGACAGGATCGGTGAACCAAGATGCATGTGAACACCGGCAATCGCCAACCCCGGATGCCCAACCGCTTTCTGCGACACTTCCAGAACCGTTTCTATGTCGAGGCCGAATTTCACGCCTTTGACACTGGTATCGGTCTTGGCGTGTGTTTTCGGTGGCAGGTCCGGGTTGACCCGCAAGGCCACGGGTGCGACCTTACCCAGGGATTGCGCCACGGCCCCAAGAGCGAAGAGTTCATCTTCGCTTTCCACGTTGAACAACATGATGCCCGATTCGAGGGCATACCGCATCTCGGCCGCTGTCTTGCCGACACCAGCAAAGACAATCTTGCTGGGAGAACCGCCCGCCGTCAACGCTCGGTACAGTTCACCCCCACTGGTCACATCGAAACCGGAGCCATGCTCGGCCATGAGCTTGCCGATACTGAGGTTGCCGTTCGTCTTCACGCTGTAGGCAATGACCGGATGGGCTTCCGCGAAGGCCGCCTGAATCGCGCTCAAATGGTGGAGCAGGGTGGCTTGACTATAGACGAATAACGGCGTGCCATATTCGGCAGCCAAGGCCGGGATTGCCACATCTTCACAGTGCAGCACACGATTACGGTAGTGGAAATGATCCATGAGTGATGATACCGATTGATAACAGGGTTATGGATGAACAGTATTGCCGTTGCGTATGCCGGGTGATTTCTTCATGAGTCGTTGCATAACTGCGGGGATGTCGGTGCTGATGACATCCACACCCAGCCCCACGGCCAAGTAAAAATCCTGTACAGAGCGACCGGGCCAACCGATCACCTGGAACCCTTGTTTCTGGGCTTGTTGTACCAGTTTCCGAGAGGAACCGGTCATTTGACAGGCCAAGTGGGTAGCCCCGAGCGTTTGTGCCAGTTGGATCAATTCTGGGGACAACGGTTTCCCGGAAATCAAGGATTTTGGAGCCTTGGGGTCAATATCCCGAATCGCCTTCAGGGCACGTTCATCGAAGGAGGTAAACAGATAGATGGAACCTTTGGGGCATTTCATTTGAGATGCAGTATACAGTTTCTGGCAATAGGATTGGATCCGATCATCAGGGTATAATTTCTGGTTGCTGGTCTTCATTTCCAGCTCGAGATAGACACCCGGTTTGTCCGCGAAGTAATCGAGCAGTTCATCCAGAAACAGTAACTTTTGCCCCTTTTTCGTCATCACGCTCTTGAGTTCCGCAGCGGTTTTGTGTTCCACGGAACCCATCGCATTGTGGGTGCGATTCAGGGTATCATCATGCAAGATCACTAAGACACCGTCTTTCGTCATCCGAATATCAGTTTCAAAGCCACGGATACCCAGTTCGTAACAGGCTTGAAAAGCGCGGAGTGTATTTTCCTCCTGCTCCAATGAACCTCCACGATGTGCCTGAATGAGTGGCCCTTTTGCGGGTGTAATGTCCTGAGCCGATAGTATCTCTGGTGAGGCGATTACCACCGCACATATTAGAAGGAATATCTGCATCCATTTCGTTTTCATGAGAGAGATTCTCACACAAGTGATGAAAGCCCATCACGCAATCGCAGGAATGGGCTGTTCCAGTCGGGCCGTCCACTCCTGTAACTGGCGTTGGACTTCAACAGGAGCTGTGGAACCGTAACTCGTGAAAGCGGCAACCGCGTTGGCCACTCCGAGCAATGGCCGCACCCCCGCCGCACTCCCTGGGCAGGCTTCCTCAAACGCGGTATCGGGAAGATCTACCAGACGGCAGCCCGATTGCTCACATTTCCGCACCAGTTTTCCGACCGCCTCATGGGCTGACCGCATCGGTACGCCAATTTTCACGAAAAATTCCATCAATGTTGTGGCATCGAGGAAGCCATCCTCCAATCGGGAGGCGATCACCTCGCGCCGCAAGGTCGTCTGTTCCACCAACGGGGCTGCTACCGAAACACACCCGGCAACCGTGTCAAACGCATCAAACAATGCGGATTTGTCTTCTTGGAGGTCACGGTTATAGGCCAGCGGCAACCCTTTCAAGAGGACCAGTAACTGATTCAACGCCCCAATGACTCGACCAGTTTT
This sequence comes from Bacteroidales bacterium, assembly GCA_026931725.1. Taxonomy (GTDB): domain Bacteria; phylum Planctomycetota; class Planctomycetia; order Gemmatales; family Gemmataceae; genus JAIXLE01. The sequence goes on from JAIXLE010000259.1 coordinate 10,000, forward strand.
CCCGCGTGTCAGTTCGAGGGTGTCCGGGTTCTTCTTGTGGGGCATGATGCTGGAACCCGTACAGAACCCATCCGGCAACTTCAAAAAATTGAACTCAGTCGTTGACCAGATGACCCATTCCTCAGCCCAACTACTCAGGTGAATCGCAGTCAACGAAAGGCAGAAGACGAATTCCACCAGAAAGTCTCGGTCGCTGGAGACATCGAGGCTATTCCGGGCGACGGAATCAAAGCCGAGCTTTTGCCGCACCGATTCCCGGTCAATCGGCAAGGATGTCCCCGCGAGCGCGGCAGCCCCCAGCGGCAAGACGTTGAGACGTTTGCGGCAATCCGCGAGACGCTCGCGATCACGTTGGAATTTTTCGACGTATGCCAAGTAGTAATGAGCCGCCAGTACGGGTTGTGCCCGTTGCAGGTGCGTGTAGCCGGGTAGAATCACTTCCTGTTCGCGGACTGCCGCTATGAGGAACGCTTTTTGGAGATCGCGGAGCAGGGCATCCAAATCACCGATGGCCTCGCGTACCCAGAGCTTGACATCGGTGATGACTTGATCGTTCCGGCTCCGGGCCGTGTGCAGCCTTCGCCCCAAATCACCGACACGAGTGATGAGCGCACGTTCAATGTGAGTATGAATATCTTCCAGCGAAATATCATACTCCATCCGTCCGGCATCAATATCCGTGCCGATGGCATCCAATGCCGTGGAGATGGTTTCGGCTTCTGCCGGTGTCAGTAGCCCGACTTCCGCAAGCATGGCCGCATGGGCTTTGCTCGCGGTAATGTCTTGTTGGTACAACCGCCGATCGAGTGTGACCGATTCGGAGAACGCTTCTACCCGTTTATCAGTCGCCGCGTCAAAACGACCGCCCCATGTCTTCTGACTCATCGTGTCATCTCAAGGTTCCTGGTGACGGTGAAGTTTTACCAACTCGGAAGGAATCTGGCACGACGGTTGACACCTTTCTGACGTGAATCTGGTACAGAGAGTGAACCGATTCCTGGGCAGATGATAAGGTGGGTGATTTACGCACTGGAGGATGACCATGTTGAGACTGTTTGGCCTGACCACAATTGCATTTTTCAGCGTTGGCTGGGCAATTCCCGCCGCGGAACCTGCCGTAGAAATACGGATGCAATCACTCGATGGGTTGCTCGCCCACGCAGAGTATCTCGGGAATCTGGTCGATCAAGCGGAACCCGCGAAGCAAGTTGCCGCACTCGTCAAAGCCTTTACCCATCCGATGAAAGGTCTGGAAGGAATTGACCCGACTCGTCCTGTCGGCGCGTACGTCATCGTGGCACCCAATGTCGTCGATAGCCAAGTGGTCGGGTTGCTGCCGATTGCGGATTCTCAGGCCTTTTTGGCAATGTTGCGTGACAAACTCCGGCTCAAGCCCCAAGAAACCGATGGATTGTATGAACTCAAAATCCCTAATCTGCCAGCGCCGGTATTTTTCCGATTTCAGGATGGATATCTGCACGCCACCGCGATCCGTTCCACCGGAATCGATCCGAAAAAACTGATCAAACCGGCCACGTACTTCGCTCAAAATCAGTCATCCATTCTTTCCATCCAGGCCCATGTGGATCGTGTTCCGCAAGCACTCAAGCAGACGGTCTTCGGCCAGCTGGAATTGCGGGTCGAGGAGGCGAAAGGACACCGCCAACCCAGTCTATCCGCGGCCCAACTGAAGTTGCGAAACCTGGGATGGGATCTATTCGCCGATGTGGTCAAATCCTGGTTCGATGAAGGAAAACAGTTCCGCATGGATCTGATGGTGAAACCGCAATCGGATCAACTGAGTCTTGATGTGAGTGTGTCCGCCCGCGCCGGTTCCCACCTGAGCCAGGCACTCACGGGAGCTACGGTGCCGAGTTACGCGGCGGCCCTGGCTAACCAGGAGAAACACCCCACGTTTGCGGGGTATTTGCATGTCGCGTTACCCAAGCGATATCAAACATCTGTGAATGAAATAGTCGATCTCATCGTGGAAGAAGCGATTCACAACGCCCGGCCAGAAGCCCGCGCTGTGGCCCGCGTTGCCCTGGAATCGCTGGTCCCAACTTTGAAATCTGGTGTCCTCAGCGTGGGGATGGCCATGACCCAACCGGCTAAAGATCGGACCATTGGGCTAACCACATTGATGGAATCTCCAGAGACTCGCAAAGTCGACAAGGCCATTCGAGAACTCGCGCAGATGATCCCGCCGGGCATTATCGCTTTTGATCTCAGTGACCCAACCGAGAAGGGGGCCACCATTCACACGTTGAATCTGCGACAAGCCAAGGGGATGCGGCCCATTTTCGGCAGCCAATCCACATGGCTGGGGACGACCCAGAATCTGATCTTGGTCGGGTTTGGCAAATCCTCTTCCGCCTTGCAGGCCGCCGCGAAACTCACCCCGCAATCGCTAGCCCCGACCGGACTGACATTCTCCGTATCTCAACTCGTGAACGCTTTTGAGAAGCAACTCCAACCCGAGCAAGTCACGACGATCATTCAACACGTGTTCGGCGAAAAACTCCAGCCAGGGGCAGATGAAGTACGATTGGAGACAAAAGCAGGAAACCCATTCCAAGTGCGATTCACGGTACAAGGTAAGACCATCCAATTCGCGGTTGCGTTGGACCGTGCCCGGAAAGCGACAACCGCGGAATCCTCATCGGAGAAACCATAAACCATTTTGCAATGGGGTGAAGCGGGCTCCGTTCAAATCTTCACCTCCACGGGCGCACCGTGATTGGCTCCACTCGTGTTAGCGGATTCTATGAAGGCCATGATCTCCAGTGTCTCCGCTGGCGCGAGCGGGGCTTTTCCGGTTTCAAACATACTGACAATCCGCTTCAACAATTCCCGATAGATATTATTTGTCGGTAACGTGAGCGGTTTGATTTCCTTATCCGTAAAGATCATCACACCAAATCCTGAACGCCCGCTACGAATGCCCCGAATGCTGGCAATCCGGCCATCTTTCCAGGTGCCTGTGGCCATATCCGTGCCTTTTTCATGCGTGCTGGAGACACGCACACACCCTGGTCCCATGACGGCATATAGTACCTCAATGGCGTGAATTCCGTAATTGAACAGGCCTGGGTTCTGCAGAGATTCAGAAGCAGGACCATACGAGACACACCCCACCACTTTTCCGTGCGCGGGAGAGTTCAAATACTCCACCAATTCCGGGACATAACGGAGCGATGATGAACTGAAAATGGGCAACTTCTTCTTCTCGGACAGATCAATCAGTTTGCGAGCATCGTCAACAGAGCAGGTAAACGGTTTGTCGACATAACAGGGGATTCCCGCTTCGAGAAAGGGTCGGGCACGTTCGAGATGCACGGACCCATCCACAGACTCGATCAACATGCCATCCACTTTACCGATCATGTCTGTCGGTTTGTCCACGAGGGGGACACCGTAGGATTTGATCTTGTCTCGAAAACCCGGAATCCGCTCGGGCGACATCTTCGATTCACCAGGGCAGGCGATCACCACTTTCGCGCCGTTGACCCACTGTTCCTCGGGGCAATCCACATGATTGAGTCGCTTCGTGAACTCGACTGAGTGTGAGCTATCGAAATCGAGCATTCCGAGTTTAATCATTACAGGCTCCCATTGCAGGTGTGGTGAAATTCAGCAGGTCCGATTCCGACCCATTCAATCGTGTCGGAGTGCGGGAATGAGCGGGACTCGAGTCACACTGCGAGTCGCAGCCAGGGTCACAACCAACCCCGTCACGAACACCCCGAGTAACAAAACCGCCAAGCGGAACCCAGGGAGTTCTCCGCCGAGGGCCAAATTCGGCAGCACGGAGAGCAGGGCCGTCACCAGTCCTACCGTGAGTCCGATTATCAATACCAGTACGTTTTCCGCCACAAGAATCATCATCAATTGGCTGGTTCGATACCCAACCGCCCGCAGCAGGGCCAACTCGCCCATGCGTTCCCACACGGATCGCAAAATCACGATCCCCATGCCGAGAACCCCAAGTAGCAACCCGAACGCGCCGAGTAGTTGAAACGTGGTCAAATAGGCACCAACAACCGCCTGATATTGGGCGACTCGATCGACCGCGCGGGTAACCGTCAAGCCATTTTGGGCCAGAGCTGTTTCCAGCAAATCGGTAACGGCCGCCATTTGGTCCGGCGCAGCTTGCATCAAAAATACACGAAATCCTTCTTCTCGTGGGTAAAGCGATCGAAAATTCTCAGAATTCATCAAGAGTTCACTCTGAAATACGCTATCCTGTAATGTTCCCACGATATGCAGTGTGATCGGCATACCGTTATCATCTGTTTGGTGGATGAGCCCACCTAACCCTGATTTGAGCATCCACATCGCGCTGTTCTGCTCAACAAAAATGGGGACAGTCCCCGCGATTTTCGGTGTCTGGAGCAAGAGCCACGGATTGGCCCGCTCTTCGGGAGTTTCCGCCAGTGTGGCCGAAAACTGAAAGCCGCCCCGTTGAATGAGCGCATCTGGAACACCAAGAATCCGCGGTTGCCCGGCCTGATACAGATTCAGGCAACTGGCATCATCGCCGCCGCGTAACCGAAAATGCAGGACTTCTAGCGAGTCAAGTAATGTCTCAGCTTGGTTCAGTCGCTCTTGTCGGCTGGGACCATTCGGCTCCCGTGCTTCCGCATCCTGATAAATGACCTGCAAGCGTTCGACCAGATCACCCCGTCCCGGTTCCTGACTGAATGGCTGAAATAATGGGACATCGGCTTCCGCCAGGAGCGAGAAACCGCCGCTGCCCCCGGAACGGTCCAGGAAGTTCTGATCGGGTCGTCGTCGAAAGCTCTCCACGGCGACCAGGAGAAAAGTGGCCGATGCCAACAAAGTAGCCGTGAGCAGCGTCCGCCCCGGTGCCCGGCAACAATTACGAATCCCGAGACGCAGGAGAGCCATGCGACCGTGCGTGTGATCCCATGAACCACGATCCGCTTGCAGCCAACGGCGAACCAGTAGCAACCCAGCAACCAGAAGGAGAAGACCACCACCGAAGAATGACCCAGCCCGCACATCGGGATTGGTCACGGTTCCCCCCGCTCCCAGTAGTCCCGCTCCAATGAGACAGCATCCCAAAATCGCCAGTGTGAACCATCGGCGATGAGTCCTGGGAATGGATGGGTCATCCTCACATGTTCGACCATGCAGGAGGATCGGAACGGGGACTTTGACCAGTGAGCGAATCCCGGCCCACACGGTGATCCCGGTCATAATGATGGTGAGCCCATAACCCATCAAGAAACTCACCGGGGAGACATGTACGGAAAGGATTTCCGCTGCCTCGGGTGAAGGCCACAACTGGGCTGTCACCGAGAGCATCCCCCGCGCGAATAGGACGGCTCCCAGTAGGCCGAGGCCGGTTCCACACGCCGCTACGATGAGGGATTCTGCCAGCAGTAATCGTAAGACTTGGCGTGGAGAATACCCCGTCCCCAACAAGATCCCAATTTCTTTCGCCCGGCGTTCCAGGGCAAGGCGAAACAGAAGTCCCACGAGCAGCAAAGCCGCCGCGATGAGAAAGAAGCTGAACCCCAGAAAGAGCATCCCAAAATCGGTCCCACCCTGGCTCGCCTGGAGCAATCGCTCCTGGGTGGGTTCAAAGTGCATGTCCGTCTGAGATGCCGCGAGTGCTGCCAACAACTCCGGTATCAGTCGGTCCACGGTTTCCTGAAGGGATGTCCCCACAGGCGGGGCGATTCTCATGGAGGTGGTATCGCCAAAACGGCTCCCAAAAAGTTGTCGGGCACGGTTGGAGGAAATGTAAGCCTTCGGTGTCGCTCGGAACTTGTCCCAGTAGTGTTCGTCTCTGGGGCGAATGCGTGCATGATTGATCGGAAACGGTGCGTCCCATTCACTGATCGTCAATTTGTCTGTCACACCTGGGAATGGTGGGGTCAAATCTGGGTCAGCAGCGGAACCCGTCAGCGGCACATAACCCCGAAACGTGAACTGCGCGGATTTTTCTTCTTGAACCGTCTCCATCTCCGGTTGGAAGTACAGGACCGTGATCGGCATTCCGGCTTTGAGCCCCTTCAATGGGGACTCGGGCCAATCCACCAAGAGAATGTCCTCATCGGAAAGATTACGGACCTCGGCTGGGACAAATGACCCCAAGGGCGGCGATGCGGTGAGGTTGAGCCCTGCAATCGTGGAATAGGGAATCATGCGATCGACTGGACCCGGTTTATCATTCGGAACGGCTTCCGTGCCGGTCACAATTGCGTTCGCCAGATAGACCAGAGTCGGTTCCACCGTCGCCTGGATTGTTTTCGAGGCCCGTGTCACCGCCTGGACCGTGATCGGATCGAGGACCAACCGTTCCGATTCTACTGAGATATATTGCCCCAGGTGTGCCGCGATGTGGACTCGCAATTCCCAATCCGACAAGGTTAAGTTCTGTCCCAGGCGAGTCGTCAACTCTGCTGCCTGCCCCTCCGTGGCCAGGAGAGCATTAACACGATGAGGGCGTTCGAGGCGTTGCTGTAAAAACCGAAGTGGAACAAAGACATTTTCTGCTGGGGAAGGATTGGGGACGAGGGAGAAATCGGACATGGCGTGGGCAGATGGGAGGACAGATTGCACGTCCATGCGGAGAGACGTGGTAGCCTCATCGGCGGAACGGTGACCCAAAAGGGACTCGCGTGGGACCGTCGAGAGTGTCCCAATACTCAGGGTCACGCCATCACCGGAGTGGATACCCAAATGGTCTGCGATTCGAGATGTTAGGATGGCAAGGGGACGCTCACTGTCCCAGTCCACATCTTGGGGCAGTCCAAAATGCCGAGCCCCCGCGGAGTTGACCCCATACACCGCAATACGGTTTCGATGCCGAGTTACCCCCATCGCATCTTCCGCGCGGATGGAGCCTTGAAGGATCAACGATGGGTAGACCCCCGTTCCCAGTTTTTGGGCCAAATCTTCATGCACGAGTCGTTGTCCTAAACAGACGGAAACGACACCCTGAAGTTGTCGCAGCGAGCGCTCACGGAGGCTACCCCGGAGAGAGTCTCCGATGAGGAACGCACCCGTCAAGACAGCCGCCCCCACCGCGACACCGAGCAGGACAGGGACATTGGATCGCCAATGGTATAAGGCATTCCGATAGGCAAAGTTTCGGTAGGAAATCATGGCAACCTGGCATCAGAATACGGTCAGGCCACGGGATGAAGGACACCGTCCCTCATCTCCATCTGCCTGGGGAATTTTTCTGCGATTTCGAGGCTATGGGTCACCACGACCAAGATCATTTGCAGATCCTGTCGCAGTTCCAAGATGAGGTCCATCACGGCGTGAGCTGTGTTACGATCCAGGTTCCCGGTGGGTTCGTCGGCGAGGAGGACTGCCGGTTGACAGATCAGTGCCCGCGCCACGGCCACCCGCTGACGCTCGCCACCAGAAAGCTCGGCAGGCCGATGATTGAGTCGCTGGGCAAGTCCGACTCGCTCAAGGAGTTTTTGGGCGTATGCGTTTCGGTCATCTGGTCGTAAATGCGGATGGACCAAGGTGGGGATGAGGACATTTTCCAAGACCGTACATTGGGGCAGCAAGTGATGATCCTGGAAGACAAATCCAATGCGTTGATTGCGGAAAGCGGCGAGGTCCGCTTCAGGCAGTACAAATGGGTCTGTCTCATTGTGTCGCACGGTCCCGCTGGTGGGTCGATCGAGTGTCCCCAGAATATGCAAGAGGGTACTTTTCCCCGATCCAGAAGGCCCGGTGATCGCCGCGGCTTCACCCGCAGCTAATGACAATTCCACATCGCGTAGGATGGGCAGCGGGCCAGATGGGGTCGAATAAGATTTCGTGAGTTGATGTACAATCAAGGACATTGTGGTAGGTACTCTTCTTTCAGGGCGAATGGGTCTGCTTCTCCAATTGCTGGCGGAATGCATCTGGTATCACGAGAGACTCCATCTCACCGTCCGCTGCTTTTCGACAGAGGACCGCGGTGATGCGCCCAACGGCAATCGCCTCATCGCCGCGGTGAAAATCGTAGCGATAGCTTATGGACTTACTCCCAATCTTCTCCACGGACACGGTGATTTGTAGTAGGTCGCCGAATCGAGCGGGTTTCCAATAATCGCAACTGGCCGAGACACGCGGAAACCCTCGCTGCTCTCCATTTTCGGACCAGGATACCGTGAAACCACAGGACCGGAGGAAATCACATTCTGCGACTTCCATGAACCGAAAGAAGTTAGAAAAATGCATAATCCCGGCCATGTCGGTGTCGCCGAACTCGACACGCCGGGTAGTGGTGAATAACGCTGGCATAGTCACTTTGTCGGTTTAGGATGGATGAGTTCTCATGCCTGAATGTCAGACTGAGAGAGATAACGAGCCAGGACATGCAAAGTGTCTTGAGCCATGACCACGTCTGTAAACCGTTCCCGTACCGCGGAATGTCCATTCTGAGCGTACTGCAAGCGTGTGCTTTCCGCTTCGCACAGACGCTGGAGAGCGTTTGATAAGGCAACAGGGTTTCCCGGTTCCACGAGTAGACCGCCTTGTGTCGCCTCGATTAGTTCTGGGAAGGAACCATGCCGCGGTTGCACAACGGGAACGCCATTGGCCCAGGCTTCGAGAACGTACAACCCTTTGGGTTCATGATAGACAGTCGGGACCGTCAGCACGTCGAGCGACTGTAAGAATCGTGCCTTTTCTTCATGTGTGGGACAGAGGACATACTCGCTGTCCGCAGCCAAACCAGCCGCTTCCAACTTCGCCTGCTGCTCGGCGAGATACGCCTGATGGCTGGCACTCAACCAACCCGCATACCGAAAAATCACCCGCGGCGCGGTGGGAGTTTGCCGCAAGTGGATGAAGGCATCGACGGCCTGATGGAATCCCTTCTCAGGACAGATGCGGGCAAAATATCCCACAACGGGAACGACATCGGGATTGCGGAGACGGGGTCGTCCATGATGACCTTTCAGTTGGATTCCGGGATAGACGATCGCGATTTTCTTGCGATCCACGCCCAGATACTGAGACATTGCATCGGCATAAAATTGACTAGTGCTGATGTAACCATCCGTGAATTGATCATTTTTCCGAATCAACTCCAGACACTGTTCACGTTGGCGAATGGGCAGGGCTTCGAGAAAAATGTCATCTCCTTGAAGTGTACTCAACACCGGGATACTGAGTTCCTGCTTCACGGCCGGGACGATGCCCGAAAGTAGGACATTCGTCATCAGAATAACATCGGGGCGAATCTCAGTTTTGAGGCTTTGGATCAGTTTCCGCAGTTCCTTGCATTGTCGGCCCGAACGACCACGCAGCATGGAAACGGTCAAATCGCCCAAATCCGCGTAATCGACATTGGACGCAAAACGGGAAACCCAGCGTAGTAATCGTGGGCGGTTCAGCAACCAATCGACGAAACCGGGCGTGTGGCGAAAGAGCCAGAACTTTTGTTCCAGGTAGACATTAATTCCCCCAAAGAACACATGGGGCTGACTGACATCGGTTTCATCGGTACGAATCGGCGTGTAGGTGGGGATCAGCAACGCATCGTGGCCCAACCGAATCAAGGCGGCTACGAGGGCGTTGTCCCGCATACAACTGCCGCAGTACATGCCCGCAGCACCGGCTGTGATGAACGCGATCCGCATGGTGGAGACTCAACCGCCAGCCCATTGTCTGATCGCGAGAGAACCAGTATCTCCGCGTTGCTACCTTTTCATTATTGGTGAAGGTCACGTCAATGGCTTGGCCAAGTTGATGGGTTCGGATCGTCTTTCATCGCAGGTGTGAACCGGAAGCTCAGCGCAGATGATCTTGCACCACGACACAGAACTCCGCGTGTGAGACAGACGCAAACGGCTTGTTTTCCAGGGTTTTGTAGAAACCATAACAAAACATAATGACCATTATCGGACGCGAACCGAGGGGCCCCAGGTTGGGCGGGTTTGAGTTCGTGTCTGATAATGGCTCTTATGTTTTGTTCGATCGCATTACGATTGCGCTGGTCCGATGAGTGCCAACAACCATTCCGGCAGTAATCGGCGTAATCGTGACTGCCAGGTTTCGTCGATAGAAATGACATCCGAGGGATGGATGATGGGATCGTGTTCAATTTGGCCGGGTTGGATGTGTCTGAGGTCGCTTCGGATAATCTGTTCTTGCCCACCCACGGAGACGTTGGGCCGCATGACCGTTACCCGTGACAGATCGGCAGCAGGATCATGCAGCACGCCCGCACGCTGGAGGCAATGGGAGAGTCGCTCTGAACCCTGGTAGCCTATCGTGCGTGACCGCTCATTCGCTGGGCCGTTGATGTACACCCGTGCGGAGCGAATCTCCGCCAGGCGGACATGGATGTTTCGCGGTTCCACCTGAGCCGTTTCCGCGATCACGGTAGAAATGGCATCGACTGTTAGTCCCAAGACCCGCGGTTGGCCGGCTGGACCCAAAGGTAAAGAGCCCGTCACATCAACAGATGCCAGACAATCCCATTCCGGTCGGGTCGCAAATCGGACTTCTAGCACATCCGCAACGCCGATGCGGAATTGTGACGGGGGTATCTCTTCTTGCTGAGCATGCGGAGCCTCCACGGGGGACCATGCCAGCATGCGTAACGCATGGCGTTCGGTGCGCTCGCTGGTGCAACCCAAGCAGGCTGTGAGCGGGATCAGGATTAGCAGACGTTTCTTCACACCTCATATATCGGTTCTAACGGATAAGGAGATCCTCTCAATTTTCCTGATGAACGCGGATTGGCTGACCAATCGCTCAAACACGGTTCGTATCTGCTCTCGTACCTGAGCAAGTTCGGCATCAAATTGTTGCACCGCCCCTGCCCCGCTCTCGGCAAAATACCCTAACCGACGTGCGAGCTTTTCCCGTTCTGAGATCGCATCTGGGATTTCCAGGATGGCGCGATCTGTCATAATGCGCAGCCCCGCTTCGGCACGACGTAAAAATGCGTAACCTCGAATCAGTATTTCCCCATCTTCTCGCGTGAGAAGTCCGGTTGCCTCCAATGCTGCAATCGCATCCCAGACATTGGTACGCAAGATAGTCGGATGTAATCGCCCATGAATCATTTGTAACATTTGCACGACGAACTCAATATCTGCCAAACCGCCGTTACCGTGTTTCAGGCTACCGGGTTTGGCCGCAGCTTCCAAACGTGAACGCATGGACTGGACCTGCTGCACGGTGTGCGGGACATCGAGATCCTGTGATGTCACAATCTTCTGGATTTCGGCGATCACTTCCAAGGAATAGGACGTGTCCCCACGAATCACCCGCGCCCGCGTCAAGGATAGGCGCTCCCATGTCTCACCGCCACCTGTCAGGAAGTATCGTCGCAGTTCCACCAAGGGGACAGCCAAGCTCCCAGATTTTCCTGTGGGTCGCAGTCGCATGTCCACGGTGTACAAACGACCAAGCGGTCCCATTTCAGTCATGCGGCGGATCACTCGCTGGGCAAGCTCCGTAAAGTACCGCCCCGCCTTGGCCATACTGTTTGGGTTCGGATCGCTCGGGTCCGTTTCGTACACAAGGATGAGATCGAGGTCACTGTGGTAGCTGATTTCCTGCCCGCCCAGTTTTCCCAACCCGACGATGGCATAGCGACAGGGGCGCAACTCGGATGTCCCCTGCCCGAATTGTGGGATCATGGGGACACTGAGTTTAGACTGCAATTCGAGTTCCACCAAGTCCAAGACCGCGTTGAGGATCACATCGGCCAAATCACTGAGTGCAGCCGTGGTATGACGAATGGTGTCCCGCCGCAGAAGATCACGCACGCCGATACGCAGCAATTCCTTGTCCTGGAAACTATGCAAGATCGGGTCCGGGTCACTCGCCCCCCGGAGCAGTTCTGTGAGTTCCCGTTGTAGTTCCTCGCGCGGCCGAAGTTGGTCCAGCAAGAGGCTATCCAACAGTTCGTCAATCATACCCGGGTTGTTCGTCAAAATCGCCGAGAGATAGGGACTACTGGCACACAGGTCCACATACAGTTTCAAACTCGCGGGGTTAAAATTGAACAACTCATAAAGGACCGCCTTTGCTCCTAGCGAAGCGGTCACATGGTCCAGATTATTGAGGGCCAAGTCTGGGTCCGATGTCTCGGCCAGTGTCCGCAAAAGGCGTGGAGCGATACTGGCCAAAAAATGCCGACAACGCCGATGGGACAGAAATGGGACAGCCTCACGGGCAAGGTTCGTTAGACACTGATAAGCTGCTCGGAGGTCTTTGAACGCATAGCGTCCTAGTACGGTTCGGATCGTTTCCTCATCCGGTTCCGGTTGCAAGATGAGATCGGTTTCCGGTTCCGACCGTTCATCCGTTTCCGAAAAAGCCATGTGAAGCAGATGATCGAGAATCGTGCGATCCATGCGTGTCTTTTCATGATAATCACCCAGAAACCGATCCAGAGGTTCGATCAGAAGGGAACGTGCCGACCATTCCGTGGTGAGGTGTTCATCGAGACGCGATCGCTTTTGTGGGGTTGGTGGTGTCAGTTGCTGTTGGGGGAAATTGGAAAGTGTGCCCATCCGTGAACGATTCAGTCGATCCTGGGGTGTCCGTGCATACCCCATTCGGAGAGCAAGTTTTGTCAGTGCGGATTCGGTTGTCGGCAAGGTATGCGTTTGCCAATCGAAAAGCAGTTGCAGGCGGTGTTCCACCTTGCGGAGGAAACGGTACGCATCGGCGAGAATGTAGGTTTCCTGACCCGTCAGACACCCTGCGATTTCCAAAGATTCCAATGCCAGCAATGTATTCCGCTGACGCACGGCTGGTAAATCGCCACCGTTGAGTAACTGCAAAAACTGCACGGTGTACTCAATGTCTCGGATGCCTCCCCGGCCCGTTTTGACATCGTGGTCATCGACACCCGCGATCGTGGAACGCTTCTCCATCTGCCGTTTGAGCGCTTTGACCTCGTTAATCTCTGAGAAACTGAAATACTTCCGGTACACAAACGGCTCAATCGCACGGACGAATTCCCACCCCAAATCGAGATCCCCAGCACAGGGTCGCACCTTGATAAGGGCTTGCCGCTCCCAGGTTCGCCCCATCACGTCGTAATATGACAAGGTCGAAGGCAACGACCGGGCCAGCGGACCACGATTTCCTTCTGGCCGCAATCGCAAATCCACTCGGTAGGCAAAACCTCCTTCCGCATGACTCGATAACAACCGAATGATCTCCGTCACAACTCGGCCAAAGAACTGCGCGTTCGTAATCCGAGCGGAACGGTTGCCGGTCGTGTACCCATCGCAATCGTAGACAACCATCAGGTCAATATCCGACGAATAATTCAATTCATCGCCGCCCAGTTTTCCGAAGGCCAATACCGTAACCCGCGTGGGAATCCCCGTTGTCGTCAACGGTGTGCCATACTTGCGAATGGCTGTTCGCAGGGCGGTCTGTAATGCAATTTCCACCGAGGCATCAGCCACACGGGCCAAGTCACGGGTGATTTCTTCCAACGGACGATCCCGGATGATGTCATTCACCCCAACACGAATCATTTGCAGTTGACGGAAACGCCGAAATGCTCGCAGTACCCCGCTGTCATCGAGTGCGGTTTCGATTTCTTGACGCAGTGCATCCTGCAGTTCGATGGTTGATGGAGAACGCTGAGGGACAGATTCCACAAAATCCAAGGCTTCTGGGAACGCCATCAACGTATCCGCAAAAAATTGCGATGTCGAAAAGAGATGCAGTACCTGCTCCAGTTTCGCCGGATGATCGGTCAATAACGTGCGTAACCGCGTCATTGCGAGGGAATCCGCAACCACACGATCCAGATTGTTCACGGCCATATCCGGGTCAGCCAGTCGCGGTAATGTGTATTGCAGAATGGCCAGCAACGCCTGACCTGTATCACCGGGAAATGCCACCGCGAGGCGGTCGAGGTTCTTCCGGCCGCGGTTCTGATCGTGCAAGATCGGGAGTAATATGGAGAACGACATGACAGATGGGAATTCCTGACGGTTGCGAATTCCATATCCTAAAGGATAAATCGAACATTCCTGATATACTCGTGCGCAACCGCGATGCTCAAGATCACCATCAACGCCGAACCGTACCCGTTACCAAACCCAATCTCAGTGGCTGAACTGCTGGCGCGATTGGGCCATGATCCACGCAAACTGGCGGTAGAAGTGAATCGGCGTGTGGTTCCGAGGACCGATCATCTCGTAACCCACCTCCAGGATGGAGACATTGTGGAAATTGTCACCCTGGTTGGCGGCGGTGCAGGGGTCGATGTACCTGGAGATGCCCCGCTGAAGGTTGGAAAATTCACGTTTTCCAGTCGACTTTTCACAGGCACCGGAAAATACTCCTCCATCGAGTTGATGCAGGATTGCCTGCGTGCGAGCGGGTGTGCCGTCACCACGGTCGCGGTACGCCGGGAACGCTTGTACGACTCCACCGGGCGGAGTCTTTTGGATGCTTTGGACCTATCGCAATTGACGATCCTTCCCAATACGGCGGGCTGTTTCAGTGCCGAGGATGCGATTCGCCATGCACGGCTTGCCCGTGAACTCTTGGGCAACCTCGGCAACCCCGGCGCGGATTGGGTCAAACTCGAATGCCTAGCCGACAAGAAGACCTTACTTCCCGACCCGATTGAGACTCTCCGCGCCACCGAGCAACTGGTCAGTGAAGGGTTTTCCGTTCTGGTGTACACCAGCGATGACCCGGTTTTGGCGAAACGGTTAAAAGCGGCGGGGGCAGCGAGTGTCATGCCGGCTGGCAGCCCCATTGGTTCGGGTCAGGGTGTGTTGAACCCCAACAATATCCGCATCATTCTCGAATACCTCAAGGATGGCGATCCCGATTATCCCGTTATCGTGGATGCGGGAGTCGGCACCGCTTCCGATGTATCGGCCGCAATGGAACTGGGTTGTGATGGTGTCTTATTGAATACGGCTATTGCCAGCGCTCGTGAACCACTCCGCATGGCATGGGCTATGCGCTGGGCCTGTGATGCGGGTCGACAAGCGTACCTCGCTGGGCGAATTCCCAAGAAACTGTACGCCACGGCAAGTAGTCCGCTGGATGGCATGATGCATTCCAGTCACTCACAGTCTTAGCGAGGCGTTCCCTCATTGCTTTTCTTGACATCCGGGAGGTTGACCACATGCCCCACACTTGGCTTCAGATTTCCGATGAAGTCCGTGCTGCTCTCTCGGATGCGCAACCGATTGTTGCCCTGGAATCGACATTGATTACCCACGGGCTTCCCTGGCCGACCAACCTGGAAACGGCCCAAAAGGCCGAGGCAGCAGTACGCATCGGCGGTGCGGTGCCCGCCACGATCGCCGTGATTGCGGGTCAACCATGTGTGGGATTGACCCCAAACCAGTTAGCGGAACTCGCGGAAGCCAAGCAGATCGCCAAGGCCAGTCGCCGTGACTTGGGGGCCGTTGTGGCACAAGGCCGTTCCGCGGGTACGACTGTATCCGCGACGATGGCTCTGGCCTGGGCCGCGGGTATCCGTGTTTTTGCGACAGGGGGAATCGGTGGCGCGCATCGAGAAACCAATCCCACGCAGCCATTAGATATTTCCAGTGATCTGACGGAACTGTCTCGCACGCCTGTTCTTGTTGTGTGTGCGGGCGCAAAAAGCATTCTCGATCTCCCCCAGACCCTCGAACTCCTGGAAACATTCGGTGTACCCGTGTTGGGCTATCGAACACACGAACTCCCGACGTTTTATGTGCGCGGTGGAGGCGGCCCGGTGTCGTGTCGTGTGGAAACCGCTGCGGAAGCTGCCGCCGTGTTCGCGGCCCATGTACAAATGGGAGGCAAAGGAGCGATCCTGGCTCAACCATTGGAATCCGAAGTGGCCGTGCCAGCCGATGAGTTTGAATCCGCCATGTTCCAAGCAGAGAATGAAGCCGAAGCCGCTGGTATTTCTGGTCCGCAATCGACACCGTTTTTACTTTCGCGGCTTGCGGATCTCACCGTGGGCCGAACCTTGGTGGCCAATCAAGCTCTCATTCTGGCCAATGCCCGGCTAGCCGCCGAAACTGCCAAAGAGTTAATATCACAGCGTCGCTTCTGATGGGGAGACTGGACCCTTTACTCTGATTTCGTGGGGGTTGCTTCCGGCAACTCTTTCCCGATGGTCGATAATAATCGGCTCAATTGATCGGCAGAAAAATTGGGATCATCTAATAAGATGCTACCCATTTCCGATAGAAACATATCCAGCAAATCACCTCCGGGCCAATCCTGTTCTACCATCCGTTTATAAATGAATTCATGTGCCTCATTCCGCAGATGATCAATGCGACGGGTAATGGTGCCTTCATTCACATCAAATATCGGCGCGATTTTGCGTTGCGTTAAACCATAACGCCATCGCAATCCGAGCAAGAGGCGGTCTTGATCTTTGATCTGGCGGAGCCATTCCCGCCCGGATTGGCAGAAAATATCTCTCCAGTGTTCTTCGGACGTTGGCCGACCGGGTAGCGGGATCGGGTCGTCGGAATCCAGGATGGTGGCAATTTTGCGGTCCCGCCGCAGTTTTGTGATTTGCAAGTTTTGAAAGATGGTAATTAACCACGGTGTCAGCGGCCGCCGACCATCATACCGTGTCAAAATCGGTTCACGGGTATCATTGTCGGGGACGAGCAGATAGCCCCAAAACTCGGCTACAGCCGTTTCCTGGCGTTCTTCATTGCGAGGATACAACCAGCAAGCTCGCTTCCGCAAGGCATCAACAAGCAGAGCATCCGAGCGTCCCGTGCGTGCCGCGAACAGATGCTCCCAAGCTCGTTCCAAACCGTTCAAGCAACCGACACAGACCAACCAATCGAGTACATTCAATCCGGCAAGATATGATTCCCAGGAGAGCGGAATTTCTCCCTTATGCTTGGGGGCATAAACCGTATATGTTCGTTGAATAGCATCCTGAAATTGCATCTCAGGAATGGCGATCTCCGGCATCTGGAGGCGGCAATAATGATAGAGCACTTTGAGACGAGTTTCGTCCGCTGCTGTCCGTGAGGGAGGCGAGGATGGATTCACTCTTTCCTCCTTGTGGGATTCGGGCCGGTTGGGTTGTCGGGTAGTGGATCGTCTTGCGTTCAACATGACATACCCAGATCCATTTCAGGTGCTTACTGTTGTGGGGTAAACACCAGCACCTGAAGATACGATGATGGCACACTTTCCGGTACGGGAACCGGCGCGGGGCCAAATCCGAGCCCAAGCGGAGTCATGGTGCGGCGAGCGAACCATCCTATCTTATGAGCCCCCTGCTCTTTTAGGTATTCTATCGCCGCTGAACTTTGCTTACGGGTCAGTTCCCCAGCGGATGCGGCTGTCTGACTGGTATTTTGCGGGTCACACTGTGAGACAACGACAACCTCAGCGTTATCCGCCTTTCCGTCTTTCAGCCAAGCGGTAACGGTTTGGAGACGTTCTTTACCACGGTCTGTCAGGATTGCACTATTGGGCTCGAATAAATCCGCAGTCGGGAATGTCAGGGCTTCACGCCGACAATCAGGGCGTGCCAAGAGTGTCACTTCATTTTCCACATAGCTGCGAATGATGGGCATTCGTTGCAGGGCATCGGTGCCCTGTCGCACGGATCGCAGCGTGTCGCGACCGTCTTGGACCAGACCGCGTACATTCGCGGTTTCGATTTCCACAGTTTCCAGTGCCCCATCCGCGCGTTTTAACACTGTCCGGGTGTCGTGAGAAAGGTTCTTCAATTCCGCATAGAGTTCCTCATCGCGGAGGAGTTTGGGCAGTGTACCGTTTCCTGTACGGATTTCCTGAACTAAGAGTGTGGTTTCATCAATGGTCGCGGCAAGTTTCGTTGCGATCATGTCGAGTTTGGCAGCTGTTTGGGCAAAATCTGCGGCTGAAACCGCCCGTAAATGACCCGTTTCCAGGATACCCGCGGTGGGGTGGCCCGGATGAATCGCAACAATCTTCGACCCCAGTAAGCCCGTCGGTTGCAGAGAAGCAGAACCGTCCGAAAAAATGCGATCCGTGAAACGGGCATCTATCCGCATGCGTATGATCACGTTCGCCGTGGGTTCGTCAGACTGGGGGTATTCCACGGCGATCACTTGCCCTGCATTCACGCCGCGAATCCGAACGGGTGTGCCGGGGGCAATATCATGCACTTCAGGAAACCCCGCCGTCATCTCGAAGGAATTCGACCAGTAACCACGATGGGTGCCAATTTGTGAAAGCCCCAAACCGGACAGACCCAGTGCAAAGAACACCACCAAACCTAAAATGATAGCCTGCGCACGAGACAGCGTATGCGACATGGACAGACTCCCGACTCAGAGACACACCGTGATATTATACTTTTCGTGGTCGGGCTCAAAATATCGCGCAGTGATTCTGTCATTTCTCGTAGACTCCCTTGTTGCGAGGTGTCTTTTCTGCTCCCTTTGCTGGCTCTGACTGGCACGAGTTGCGCTATTCCTGAGACACCAACCAGGGTAGATTAGCGCGATAGCGGGTGCGATACACATAAGATCGGAAAATTTTCAGGAGGAAAACCGTGGTGAAGTGGGATCTCGTGCATCGGGGGTTTGAAACGATCGACACAGACCCGGCCATTCGGGCCAAGGCCGAAGGGTTCCTCCGCTCCTGGCTCACAGATTCCGCATTCTCGGCTTATACCCCACAATTAGAATGGATGATCGATCAGGCCCAATGGTCGGTGTTGCTCGATTCTTTTTATCAGGTTCTCCCTTTTGGGACAGGCGGCCGACGAGGGCCGGTGGGAATTGGCCCCAATCGCATGAACTTATGGACACTGGGTGCCAGCGTGCAGGGGCATTGTGAGTATCTCCGCGAGCGGTTTCCCGGCGTGGATCGGCTCGCGGTGGTGTTGGCATACGATGTTCGACAGTTCGAGGATCGCCGTGGGGTGTACCACCCTGATTTGCCGAATCCGGTGCGGCATCTGACCAGTCGAAACTTTTGCGAACATGCCGCCGGTGTGTATGCTGCCAACGGCATTCATTCGTGCATTCTTCCCAGTGACTCGCAGCGGTACGTCTCCACTCCAGAACTCTCGTTTACCATTCGCTATTTGAAAGCACACGGCGGTTTGAACATGACCGCCAGTCACAACCCACCCGATGACAATGGCAGCAAATTTTACACGGAACACGGCGCACAGCCTGTCGCCCCGGAAGACCAGATTATCAGCGATCTCGTCGATCAAGTCCAAACGATCAAACACCTTCCCTGGCAGGATGCGGTGAAATCGGGGAAAGTTCACTTTCTCGATGCGGGACCGCATGATGCGTACATCGAATTGTGCCGAAAACAGAGCCTGATTCCTCCACCGCAATCAGGAGAAATCGTGGTGGTCTTTACACCACTGCATGGGGTCGGTGGGGGTTGTGCTGGGGAAGTTCTCGCGGCCCAAGGATTCCGACCCATTGTCGTTCCCGAACAGGCAGAGCCGAACGGCCAATTTCCTCATGTCACGAAGACACCGAACCCTGAGGTACCCGAATGTCTCGATCGTGCCGAATTGTTGGCCCGCGATGTGAAAGCCGATCTCGTCATTGCCACCGATCCTGACGCGGATCGCATGGGCGGGCTCGCCTGCCTGTCCGCGGACGGCATCGGCGACTATCGGGTACTCACCGGCCAGGAATTGTGCGGGTTACTGACCCATTTCAAACTGGCGCGACTCAGTAGCGCGGGTGCGCTTCCCCCATCTCCCATCGTCATCACCACGGAAGTGACTACCGGCTTGGTGACCCGCATTGCACGGCACTTTGGTGCCCAAATCATCAATGATTTACTTGTTGGTTTCAAATATCATGCGGATGTACTGCTTCAACTGGAGCAAACCGGCCAGTACGGTGATGTCAAAGGCACACCGCGTGATTTCGTGATTGCCACGGAGGAAAGCCACGGCATTCTAGCGACTGCGGAACTCCGCGATAAGGATTCCGCCTGTGCGGCACTCCTGCTGGCGGAGTTAGCCTTGCACCTCAAGCGTCAAGGCCGCACGATCCCCGAGTTCTTGAGCGATCTGGCTCGACAATTCGGCTACTTCCGCAACGAGTTGCAAAACATCGTCATGCCCGGTGTCGAAGGGAAGCAAAACATGGCGAAGATGATGAACACGCTGCGTTCCGCGCCACCGACTACGATCGCCGGGTTGCCCGTCATCCAATTAGAGGATCTTCAAGATGAAAATGGCCGCTTCGGCCCTTACAAGGGTGGCACCGACAAAGCGGCTCGGAATCTATTGATTTTCCGTCTCGCCAATGACGGGTATCAAGCCAAAGTCTGTTTGCGGCCGAGCGGCACGGAACCGAAGGCCAAAGCCTATATCGAAGTGTCTATTCCCCCCTGCCCCGCGGGAACACCGGATGATGGATGGGCCAAACAATGCCAGGGAGTCGATGCCACAATCCGCCGTTTGGCCGATGAGTTCCTGAAATTAGCGATGGCGACCGTCAACCCATAACGAGATTCTGTGGGCAACTTGACAACGGAGCTCCCGAATGAATGTGGAACAATGTATACTCATTGCCACAATCCCTTACGGAGTTCCGTCATGAAACTAGCCTATCAAGGTAGTACAAACCCATTAACTCGTGCCTTCATCAAACCATTCCCTCCCAAAGATGTGAAATGGAAGCCACAAGCGGTCAAAGGCAATCGGGCACTGGCCATTGCCTATCTCGATGCACGCGCCATTCAAGATCGACTGGATGAAGTCGTTGGAGTCGAAGGCTGGCAGGATGAATATCAACTATTGCCGGATGGATCCGTGGTTTGCAAACTTCAACTGCTACTCAATGGACACTGGGTCAGCAAAACGGATGTTGGCAGCCCGAGCGAGCAACCCGACAACGGCGACCGGATGAAAGCGGCTTTCTCGGATGCGCTCAAACGCGCTGCGGTCAAGTTCGGCATTGGTCGGTACTTGTATCGCATCCCCGCACAATGGGTCGATTACGACCCCGTGAAAAAGCAACTCCTACAAACACCCAAATTACCCACGCTACAACCGGAACACCAGGATGCCTCGACACAGTCCATTCGTCCCACAAATTCTCTCCCGGTCGATGGAACGGAGTTGCTACGACGATTGAATGATTTCGATGCCCGATTGACAGCCCAGAATCGGTGCGCTCCTGGCGAAGTTCTGCGTGAGGTGATGGCCGCGGGCACGGCAGCGGGATACGATCCAGAAATTGCAACCTGGACCGGCCCGGCAATCGTCCTGGCTGTTGAAACCGTCAAAGCCATGGACACGCGTTTACGAATGCCGATCAACCGCATTGCGGAATCTTCGACAACATGAATGGAACGATCACTGGCCACCCTAGCTAGCAAGCTCGTACATTGTCGGCATGAACACAACACCACCCCGCATCTCAGTCGGCATGGTCGGCCTTGGGATGATCTTTGACGACACTTACCGCCCTTTTTCGAGCATACTGCATCGGCCGGTCTGTATGATCGTTCGTTCGGTCTGGTCGATGTGCAACTCTCCGCGGTTGCCACACGCACGGGGAGTCGGGCCGAAAAATACCGCACCCTCGCACCACCATCGCTCCGCAATTTCCAGAGCGTGGCGGGTGAGAACGCGATTGCGGAATTGATGCAAACCTCTGTTGATGCGGTCTGCGTCGCCACTCCAGACAATCGCCACTTTGAACCCGCCCAAGCGGCTCTCCAAGCCGGTAAGCATGTTCTGATCGAGAAACCCTCGGTATTGACACTGCCAGAACTGGATGAATTGACACGCTTGGCAGAAGAAAAAGGAGTTTTGACCAAGATTGTCTACCACAAGCTCGCTGATCCTGACCACAAAAAGTTACGGACACACGTTACCGATGGTGTGTTGAAACACGTCAACAACGGGTATTGCTCATTACTGGAGCCCAAGTCCATCAGTGGCGGCCAGTTCGCGGAATGGATCACCGGGCGTAACCCATCCACATACGTTGCCATTCATTATCTGAAACTGATCGACTTCAGCTTTGGCCCCGATTGGACGTTGACCCGCATCAGTGCCACGGGCCAACGCGGATTGGTGGGCTCAGCAACTGGCACCACTTGGGATTCGGTGCAATTGCAAGTGATCTACACGCATCCTGATCAACGGGAAGCCGCTTTCGACATTCACACCAGTTGGGTGACACCGGATAATTTCCCTGGCTACGTCGAGCAAGAAGTGCAGTTCCGTTTCGATAATGGTGTTTGGGCTGCTCACCAGCGGAAACGCGGGGTGGAACTCACGGTGGAAGATCGCTCGCCCGGTGAGTTCAAATACACGCCGAATTACCATTATAACGGCAGTTTTCTAGAACCGTGGGGTGAGCGTAGCCAACGCGGTTACGGTATAGAGATCATCGAGCGGTTCTTCCGCGAAGTGGCCTATGTCGAGCATGGTGGGCCAGCCACCGAACGAGCCACCCGCTTACAACAAATGCGGGCATTGACCTACAATGATGTGACGACGGATCGCAACTGTGTTGCCGTTGTCCAGGCCACCGAAGCGATTCTGGCAGCCCACGCGGCAGGCCAACCCGGTTCTGTGGTTCTTGTCAACACAGCTGATGGCGGGCTTGTCCAAACTTTTCCGGGTTCGGCGGAAAAGCAGGTTCTCTACTCACCGCGGGTGTAAGCAGCAACGCAAAGCAACGGCCTCTTGGCCTGATCATTATGATCAAGCCAAGAGGCCGTGATTTTTCACACAGACTCATACTATGCTCGGTCGCTGGTGATCTGGGATGGAGCAGAATGTACCGTAGCACCATTTCGGATCACGGAATGATGGGAATTCCCATCTTGCTCCACCGTTACCAACTCCAACTCATGACTCTGCGGGAGTTCCATCTGGTGCCGGCGGCGATTGAGGCGTTCACTAAGGGTTTGCATGGCGACGTAAAACGCGGGAACGAAGAAAACCGCGAGAGCCGTTCCGGTAATCATGCCCCCAAACACAGCCGTTCCCAATGCTTGCCGACTAAAGGCACCCGCTCCGTCTGCCCAGACTAACGGCACCACCCCCAGAATAAATGCAAAGCTCGTCATCAGAA
This sequence comes from Bacteroidales bacterium, assembly GCA_026931725.1. Classification (GTDB taxonomy): domain Bacteria; phylum Planctomycetota; class Planctomycetia; order Gemmatales; family Gemmataceae; genus JAIXLE01. Next base: position 33,039 of record JAIXLE010000259.1, read on the forward strand.
TTGGCCGAAACCGCATCCGAGCGGCTTTTACGGCCGCTTCTCGGATGGAGTGGCCCTCAGATCGTAAATCACGAGCAAATTCCACAATCAGAATGGCGTTCTTCGAGGCCAACGCAATGATGAGTACCACACCAATTTGGGTGTAGATGTTGTTATCCGTTCCCCGCAGGTAAACAGCGGACACAACACCGAGTAGCCCCAAAGGCACCACCAGGATCACGGCAAGAGGAAGAATCCAACTTTCGTACTGTGCCGCCAGTACCAGGTACACCATGAAGACGGCCAGAACAAACACCCAAATCGCCTCGCCTGTAATTTGCTTCTCCTCGAATGCAATCCCCGCCCAGTCGAAACCCATGGATGCCGGGAGTTCTTCTTCCGCAATTTCTTCCATAACACGGATCGCATCACCCGAACTGACCCCCGGAGCCGATGCCCCGTTAATGGTCGCTGAGGTGTAGAGGTTAAACCGACTCACGGCATTGGGTCCAAGGCGTTCGTTGACCTTCAATAATGTTCCCAGCGGGACCATCTTTCCATTGCGATTACGCACTTCTAGTTTGGTGATGTCCTCGGGGCTATTGCGGAAGACCGTGTCTGCTTGGATACGGACCTGATATGTCCGTCCAAATTTGTTGAAATCGTTGACATAGAACGATCCCAAATAAGTCTGAAGGGTGTTAAAGAGTGCTGTGGTCGGGACACCCAGTTTTTCGCATTTGATCCGATCGATGTCCAAATAAACCTGGGGAACACCCGCGCGGAAGGACGTACTCACCATCCCAATTTCCGGTCGCTGACGAGCGGCATTGACCATGGCTTCCGTGCGACGCTGCAATTCGGCCAGACCGACACCTTCGCGGTCCTCAATCCGCATCTCAAATCCGCCCGCGACACCCAAACCACGAATGGATGGTGGGATCAGAACGATGATGATTGCATCCCGGAATTCGGAGAATCGCCCACGCAGTTTGTCAACAAGCGCCGCTTGGGACAAGGAAGGATGTTTGCGTTCCGACCAGTCTTTCCAGGTGATAAACATTGTCGCGGCGTTCGGAGTATTCGTCCCTTCTAGCAGGGAGAACCCACCGATCGCAAAATAATTCTCCACTCCTTCTGTCTCATGTAGTACGGTATTGATCCGATCAATAACCTTCTCGGTGCGATCCAATGATGCCGCATCCGGGAGTTGGATTGCAACAATGACATATCCCTGGTCTTCCGTCGGTAAAAACCCTGTTGGTAATGTTTGATACCAGTAAGCCGTACCCGTGGCGATACCGATAAACACGATTAGCATCAGCCACCAGACTCGCAAGATTTTGCGAACAATCCAAACGTACAGCGATTCAAATCGCCCATAGACCGCGTTGAACGCACGGACAGGCCAGGAACGCCGTTCCGGCAATGGGCGCAACCAGGACGCACATTGCGCGGGTTTGAGCGTGAGTGCATTGATGGCACTGATCAATGCCGTCGCGGCAATGGTGAGGGCGAACTGTTGGTACAATTCGCCGGTAATCCCTCTCAAAAAGACGACAGGCAAAAACACGGCCATCAGAACCAATGTAATGGCAATCACTGGCCCCGTAACCTCACTCATCGCCTGGATTGTGGCTTCGCGTGGGGAAAGCCCTTTTTCGATATGATGTGCGGCATTTTCCACAATGACGATGGCATCATCGACCACAATTCCAATGGCCAGAACAAGCCCCAACAAAGTCAAGAGGTTGATACTGAATCCCATAGCGGGCATGAATGCGAATGCCCCGATGATGGTTACAGGCACCGTCGTCGCGGGAACAAGCAAGGCCCGCCAACTTTGGAGGAAGACCATAATCACGATCAACACCAGCACGCCCGCTTCGAGCAGGGTCGTGTAAACGGCTGTGATCGCGGCATCGACAAATTTGGTGGTATCAAAGGGAATCGTATACTCTAACCCTGGCGGAAAATCCCTGGCCAATACTTGCATTTTTGCCCGCACACCCATCGTAACTTCAAGAGCATTGGATTCGGGCAACTGATAGACCAATATCGTGGCCGACAACATCCCGCTACGTGAGGAGAATGAATCATAATTCTGGGCACCTAACTCGACACGCGCCACATCGCGCAAATAGGTAATGCGACCATCGACCCCGGTTTTCAGAATGATTTGTTCAAACTGTTCTGGGTCCGATAGTCGCCCCGTGGTTGTCACTGTGTATTGAAATGCCTCGCCTGTATGATTGGGACGTTGCCCCACTTGCCCGGCGGCGACTTGAACGTTTTGTCCTCGTAGCGCCACCGCCACGTCATTTGTAGTCAGCCCTCGCGCTTTGAGACGGGTGGGGTCCAACCAGACCCGCATCGCATAGGCTCCTTGTCCGCGGACCATCACCTCACCGACACCCTTGACCCGGCTCAGTTCATCTCGAATACGCAATGTGGCATAGTTCGACAAAAACAGACCATCATATGTCCCATCTTCGGATGTGAGTGAAACCCCACAAATGATATTTGTAGACTGCTTTTTGACTGTCACACCTTGTCGTCGCACTTCATCGGGAAGACTGGCTTCCGCAGCAGCGAGTCGGTTCTGGACCAGCACTTGAGCATCGTCCAAGTTGGTCCCAATTTTGAATGTGACCGTCAACGAGTAACCACCGTCCGCGGAACACGTGGAAGACATGTAGATCATGTTTTCCACACCGTTCACTTGCTGTTCAATCGGTGCAGCCACCGTATCCGCGACGACCTCCGCATCGGCTCCGGGATAGTTCGTGGTCGCAACCACTGTGGGCGGTGTAATCGGAGGGTATTGCTCAACAGGCAGTCGGAACATCGCCACCGTCCCAAATAGGACAGTAATGATGGCGATGACGTTGGCGAATACCGGGCGATCTATGAAAAACCGTGAAATCATGGAATGCGAACCGGAGTAGGTGTAGGTAAGGTGTAAACACTACTTCGTTGTGGTGGGTGTTGATGGCGGCGCGGGCAATCTCCCACTGGAGTTAGGTAGGCGATCGGGAGCAACTTTGACTTTGGGTCGGATTTTTTGGATCCCTTCCGCAACCACCCAATCCTCAGATGACAATCCCGATTCGATGGCAATCAATCCATCGTCTTTGGTGCCAACTTTCACGGGGCGATATTCGATCGTATCGTCTGGCTTTAATACAAATACAAATCGCCCTTGCTGATCAGACAAGACACATTCTTCCGCAATCATGACTCGATCACGGCTCTCACTGGTCGGGAAACGGATTCGCGCATACATTCCGCTGGACAGTGTCCGGTCTGCATTGTCCAAAAGTGCCCGGAGTCGCACCGTTCCGGTATCAGATTCATACCGCGGTTCTCGGAAATTCAGTACGCCTTTGTGAGGGAAATCAGTTTCCGTTTCGACGCTCACTTCCACGGGGATCATCCCATCTGACCAGAGCGGCCGCCAGGATAACCCACCGATCAGGGGAGCCAATGTCCGCAGGGGTTTGACGCGCGCCTCATATTCGATGGCATCGCGTTCTGGCACATCAAAGTAAACATAAATCGGATCTTGATCCACCATGACTGTCAATAAAGTGGCATCAATGTATCCAACTAGGTTCCCTTCCGTCACTTGTGTCCGGCTAACTCGTCCAGAAATGGGAGAGTAGATTTTCGTGTAACTCAAATCCAATTCTGCCGCGGCGAGCTTGGCTTTGGCTTGGTCAATTGCGGCACTAGCCTGCCCAACCGCTGCCACCGCGATCTTATGTGTCGCAATCGCCTGGTCGAGTTCCTCCATGCTGACCCCGCCTCCCGTACCGGCAATCTTGCGGAGGCGGTCTAGGCTGGCTTTGGAACGGGCTTCTTCCGCGATGGCACGCTTCAAATCTGCTTCAGCACGATCCAGCGCGGCCGCGGCATCGTTACGAACAACTTGATAGGCGCTAGGATCAATCTCGTACAGGAGTACACCTTCTTTAATCTCTGTTCCTTCCGGCACATGAATTTTCAGAAGCCGTCCGCGAATTTGTGGACGGATTTCTACCCGTTGGATCGCTTCCACAAATCCGGTGTATTCTCCAACATCGGCTAATCGACGCACAACGGGTTGGATGGCGGTGACTTTCGCCGGGGGCGGTGCGGGAGGAACCGGGCGGGTCGGCGAACAACCCCAAAGCCCGACCACCAGCAACACAAGCAAAACGGTCGGTTTGGTGAATTCCATAAGAGTCAGACGCACCATAAGTGTCTCAACTGTGGAGCGATCATTTTAATGACGGACTCGTCAGTCATAATATACACGAATCGCCGCCGCGCACTTACACGACTTTCTTGGCAATTGTCGTCTTTGTGGAATAAATCGCTACGACAGTATGGAGAAGATGGGGAAGAGAATTGGGCAGGAAAACCATATTTCATGCAGCGGAAATCATTTACACTGTTGCTACATCCATGAGGTGGGAAATACCCCCGACAGGAGTCGAACCTGTGACATCAGCTTTAGGAAAGCTGCGCTCTATCCATCTGAGCTACGGGGGCCACACTGTCGTTGGGCAGCTGATTAGAGATTCTACTCTGTCCGATTGCGATTGGCTATAGCGTACTTTACTCGCTTCATGTGCTGATGAACTGTCGACACACGCGGGCGTGATGCGATCAGGCGTGTTTCCGATAGCATCACAATATCCTCGGGATTGGGAATCTATTATAACCGCGTGCTGTATCGCTTGCTCGGTTGACCGTATACGGGTTGTCGTCGTGGTTCGGGTTCGGTCGGAGTATTGGCCGTGTCGTTTTGCGAATCCTCTCTTGATGAATCAATTACCTCACGGCGACGCGGCGTGTATGCTGAAAACCCTTCACATTTATCTTCATCAATGAGCCGATTGATGGTCATTTCAATATCGGTGAGATGGCCGCCTTGCTCAGGTGTCACGAACGAAATGGCGACACCATCTTTCCCGATTCGCCCCGTGCGGCCAATGCGGTGGACATAGTTTTCGATGTCGTTGGGAAGATCAAAATTGATGACGTGACTAATCCCGGAAACATCGATTCCCCGGCTAGCGACATCCGTGGCAATCAGATAGTGGATTTTGGCGGCACGAAATCCGGCCATAATCCGCTCACGGTACGATTGTGGCAAATCACCGTGTGTCACCGCGACACCTTTGACATTTTTCTTAAGTTGAAGATAGAGCCGATCCGCTCGCCGTTTCCGTTCCACAAAAATGATGCATTGGCGTGGTTTTTCGCGTTCGATCACTTTGAGCAGCAGTTCAAATTTGCGATCTTCATCAACGGTGATATAGGTTTGGCGAATCTTGTCGACGGTCAGGACTTGCGGTGAGAGATTGAGGTGAATCGGTTCTCGCATGTAATGACTAACAAGCCGTTTGATTTCCTCGGGCACGGTTGCAGACATCAACAGCGTTTGTCGGGAATCCGGGCAGCGGCGGAGAATCCGCTCAATATCGGGGCGAAACCCAATATCGAGCATCCGATCCGCTTCATCCAGAACCACATAACGAACATGATCGAAGGTGAGCGAACCCCGTCGCAGGTGGTCAATTATCCGCCCCGGTGTGCCGACAACCAGATCGCAACCACGGGATAAACCCTCCAATTGTTTGCCCATCCCCGTACCGCCGTAGACGGCAACCGTTCGGAATTTGGAACTGGGGGCGAGTTTTTCCGCTTCCTTGGCCACTTGAAGTGCGAGTTCTCGTGTGGGGCACATGACTAAGCCGATTGGCCCGGCCAGTGGATGTGGTCGCCAGCGGTTCAAAAACGGGATCAGGAACGCGGCCGTTTTGCCAGTGCCGGTCTGAGCTTGCCCAATCACATCCATTCCCCGCATGGCTTTGGGGATAACCGCCGCTTGCACGGGAGTTGTGTGTGTGTAACCGGCCTGTGTGATAGCGTGCTGCAACGGCTTAATGAGTTTGAGATCCGAATAACTGACTACAGAAGAATCGGATACAATCGGAATGTGCGAATTCGCTTCAGGTAGGGAGCAGTTTAGTCGATGGGAACCGTGCGAAAG
>JAIXLE010000168.1:0-27183 GCA_026931725.1 Bacteroidales bacterium
GAATGCGGTTATCCATGCGCACGCGGTTACTCGGCCCCATCGGGAAAACCTGGACAGTGGAAATCTGCGATGTCCAGCCCGGCCGCCAGTTCCGAGATCGGCAAATTCATGGACCATTCGCCGAATGGGTTCATACCCATCGCCTGACACCGACCGCGGATGGGTATTGTTTACTCGATGATGAAATCCATTACCGTTTACCCTTCGGACTGTTGGGGCAGCTCATCGCGGGACGGTGGGTGCAAACGCGACTGGAACGGTTGTTTCATTATCGCCATGCCGTGATCGCCTCGGATTTGCGGCGTTATCTTCCCTTTCAATCCCATCCGCGGTGGACGATTGCCGTGACCGGCAGCACCGGGTTGGTCGGGTCGCAGTTGTGCCAGTTCCTCGCGGCGGGTGGGCACCGAGTCCGGCGGTTGGTGCGACAAGAACCGAGGAACACGCGGGGGGCACCATCCGAGGATGGGACCACGTTCCAGCTTTGGGATCCCCATTCCCCCTTGTCGCCGACGGTCTTGGCGGGTGTCGATGCCATCGTGCATCTGGCCGGGGAATCCGTCGCGGCCGGGCGTTGGACAGCCGAGAAGAAACGCCGAATCCGCGAGAGTCGGGTGGGGCCGACAACACGCTTAGCAGAAGCCGCCGCAGTTGCCGGAGTCAAAGTCTTCCTCTCGGCTTCGGGTATCGGAATCTATGGCGATCGCGGTGATGAACGCCTGACGGAAGATTCACAATTAGGTTCAGGATTCCTGGCGGATGTCTGCCGAGACTGGGAAGCGGCGTGTGAACCGGCCGCGCAAGCAGGAATCCGAACCGTTCAGTTGCGAATCGGGATGGTGTTATCGGCGCGTGGTGGGGCATTGGCGGCACAGTTGCCCGCGTTCCGATTCGGAGCAGGGGGTGTGCTGGGAAGTGGCACACAGTGGGTCAGTTGGATCAGTATTCAGGATCTGATCGGGGTCATTCATCATGCATTGATGGATGATACGCTGAGCGGCCCCATCAACGCGGTGGCCCCGCACCCGATAACGAATCGTGAATGGGGTCGTCTTCTGGCTCAAGTATTGCGACGGCCATATCTTCTGACCGTTCCGGCTGGCGTGCTACGGCTTCTGCTAGGGGAAATGGCGGATGAACTGATTTTGGCCAGCCAACAGGTGACATCCAACCGATTACCGCGTGTCGGGTTTTCTTTCGATCACCCGCACGCGGTGAGTGCGTTACGATTCCTGCTGGGCCAAGGTTATTAATGATGATAAACCATCGTATCCGATTCGTGCGGATCAAAGGTGCCATCACGATGCCGAGCCAGGAACCCGATCATGTAGACACCGCTCAAAAGCGCCAATATCGCGGGGACCACGGCCCACATATAGAACATCGAAACCTGGTGCCGCATCGCGCCGGGTTCCACAGCTTGCGAATTATAGATGGCGTAATTCACGCCCACGAACAGGAACAGGAATATCGCATTGATGAGCATCATGTAGCCAGTCATCTTCATTGCTTGCTCCTCGTGCATGCCGGGTCGGTTGGGGAAGGAAGACCCGAGATTCCCGAGGAGGAAATATGCACTGTTTATGCCTGACAGTGTGATGATTCGGATTTTGCCTCGTGAATCAATTCACGATATTACGCTGTGTCTGACCGAGTAGCGCCCGCCGCACTGTCTGTGCCCCTTTGATCCGCATATCCTGCAATCCTTCCTCGGAGTAGAACGCAGAGTGCGGGTTGATGATGACGCGATCGTAGCAGGGGTCCGCCGGATCACGCCAAGCTCGGAGCAAGGGGTGATCGTCCGCCGGTGGTTCTTCGGGCAGCACGTCGATTCCGGCTCCAGCGAGCCGCCCAGAACGGATCGCATCGGGAATGGCTCGCACATCAACACAGGCACCCCGTGCGGTGTTAATCAGGAACGATCCCATCGGCATCGCGGCGATTTCCGCTGCCCCCACGATGTGCCGGGTGTTCTCGGTCAGCGGGCAATGCAGGCTCACGACGAACGCTTGTTCTAACAATTCTCGCAACGTCTCGACTCGCCGGATGCCGAGAGCCTTATCGGTGCCATCGGGGGTGAAGGGGTCAACGAAAACGACATCGCAGCCGAGCGCCTTGGCCCGAATCGCGGTCGCGGCACCAATCCGCCCCAAGCCGATCAGACCCACAACCCGGCCACGCAAGCGCGGAATCGGAGCCGCTTGTGTGTAGGACCACGGCCCCAACTGACGTTGCAATCGTGCGTTGTAAAGATGGATGCCCCGTGTGAGTGTCAACAGCAAACCGATGGCCGAATCCGCGACTTCCTCGGTGCCGTAATCCGGGACGTTCGCCACGGGGATACCCCGTTCGCGGGCCAGGGTCCGATCGACGTTGTCGAACCCGACACCACAACGAACAATCAATTTGCACTGGGTCAGGCGGGAAATCGTTTCGCGTGTCAGCGACAGATTGTGATACAGCATGATCGCATCGGCGTTGTCGGCATGGCCAATCAGCTCTTGCTCGGTGGATGCATCCAGCGCGGTCACATCGGCGATGTCTTCCAGGATGCGGCGTTCGGGAGCCAGATCATCCGTGATGAAGTCCGCAATCACGACACGAAATCGTGAACTCATGGTGAATACCTGAAAAGTGAACAGGGAGGCGTATCGAATTTATACAGATTCAGAATCGGGCAGCCGGGGCAATTGGTGATCACGGCAACCGGGTTGCAGGATATAGACTCCAACGGGTTCCATCGTCTCACCGGGGACGAGCAGGCAACGCGGTTGGCGGTCGCGGGCCGCCTGGAGTTGCGTCGGCAAGCAGTCCGCGCACGACAACGCATACGTTTTCAGCTCCGCGATTTTTCCATCGGACCAACGCGCGGCAATCTTGTACGCCGCCAACCGGCCACAATGTGCGGTGGAGCAGAGTACGGGATATGGGCGAAAATCGCTCATGGTGATCCGGTCGAGCTCAGTTCGAGGGGTACGGAATCGGTTCGCCGTTGATCTCGGCCAGGGCGTTGAGAGCGGCCTTGAGTTCCGCTTCCTTCTTGTTTCTCCCCCAGGCGGCGGGGTAAAAATGCTCATTGACCTCCGCGGAAACCTTGAAGCATTTGTCGTGATCCGGGCCTTGTTCGTCGAGCAGGTAGTATCGAGGCGTGCCCCCATAGGCGCGTTGGGTCACCTGTTGTAACAGAGATTTGGAATTCGCACTGAGGGAATCGCGGGTGATACGCTCCACTTCGGGACCGATGTAACGCAGGATGAATGCTTGTGCCGCTTCCCAGCCGCCATCCAGGTAGATGGCCGCCACAAGTGATTCAAACACATCCGCTAGCATGTTCGAGGAGATTTCCGCAAGAGAACTCATCCCTTTACCGAGGAACAGGAACGAACCCAGGCCGAGCGCCTGACTGAATTTCGCGCAGGTTTTACGGCTGACGATTACGGACTTGACTTTGGTGAGATCCCCTTCCTGGTAATCGGGGAAGCGGGTGTACAGCAATTCGCAGGCGACGAAGCCGAGAATACTATCGCCGAGGAATTCGAGCCGCTCATTCGAGCCTGCCCGTGTGTTCGCGCCGGAGGTATGCGTGAGTGCGGCCCGCAACAACTCCGGTTTGCGGAACCGATAGGCGATCGCGGTTTGGCAATCTTCCAGGACCGATTGCTCACGATCCGCGTTCGGGGTCTTCGGAGACATGATGGCTACGGGGTTCCGGTCGGACTCGTTCACAGAAAAACTCACACTATCAGATTATAGTGTCCACGAAGGTGGGCACGTCGACTTGGCCGCCGTGGAGACAGATTCTGAGAAGAACCCCAGTTCCGACCGCCGTGCCGAACCGGGCTACTTCCGTTTCTTCAACGCTCCATGTTCGTCGAGTAGTTCCCACAAGCGTTCCCAGACGACCGGCACAGGCATCGACGAAACCCCTTGTTCGGTCCAGGCTTGCGCCACGGCAGTCAGGAACGCCACGGCTTCGCTCTGTAAATCCGGTGTCGGCGCGGCGCGTTTTTCTCGCGGAGGAGTGCCCAGAGGCCGCGGCGCAACGGGAACCGAGGCCACCGCTGCGCCCGCTTGCCGGGGTCGACCATCGAGCGCTTCGTTGCAGAGGAAATCGGCTCGGGAATTCTCGGATCGGCGAACGTGCGTCAGGGTCACACGGTCGAATTCTTTTCGCAATGCACTGGCTTCCCGGTACAGTTCTTGAAGATCAGGGCTTTTGACCCGATATTCCCCGTTCATCTGCTTCACCAGTAACTCACTGTCGCTGAACACTTGCAGTTCTCGGATTCCCTGTTCTGCGGCGACTTCCAGTGCCCGAACCAGTGCCGTGTACTCCGCAACATTGTTCGTGGCGGTTCCCATCGGTTGTGCGGCTTCGATCACAGGTTGCCCAGGGCGTTGGAGCGATAGTGCATACGCCGCTGGGCCGGGGTTGCCCCGAGCCGCTCCGTCAATGTGAACCGTCGCGGGGGGAGATTGGGGAGTCGCCATGAGGTTCCCGAGTTTTGACCCGGCTCGCCGTGCAGGTGTGCAATTGCCAGAATAACCCGATTGTAGCCCGGAGTGGAAAATGAGCGAACCCTGGTTGATTCTGGAAACGTCGGGGCGGGGTGGTCGGGTGGGTCTGGCGAGGAATGGTCAGATTGTGGGCCGAGCCGAACTGGACCCGGTTCGCCGCCACAACCGTGACCTGGCCGCGACGGTGCAACGTCTCCTTGCGGAATCCACGTTGCGTCCGGGGCAGTTGCGTGGAGTCATGGTGAGTATCGGCCCCGGTAGCTTTACCGGCTTGCGAGTCGGGGTGATGTCCGCCAAATCGCTCGCCTGGGCGCTGGATTGTGAATTGATCACGGTTGCGACGTTCTCCGCCATCGCCAGTCAGACACCGCCAGAAGCCGTGAGCGTGGATGTGATCGCGGATGCTTTGCAAGGCCTGATATTCGTCCAGTCGTTCCGGCGTACCGGGGCGAATTGGCAAGCCCAGGATGACATCCGCATCCTGCCCGCGACCGAGTGGATACAGGGATTATTACCGACCACCTGGGTCAGCGGGCCAGCGTTGTCTCTGTATGAAACCGCGTTACCGCCAGAGATCGCGCGGGCTCCCTTGGAGAGTCGCCACCCGACGATCGACGCGGTTTATCACGTCGGGCTGCGTCAATCTCCGCTCTCCCGCGTCGAGTTGCTGCAACTGGAACCGCTCTACTTGCGTGCCAGTTCCGCTGAGGAGAAAGCCGCACGCCAGGGTTAGCGGGTATTGGGCATCGGTGTCGGCGCGGGCAACGGGATCGTTCCCGCAGTGGCTGGGGCGGCCAGGATCGGGCCAGCGGAAACCGGATAGGTGGGAACAGGGCCAGCCAGGATCGGACCCGTTCCCATCGGTCCAGCCAGGATTGGACCAGCCGCCATCGGGCTGGACATACAGGAAGAACAGCCCGGAGCCCCCATTCCCATAACTGGCCCCGGTACGACTGGCCCCATTCCAATGGGGCTGGCGGCACAGCCTACAGGACCACAAGCCGGAGCACATGCTGGGGCACAACCAACGCCACCACAGCAATCCGCAAACCGCCAGCCCGGCCGCCAGCCACAAGTGCGCCAACAACAACCCGAAGCCAGCTGAGAAGAGATCGCTAACAGAGTCGCAAATAGGATTGCAGAACGTCGCATGACGGGGTGAACCTCCTGAGTCCCTGGGGGTGGCACGGGCTGGATCAGGCCCGATCCGTTCCGTCGGGTCCAACGGGAAACGCCATCCACAATCCGCGGCGGCGTTATCGGTCGCACCGTCAGTGGAGTCACTGGGTGCTGGGTGCCGTCCATTCCTCGCCAACATGCGAAGTATGCGCTGAACTCAAAACCTGCCAAATGTGCTGAGCGGGGAATTGCGGGAATCTCGGCCCCGACGCGCCCAGAGGCACGGGCTACAACGATCTGCCGAAACGAAAGGGATCACCCAAACAAATGCATTCCGCGTGAACCATCGCTTCCAACGGTTCACGCGGCCAATCGCAGAGCAACGATCCCCACGAGGCGGGATCGAAAATCTCACGCCATCTTGTCGATTTCACTTCAGTTTACCGGCAGTTGTTACACGGCGGCGTGTACAACGCCGGAACCGGCGGGGGGGGCGGGGGAACCGCAAGCGTCTCGGTTCGACAACACTGCTGACGGTGCCGACAGCCTGTGCCGGTCGCCACAATTGCCGACAAACATATGGCCATCAGCACAATACCGCGGAACATCACACACACTCCTTCATTGATGCGGTGAGCCGCGACATCGCCTGTCGCTGGGCGGTGGCTTCACCTCTCTATCCACACCCTAGGCTGGGAATTTTCACCGATCAATGAATCACTTGAGGAATTCCCGGCATATTCGTTATTCTCAATGGCAACTGTAGCGATTCAGGCGATTGCACGGATTTTGGGATTCGGGCAAATCATCGGAATTGTGCCGGCTGCGCAAACAAGCCGAGAGCCTCTGTCAGAAGATGAAACGATCCCACCAATTGTGCCACGGGGAGATGCCCGGATGACGACACCGTTCCGCGATGTGCGGATGACTGGTTTTGGCCCGCGCATCCCCGTGGCGGATGTCCTCACATTGCTGCACCAACGTGTCCAACCACTCCCGACCGAATCGGTGACACTGGACCAGATGAGCAACCGGATTCTGGCTGAACGCGTCCTCGCACCCGTCAATGTCCCAGCTTTCGCCAAATCCGCGATGGATGGGTTCGCGGTTCACTCGGCGGATTGCCCCGGCACGGTCCACATCATCGGCGAATCGCTGCCCGCGCAACCGTTCCCACGCCGAATCGCACCCGGCGAGGCGGTACGCATCATGACGGGCGCACCGATTCCCGCTGGCGCGGAAGGCGTGGTCCCCGTGGAACAAACGGAACGATCAGGAGATCAGCTCACGGTACGGGTGCCGATCCCAATTGGAAAGCACATCATCCGAGTTGGCGAAGATGTGACCCAGGGAACCGCGTTATTCTCTCCGGGTTGGCGACTCCGTCCGCAGGATGTTGGTATCCTGGCCGCGATTGGAGTCGGCACAACGACCGTCATTCGCCGACCGCGTGTGGCGGTGCTGGTGACGGGCAATGAGTTACTGCCACCTGGCGAGAAGCCGGAAGGATTCCACATCGTCGATAGCAACTCTGTGATGCTGGCCGCTCTGATCACGCGTGATGGTGGCAGACCGGCCACGATCCAGCGGATTCCCGATCAACCCGAGACGATCCGAACCGCGCTAGCTCAAGCGGAAGCCGATCTGATCCTGGTGTCGGGGGGAACATCCGTGGGAACCGAGGATCACGCCCCCCGCGTGCTGGCCGAACTGGGAGAACTCGCGGTTCACGGCATCGCCATGCGTCCAGCCGCGCCGACGGGAATCGGCTTTCTTCCCGATGGTCGCATCGTCATGTTGCTGCCGGGCAACCCGGTATCGTGTTTGTGCGCATATGATCTGTTCGCGGGCCGTGTGATTCGTCGCCTGGGTGGGCAATCGTGGGAGTGGCCGTTCCGTTCCCAGGTCGTGCCCTTGGCTTCGGACGTGCGATCCGTCGTAGGGCGGGTGGATTACCTGCGGGTGAAGGTCGAATCTGGACAAGCCGCCGTCACAGCGGGCGGCCCATCCAGTCTGAGTTCCGCTGTCTCCGCGGATGGATTCGTGCTGGTCGACGCACACCAAGAGTTGCTCCCGGCGGGTGAGATGGTCACGGTGTATCTGTATGCGTGACCTCCGAGGTCGGCGTATCTGGCGATGGTTCCTCCGGCAGTGAGAAATCCGGCAATCCCAACAACCGGCGGGCTAGCAACACCCGTTCCATCAGAAACCGTCGGGTGGCCATGTGATCGGCCAGCACCTCGGCGGGCACCCGTTCTGGCTCCGCCACACTCACGGTGATGGGATGGCGGAAGTCGGGGCGTTTGTTCCGTGTGGGCGGGCCGTTGTGGAAGGATAAATAGCTTCCCCAGCCCCCTTCAATCCAACAACTGATGACCGGCGTATCGGGCCGAGCCGCGAGAATTTGCCAGATCCCCCGACCGAAACGCCGGAGGGGTTGTTCCTCTTTCCGGCGAAGCCACCCTTCCGGGAAGATGACCAGGCACTTCCCCGCATCCAGGGCGGCAATCGCTTCCGTGATTTCGAGCGTGTCTCGCTTCATCGCCACATCTGGCACTCGGATCGTATCGAAGACATAGAGCATCAGTTGGCGAATAATCGGCTTATCGTAGAAGGATGATGTCATCATCGGCGTGATGGGGCGAGGCGCGACCCCCGCCAGAAAGAGCGGATCGAGATACGCCCCGTGGTTGGCGATGATAATGCACGGATTCGTGCGGGGAATCTGATGCACGCCCGGTCCCGCGGTTCGGTAACGGTACGCCAATCGCATCGGGGGTTCGAGCACCAGTTCCACGAGTGGCCGCCGGAGGAACACCCCAGCCGCCGCGGTGATTGTGCCTGTCAGCACGAATAACACCGGGCCGAAAATGCGGATAATCTCTTCCGGCTGCCCGTGCCATCGACTCAGTACAGGTAGCAGTGCCACCGCCACCACGACGGCCAGGATTTCGGGAATCGGCAACTGGCTACCGTAAGCCCGCAAGAACCGGAGGGCCGCCACCACGATTCCGCCTGCGGGAATGCCGAGCAGCCAGCCGATCCAAGTTCCCGTGACCATGCCGTAGCCTGTAGCAGCCATCCAGAAGAACGCGGCCAGCGGGATCAACCCCGACACACGGAACGGATGGCGGATCACCCATCCGGCTAGCACCGCGCCGAGCAGCCAGCCGAGCACAAACTCCGTGATGGAACCAGGTTGTGAGAATTTGTGCGCGGGATCCCACACCGAACCGATCCGGGTGAGTATCCCCGCAACGGCGGTGCCGAGAACCCCACCCACCAGAGCCACCCGGATGGCGAACCGCTCAACAACGGGTTGCGAATAAAGTAACCGGGTGTTGCGCAAGTTCGTATCCTATTGGGTACAGGTGCATTTCCGCTACCATACCCTACGCCGGTTGACTTCGTCACGGTCTGTCCGCACGATTCCGTCATGAAACGTCTGTCGCTGTCTGCATTTGTCCATATTATCCGTCAGGCGATCGACTCGCTGCCGCCGGAAATCGCCCGACATCTGGAAAATGTCACCGTTGATGTGCTGGACGAACCGACCGAGGAGCAACTGCAAGATGCCGGCTTCTCCGCCGAAGAGATTGCCGCCGGGGAGAGCCTGTACGGGTTGTTCGTCCCCAACCCCGGCATCAGCACCTCGGACATGGACATGCTCGATACGCCGAATCAGATTTTCATCTACAAACAGCCCCTGGAGGACGATTTCCCCGACCCCCAGGAACTCCGCATCGAAATCTGGAAGACGATCATTCACGAAATCGCCCACCATTTCGGATTCAGCGAAGAAGACCTCGACCGTTTCGAGGCCAACCCGAACCCCTTTGGCGACCGGCCCCTTTTCTGATGGGGGAAACAATCGGAGAGTAGGACACAACCGGGGGCGGTCGTCCCCGGTTGTCCGACATGTCACAGCCGAATTACGCGGCCCGTTTTGCAGGAATCGTAGACGGCCCGAATCACGGCGACGGCTTTCCGGCCTTCCCGGCCATCGACTTGAGGAGCCCGGTTGTCTCGGATAGCCGCGACAAAGTCCGCGAGTTGACGGCGATGCCCTTCATGGCTGATCGCTTTCGGATCGGCTGCGCCGCCGCTGGCTCCGACCTTGGCCGCGAACCGTTCTCGGACCTGGGCATCAGCCGGTGTTTCCGGGGTGAAATCCCAGCGGAGAACATCTTCCTGCTCAATCACGGCACTGCCACGATCGCCGTGAACCGCGATCGTTTTCGGATAACCGGGGTGAACGCTCGTCGTCGCCTGGATCACGCCCAAGGCTCCGTTCTGGAACCGCAGGCAGGCCACGGCGGTATCTTCGACTTCAATGCGTTCGTGCGCCAGCGTGGCCGTGAACCCGCACACTTCGACGACATCGCCCATCATCCAGAGCAACAGGTCGACACTGTGAATCGCCTGGTTCATCATCGCGCCGCCGCCGTCGAGGGCTTGCGTGCCTTTCCAGCCGCCTTCGTCGTAGTAGGCTTGGCTCCGCCACCATTTGCAGGTGGTTTCCCCGAGGGTCAGACGGCCAAACTTCCCAGCATCGACGGCGGCTTTCAAAGTGGTGCTGCTATCCGCGAATCGGCTGGGGAAGATCGTACAAAGTTTGACCCCAGCCGCGTCACAGGCGGCGATGATCGCATCGCAGCGTTCCGGCGTGATTTCGAGCGGCTTTTCGACCACGACATGCTTGCCCGCTTGCGCGGCCTGCACGGCGGGTTCCTGATGCGCACCGCTCGGCGTGGTGATGATGACCGCATCCACACCAGGAGCGGCCAGGGCTTCTGCGAGCGTGGCGAACGTCGGACAGGCGGGGATGCCGGTTTCCGCGATGAGTTTCGGCCCGTTCGCCGGGTTCCGGCTCACGAGCGCCGCCACTCGGGCATTGGGGATTTCCGCGATGGCGCGGGCATGATAGTGAGCAATCATCCCACAGCCGATGATGGCAAAGCCGAGTGGTTCGGGCATGTCAGGCACCTGGATCGGGGTGAACAGAAGGAATACCCGTGGGTATACCCACACCCCGATGACCTGACGAGGGAAAATTGTCCAAGAATTGCTATCGCGGCTTGTTGGTCCCGGCAGATGTTCGGGTAGCACGGATCCGGTCGAGCAGGTTTTGCTTGGCAATCGCCGCCGGGTCGAGTGGTTGAGCGGTGGGTGCGGGGGTGCCGCTCGCGGTATCGGGGTGCGCAGCCCCGCCGACTTCTGTCATCCCGGCTTCGTACTGTTCCTCGCGGTCGAGTTCGACTTTCTCACCGTACATGCGACGAATCTGGTTCGTGCGGACTTTCTTGTCGAGTTTGATGTAAGAGATGTCCGCGTAAGGCACGAAGAATGCTCGCCCCTCGTCCGTGGTGCCGCCTTCCCGGCCACGCACAACCATATATTCGTTTTCGGAACGCACCAAGGAATCTAATGTGATGATGGCACCGTTTTGAAATGTCAGTACAGTGAGAGTAATATCTCCAGGGTCCATGCGACGGATCACATCCAGGACATCTTCTCGACGCATACAGACCCCTTTCGTCGACTGGTGCCGATGAATTGATTGATACCGATCTTGTCCCGACAGGTGCATTCCCACCGATGCGTCACTTCCCGGCTATTGGTGTGATAGTACCCAAACGTGGCCCGGTCAAAAGAATATCGGGGCTATGCTCGATCATTTTCCGATAGTTCCGGGAATACGTCTTCCGGTAACCCGGCCGCGCGGATGCCTTCGGTTAGCTTCTTGACCGCGGCGAAGCGGTAATTGGCAATCTGCTGTTCGGTGAGTTTCAGAAACTCCGCGACTTGCCAGTTTGGCCAGCCTTTCACGAACAGTAACTCCAGAACCATGATGCGTTTGTAGTCGCTCTTTTGACGGAAACCGCTGATGAGTTCCCGAAGAACACGCGCCACAGCCGCGTACTCCAGATCCCGCCGTTCCTGACTCCGGGCGATGCTGGAGGCTGCGGGTTGGCGGGCATCCGCTTCCTGTCCCAGGAGATCATCATCGGCATCGCTCCCGGTCTGATATGGCCGACGACCGAGCTTGCGCAGTTGATCGGTGATTTTGTGCGAAGCAATGGTGAACAACCAAGTTTGCAGTTCGCGCTTATCGTCGAAGTGCGTGAGGCTATTGAGGAAGCCAATAAAGGTTTCCTGAACCACGTCATCGGTCGTGGCGTGATCCCGCAGGCGACGCCGCACATAGGCGCGGAGTCGCCCTTCGTAGCGTTGGATCAGTTCTTGCCATGCGAGCCCGGCTGCGGCCCCACCACCTCGAATTTGCGCAACGAGTAGTCGATCCGAATCCGATGCCATGATTGCGGTATCCGAAAGAGTTTCTGTGGTATCAGTATACCGCGCGTAGGGGTCCGTTCACCCGACCCGCCAAGTTGTGCCGTTCGGGCGGTCTTCCAGAGTGACCCCGAGTTCCGCAAGGCGTTTGCGAATCAGGTCCGTCTGATCGAACAACGCTTTCTTCGTCGGGTCCGTCTTGTCGGTGATCCCTTTTGCCGTGGCTCGCAGGTTGTTCCGCAGGTCGATGAGCAATTGCATCAGCCCGGCTGTGAGTGCGGAATCGCCGCCGAGGCTCTTTTCCTGGGGGGCTTCCCAGAACAGCCCGAGGATCGACGCGAGTTCCCGTAAGACTGCGACACCGGCTTGCAATGCCACTTGCAACTGCGGACGGCTTTCGGTTTCCAGGCGTTCCGTGTCGATGAATCGGTTCAAGGCCGCGAGCAACTCGAACAGCACCCCGGTAGCGCCGCCGGTGTTGAAATCATCGTTCATCAGATCGAAGAATCGCGCCCGCAGCGGTGCGATCTGCTCGCAGAGTGGGGATGATGGTGCGGGTTCCGGCACACAGGCGGTCGGAGAGAGCGTGTAAAAGCTCGTCTGAGTCAGTCGTTCGTACCGCTCAAAGAAGCGATAAAATCCATCCAGGGAGCGTTTGACCTCGTCGAGTCGTTCTTCACTGTATTCAATCGGGCTGCGGTAGTGCGTGTTCAGCAGCAAGAACCGCACCGTCTCGGCGGAGTGTCGTTGCAGCAGATCGGCGATGTTGACGACGTTGCCGACGGACCCGGCCATCTTCGCCGCGCCCATCTTCAGGAGGCCGTTGTGCATCCACACTTCCGCGAACGGCTTTCCGGTGGCGCTTTCGCTCTGGGCGAGTTCGTTTTCGTGGTGTGGGAACTGTAAGTCCAACCCGCCGCCGTGGATGTCGAGGGTGTCGCCTAAAATCTGCGTGGCCATGACGGAACATTCGATGTGCCAGCCGGGGCGGCCTTTCCCCCAGGGGCTGTCGTATTGCACTTCCAGCGGTTCGCCGGGTTTGGCCCCTTTCCACATGGCGAAGTCGCCGGGGTTGCGTTTCTTGTCGCTGACTTCGATTCGGCTACCGGCTTCGAGTTGCTCCGGGTCACGGTTGCAGAGCTTGCCGTAGTCCGCATCCTTGGAGACATCGAAGTACACATCGCCACCCGCGGCGTAGGCGTAGCCTTTGTCGATGAGCGTCTGCATCATCGTAATCATGCCGCTGATGTGGTCCGTCGCCTTCGGGAAGGAGTCGATGCCGGTGACGTTCAACTTCTTCAGGCAGTCGAAGTAGTCCTCGGTCATTTTCGCGGCGAGGGCAGGAACCGTGGTGTTGAGCTCCTGCGCCCGCACGATCAATTTGTCGTCCACATCAGTGATGTTGACGATCCATTTTACCTTGTAACCGAGATAGGTCAGGTAACGCTTGACCGTGTCGAAGATGACCGGCCCGACCATGTGGCCAATGTGCGACGGTTTGTACACGGTCGGCCCGCAGACATACATCGTGACGGTGTCGCCCGGCTGCTTGTGGAACGGTTGCTTCTTCCGGGTCAGGGTCGAATAGACTTGCAGTGCCATCCTGGTCTTCTCTCGGATCGGGGAAACGTCGTGCATCCTGTGAGTCATATATCGAGTGGAATACGCCACTCGTCGAGAACAATCGCGGGTTCGTGGTCCGTGCAGGCCCGGCGGTGCGCCCAAGCAATCATTGTGGGCGATCGAGCCGCATCCGTACACAGATACCGTGGGTCTGGGCGAATCCCGACGCGGCCCAAATCGAGGCGATCCGCGTCCCAGCAGGTCTGGACGGTGGGGTTCGGGTCCGTGGTGCCTTCCGTGTGCAGGGCACAGGCATGGAACAGCACCTCGCCATCTTCATCGGAGAGATCGAATACCCGACCGCAGAGTTTCCTGGCCAGTTGCCCTCCTCGACGACCGTGGCCCCAATCGCGGCCGTCGGACACACGCCGGGAGTCATGAAATAGGGCAAATAAGGTCACAATCGTCGGATCGGCTCCGGTCGTTTCCGCCAGTTTCAGGCCATTCTCCATGACGCGTGCCCAGTGGACGACACCATGAAACCCTCGCGGATGCAGGGTATATCCTTTGAGAATCTCGGCAACGATTGCGGAAGTGTTCATGGTTCGCTGGACCTTTGAATCAGGACGATCACTGAACAACTGATCGCTTCACCTCGACCGATGTGGCCGACCCGCTCGCCGGTCTTGGCTTTGACATTCACGCGATCCACCGGCAAGCTAAGAAGCTGGGCGAGGTTTTCGCGGATGGCAGCCTTCACCGGGCCGAGCTTCGGTTCTTGGGCGAAGAGAGTCACATCGACATTGACGAGTTTCCAGCGGCCTGGGTTCAGGAGATCGAGTGCCCCGTTCAGGAAGATTGAACTCGTGGCTCCTTTCCATTGAGGATCCGTATCTGGGTAAGCATCGCCGATGTCGCCCAGGCCCGCGGCTCCGAGCAGGGCATCCGTGAGCGCATGGAGAACCACATCCGCGTCAGAATGGCCGACCAGCCCTTTGGAAAAGTCGATCCGAACCCCGCCGAGAATCAGAGGATAACCGGCCGCCAGACGGTGCGTATCGTGCCCGGAACCGACACGGTATTCGATTGCATTAGGAGAAGACATGAGATTCACCGCACCTCCACAGTGGCCGTGGTGACACCGGCGGTGGTCAGCGTTCCGAGCCGAAACGCCTTCCCCAGCACCGCTGAGTGGACCCATCCTTCCGCATCCGTCGCAACATCCGTGTAACTCGCTTCCCCGCGACTCAGGATCCGCAAAATGGGCTGCGCACCACGAGCATCGGCGATCCAGTATTCGGGAATCCCCGCACGAAAATAGGCTTCACGCAGCGTGATCGTGTCTTTTTTTACGGAACTATCGCTCACCACTTCCAACACCAAGTCCGGCGTGCCTTCGATTTCGACAAACCCTTCTCGTTTCGACTCCACCCATCGCACGGTGCCATCCGCCACCGACCGGGCCAGCACCAGCACCCCATCCGGGTTGCACGACAGTTCCGCAATCGCGTTGCTCAGCAAGACCCCGTTGCAGAAATAGAACCCTTCTCGCTGCGGGCGAATGTGCGAGACAATCACATAAGCGAATTCCGTTTTGATGTGACCGTGGGAGAAGAGTTGTTCCTTGCTCATGTCGATCCACACTTGACCCTGGTAGTAGCCGACCGGCGTTTTTTCCGGGCTGTGTGGGGAAGCAGCCGCCCACTGACGGAACCCGGCGAAGGAGCGTAACGCGGCAGCGGGCAGTGTCGGCACCTCGACGGCATCGGTTTCCGTGAAGACGGTCATGGTCATGGCCTATTCTCGTTCGGCCGGCAGCGGGATTTCCTGGCCGCGTGGGGTTCGTTCCCATCATATCGGCAACTTTCATTCCGGCACAACGCCGACCCGCCATCCCAGGCCAGGAGGCATTCCACCACATCGCCTGATTATTTTCGGATTCGGCTTGGTGTTTGTCAGCCAGAGACGTTAAACTTTGCTATAAATAACTTGTTATCCCACCTGCGCCGTGTTTGGTTTGATCCTACCTGCCCTACCATTTTCTGCGGAATCAGTTTTGTCACAGAGGTAACCGATGCCACGCTCTCCCAGCCGTCCGCGTGCTTTTACGTTAATCGAACTTCTGGTGGTGATCGCGATTATCGCCATTTTGATTGGCTTGCTTCTCCCTGCTGTTCAGAAAGTCCGTGAAGCAGCCGCGCGGACCAAATGCCAAAACAACCTGAAACAGATCGGCGTGGCCATCCACAACTACCACGACACAAACGGGGGGTTGCCGCCCGCATCCATCGGGAACATGGGCTTGACCTTGTGGGCGATTATTTTGCCGCAATTGGAACAATCCGCCGTGGCCGACAAACTGGATTACTCCGGTGCGGGCCACTGCTGCGAACCGAATGTCGGCTCAAATACGGATGCCGCGACCAAAGCCGCCTCGCAAGCAAACTTCAATCTCCTCAAGAATACCGATATTCCCATGTACTTGTGCCCATCCCGGCGATCCGGGAAGGCGCGAAACTCCAAAACATACCCGGTAATTGATTACGCCATCATCATATCCGGCGCTGCCTCCAGTTCCGAAAGATGGCAGTTCTGGAAAACCCCAGATGCCCAGACCCAGACTCTGCGGGTGGCCTTGAGTACCGCACCGCCGGTTATGGTCGGATCCACTCTGACACCTTTGAATCTGGTTGATTCCATAAACGTCGCGCAAACAGCGTCACCATTCCCGTTACAGCAACCGTACAAGAGTTGGAAATCCCGAGATACCTTGTTGTCGATTACGGACGGAACCAGCAACACGGCTATGATTGCCGAAAAGCATATCACCCGGTTAGAATTGGGGCAGTGCTGCAGTGCGACTCATGGGCCTAGTCCAGGTGGGCGAGATGGTTACCCGTACTGGAACCGAGGCAACGGGCCTTCCGGCTATGGTGAATACTGGGTGGCGGGTTCCACATGGCTTGGACTGGCTCGCTCACCGTCAGAAGGAGAAGGAGCCTCCGTCAACAGTGCCCCAGCATTGGGGAGCTGGCACCCGGATTCATGCAATTTTCTGATGGCGGACGGTTCCGTCCGTGTCGTCAATGTTTCCATTCCTCCCACCACTTTGGTGCAGCTCGGCAGTCGTAACGATGGTTCCGTGTTGGACCTTCCTTGAACCTTGACCCGGAAATCCATCATGCGTACACTCCAAACGATCCGATGTGCATTGTTCGTCGTGGCCTTGGCGGCTGGGTGGGGTTGCTCATCCTCTGTGCATCCCGTAAAGGGGACCGTCCGATTCTCCGATGGCACCCCACTGACGATCGGACGGGTTGTTGCCTATGCGGACAAATCGGAAGTCGGTTCTTGGGGCTATCTGAAAGAAGATGGTTCGTTCGAGATGGGCACTCACTCGCATAACGATGGCGTGCCACTGGGAATCTATCAGATTGCCATCGAAAATGCGGTGACAGCCCCTCCACCTGGGTATAGCAGTCCCGTTCCGTTCGTGTCTCGGCCACTGATTCACGCACGGTTTGCGGATCGCACGACTTCGAGCCTGACGTTTGAAGTTCCCAAAGATACCGTCTGGGAAATCGTGGTCGAAAAGCCATGACCCACGATTGCACGTTGCGCGTTGCACGAAGCATGGAAGAATGGCATTGAGAATGAGAAGCCCTTTTTGCGGTGCCGAGATGCGAGGATTCCTCCCGGCACCGTCCGCTTTGTCCACCTTCCTTTTTCATTCCACACGATTCCATTTCGTACCCACTGCCCATCACCGCGCCATACACTGAATACCACTCTGCTACTGCTTCCTGATCGGGTCTGCTGTGATGCCTCAGCCACGCTACCTCATTTCGTTTGATTCCCGCACCGCGGTTCACCGTTTCGCGGATGTTCTCGTCATCGGAGCCGGGATCGCGGGGATTCGTGCGGCTCTGGCAGTGCCTGAGAATCTCTCTGTACTCCTCGTCACCAAAGATCGCGTCACCGAAAGCAACAGTTCCTACGCCCAAGGTGGCATCGCGGGGGTACTGTCGCCGGAAGATCGTTTTGAAAATCATGTGGAAGACACCCTCATCGCCGGGGCGGGGCTGTGCGATCGTGAAGTGGTCGAACGGGTCGTGCATGAAGCGCCGGGCGAGATTGAACAACTCGTAAAATGGGGCACACAATTCGACCTGGAAAATGGCCACCTCGCCCTCACACGGGAAGGCGGGCACAGCCATCGGCGGATCGTGCATGCTCTGGGTGATGCCACCGGCCATGAACTGATGCGGGCGATGATTGCCACAGCCCGCGCGGCTCGCCACGTCACCATCTGGGATGACACCTTCACGGCGGACCTCCTCACGCAGGATGGGCAGTGCGTCGGCGCGGTGGTCTGGCGGCCGGGCCTTGGGACGGTCCTCGTCTGGGCCAAGCAAGTCATCCTGGCGGCCGGGGGCTGCGGGATCGTCTACCGTGAAACGACCAATCCCCCCGTCGCCACTGGGGATGGAATCGCCGCCGCGTACCGGGCGGGCGCGGAACTGCGGGACATGGAGTTCATGCAGTTTCACCCTACGGTTCTCTACGTCGCCGGGTCGGCCCGCTACTTGATCTCGGAAGCGGTGCGTGGGGAAGGTGCCTACTTACGAGACATCCACGGTCAACGGTTCATGTTGGACGAAGACCCCCGCGCGGAATTGGCCCCACGGGACATCGTCTCACAAGCGATCTTCCGCACGATGGAACGCACCCAACATCCGAATGTCTATCTGGACTTGTCGCATCTCGACCCGGTGATGGTGCGGACGCGATTCCCCGGCATCAACCGGGTCTGCCGTGGGTTCGGCCTGGACATCACGAAAGACCGCGTGCCTGTGCGGCCAGGAGCCCATTACATGGTCGGCGGTGTCACCGTGGACAAAGAAGGACGTACCACGCTCCCCGGACTCTGGGCGGCGGGGGAGGTCACGTCCAGCGGCTTGCACGGCGCGAACCGGCTCGCCTCGAACAGTCTGGTGGAAGGACTCGTTTTCGGGGCCAGTTGCGGTCGCGGAGCCGCGGATGCGGCCCGGAAGTTGCCGGATCGCTTCACGGCGTTGCCCCTCTCGAACCGTGTGCCGGAAGAGGAACGGGTGAACGGCCTGGATGTCGTCGACGTGACGAATGCGTTACGCGCTCTGATGGTCCGCAAAATGGGTATCGTCCGGGATCGGCACCGCCTGGAAGAAGCCGCCGCCGATGTCGGTTTCTGGTGCCGTTACGTCCTGGCCCGCGAGTTCGACAATCGGCCCGGTTGGGAACTCCAGAATCTGTTGACGATCGCCCGACTCATGATCGACGCGGCCCGCACTCGCACCGAATCCCGAGGCACGCATTTCCGCAGCGACTACCCCCAGCCGGATGATGCACACTGGCTCCGGCACGTTGTCAGCCCGGCCCGCGAGGCTTCCGCTTAATCCACCGTGGTCAGACTAAAGAGTCAAAAACACGCACGGCAGCCCAGTTGGCTTGCATCTCAGCGATGAAGCGATTGTGGGTGGCATCGTCTTGGTAGGCATCGTGAGCGGCCTTGTCGATGAAGATGAGGTGCAGGCCAACGTGCCAGTTGCGGTCGTTCACCTCCCGATCGAGTTCCGCACAGATCGGCCCGGCGGCGAAGAAGACGATCCCCGGTTGGACGTTCAAGTACGTCTTACAGGCGGTGACGAGTTCCTCGACCTTCGCGGGGGATGCATCCTTCAACTGGAAAAAGACATTGTGGGCCAAGCGGGGTTCCGACATCGGGCAAGACTCCCATAACGGATCAGGAAAGTGGGGCCGCAGCGGCAATCTCCTCGACGATCGTGAGGGCACGTTTGTAGGCTTCCCAGGACGGGTCCGGGTCCCCCGCGAACTCGACCGGGGGAAGTTCCTGCCCCGCCAGGGCCGCGTTAATGAGGAGCAGCGATTCCTCGGGACTGCGGGAGTACCATTGCCATTCCCGGACTCCGGTCCCCGTGACAATCGCCGTCAGCACCGCCTGACCGGATGCTTGCATGGCGGCTGTCATCTGGTCTTCAAATATGCTCATCCGATCCGCTTCCGCATTGGAGGGAAGCTGCGTGTCATTGTCGGACTGATATTGCCAGATCATCGCAATGAGATGATGGTAGCGGGAGGGTTCGAGGTTTTGTGGAAAGCGGTTCCGTACCCGAAAAATCACCGGGCATCCGCCCTCGTCACCGACCGCCACCATGAAATCGCCATGCGCACCATGCGTCGTTGCATCCGCAGCCATGTTCTAACTCCGGCAGAATCCGGGGCGAGGTCACAGGTGCCAGTCTAGCATGGGAATCGTGCCGATTCACTAAACTTCATCCCAGGTGAGGTCTACGCGCTCGGGGAGATGGCCGGTCGTGGCTTGCATACCGGCCGACGTGGTGATGAATTGCCGGAATTCGTCGAGTCCTTCCGGGGTGTCGCACCACTGGTCGCCGTCACCAGCCTCGGCCAGAGCGGGTGTCGGGGCAAAACCGAAAGTCAGAGCCAGTTGGCGAATCTGTTCATCTCCCGCGACTTCGTTGGTCATCAGTTGCCGGGAAATGTTCAGTTCAAATCGTTCGCCTTCGCCCCAGTCGTACAGCCCCCACTGAAACTGCAACAGGTCGCCATCATCATCGAGGGAACACCGATCGACCCGCTCTTCCTCGTAGAAGCGGAGCATCATTTCGATGCCCGATGCCGGGGTGAGCGTTTCCAGCGTCAGCCCCGCCAGGGTGAGCCGATCCAGAAACAACTTGTGGACAGCACGAAACTTCATCAGCAGACCCCGGAAAGACGATCCCTCACAGGGAAGATACCGGACAACGACCACAGGGCAAGGGCACAGAAGGACAGATGCCGCACCTCCGCTACTCACGCGGATCCTGTTTCCGCGCCGCCCGCGGCGGGGAATTCAGAGGGTGTTTCTTTTTCGGGTGTGGTGTACTCGACCCATTTCTTGTGTAGCGTGTTGCGGTTGATGCCGAGCCGCTTGGCCGCGTTCACCTGCACACCGTCGCATTGCCGCATGACTTGTTCGATCAACTCGCGCTCGACCCCACCGACGAGGTAGTCATACAACCGCTGCCCTTCCGCGGGTGGAGCCGTCGTGATGCCCAGCTGGATGAGCGTACGAATCATCGACGGAACATCCCGATCCGACGGAACGGCCTGCCCCGAATTCCGGCGTGGGACGAGGCGGGGGCGGTTCAACTGGAGCAAGTCCGCGGCTAGTTGCCCCTCTTCGGAAAGAACGACCAACCGCTCGATGGCGTTCTCCAGTTCGCGGACGTTGCCGGGCCAGTCGTGCCGCTGCAAGGCCGAGAGGATCTCCGCCGTCAATTCGACGGGTTGCGTGAGTTGGTTCTTGTCCAGAAACCGTTTCAAGAAGTGCTGCGCGAGTATCGGAATGTCCTCCCGACGCTCCCGCAGTGGCGGCAAGAGAATCGGAACTACGTTGAGACGATAGTACAAGTCTTCGCGGAATTCCCCGTTCTCAACCAGTGTCTCCAGAGCGGCATTCGTCGCCGCGATCACCCGCACATCCACGCGGATGGTCCGACTCTCGCCGACTCGCTCGAATTCTCGTTCTTGCAACACCCGCAGCAATTTGACCTGCAACTTCGGCGACATCGAGTTGATTTCGTCCAAAAAGATGCTGCCGCCGTGGGCCGCCTCGAAACGGCCCGTCTTGTTTTCGACCGCGCCCGTGAACGCCCCCTTGATGTGGCCAAACAGTTCACTTTCGAGCAGGCTTTCATGCAGGGCACCGCAGTTGACCCGGATGTATGGCCCATCGGCCCGGCGGCTCAGTTTGTGAACGGTGCGGGCAATGACTTCCTTACCCGTGCCGGTTTCGCCAATGAGCAAGACGTTCGCGGAACGTGGTGCCGCCAACCGGACCATGCGGTACACATCCTGCATGGCGGGTGCGGTGCCGACGACTTCCGGCAAAAGTGGCGTTGCGTGCCCATATTTGAACATCAAACCGGCAACCTGGGAGAGGAAGCCTGAGAAACAGTCCGACTCAGATGAGTGGGCTTGCATACATTAGGAGAATCTGCCCATAATTTCCACGGTGGCTGCCTCAAATCGCGGCAGATTCTCCGCGCTTAACCGCCGCGGACGAATGGGTTCGGCGTACCCGTCAAGGCGTTCCCCGATTCGGGCCGCCAGAGTGTGACCGCGTCAATCTGTTGGGCCAAGGCGAAATCTTTGTCAGTAATTCCCCCGGCAGAGTGGGTTTTGAGCTTGACCCACAGTTTCGCCCAGGTGACACTCAAATCAGGATGGTGCCAAGCGGCCTCAGCCAGATAGCCAATCGTCGTGACCAGCATCAAGGTGGTGGGCCAGCCATCGGTGAGGAATTTCCGTTTCAACCAGCCATCTTCCAGATACCAAGCGGAAAGGCCACGTTCTCGCAATAATGCGGCCACTTCCGCATCCGAGTAGGTCCGTTCTGGGGTATCGCTCATGGGTTTCCTCGTGCTGATCCATCCAAACGTAACGACCCGGTGATTATGATAGCCCGACGGAAATTCCGTGGGTTCCCTCTCTACGAACTCCGGGTGGAATTTCTAAGATAGGCGACGCAGTCGAAGTTTCAGTTGCAATCGTCTGAACATTGAGGGCCGAACCGATGACCCCGCTCCAGTCCCTGGTTGCCAGCGGCACGAAGCTGTGGCTCGACTCCGTCGACCCCGAAGAAATCGCTAAGAACCGCGGATTCGGAGCCACCGGAGCCACCAGTAACCCCATCATCATCGCGGATCTCATCAAATCCGGTCGGTTTGATGGTGAAATGCAAAAACTCATTCAAGCGGGCCACGACGATGAAGCCATCGCCTGGGCGATGACGGATAAACTCGTCAAGGATGCCCAAAAAGTCTTTGAGCCCGTCTGGGAAGAAACCCGAGGCAACGATGGCTGGGTCAGCTTTGAGCTGGACCCGCTGCTTGAAGATCTGGCCCGGAATCTCCCGGAAAAAGAACGCACCGCCAAGTACATCGAACTCGGCAAGAAATGGTCCGCCGGTCAGAAGAACCGGATGATTAAAGTCCCGGCCACACCGGGCGGGCTCGGCGCACTCGAAGAACTCGCCGCCGCCGGAGTCTGCATCAACGTCACCCTGATTTTCAGCGAACGCCAGTACCTCGCCGCCCGCGATGCTTGCTACCGTGGCCTCCAGCGGGTCGCCGACCCCAGCAAGGTCAAGACGGTCTACAGCATCTTCGTGAGTCGGGTCGATGTCTACACGGAAAAACACGTTCCCACGTTGATTCCCGCCGCCCAGGGGCAAGTGGGGATCGTCAATGCCAAGCGGATCTGGAAGCTGAACAAAGACTTCTGGGCCAACAAGGGCATGGCCCTGCAACATGAGATGATTTTTGCCAGCACCGGGACGAAGAAAAAAGAAGACCCCCCAGGCAAGTACGTCGAAGCGTTCGCCGGTTCGGACATCGAAACCAACCCGCCTGCCACCAACGCGGCTGTTCAAGCCAGCGGGCACACGATCACCAGCCACATCGACGAATTGCCTCCCGCTGATGTCCTCGCTGATATTGATGCCAAAGTCGACGTGGCTCAGCTCGAAGAGGTGCTCATGCGGGAAGGGCTCGAAAAATTCGCCGACCCACAGAATGCCCTCCTCAAACTGATTGCTCAGAAACGCGAGCAGATGACCGCGAAGGTCTAAAATCGGCGCGGAAACCGGCTGTCCGCGTCCCCCGATCTCTCGCGATTTCCACCCCAATTCCGCCCAGGGTATCCGCCCTGGGCACTGGTATTCTCGGGATCAGGGATTCCGAAGTTGGCCGATACCATTTTCCTGTCTATACTGCACTTTGCGGGAAGAATCGTTATCCGACTCTGGGAATTTCTGAGTGACTGCCACTGTCGGCGGTCCAGTTGGAACGATCACCGCCAATTGCGTGCTGCTGACTGCACCCGAAGGTGATTTATGGGCGAATCCACGACCGCCACGACCCCGGACACACTCATGAACGGGGCCGATATCCTCGTTCAAAGCCTTGTGCGTCAGGGTGTCGAAGTCGTCTTCGCCTATCCCGGCGGGGCGAGTATGCCGATCCATCAATCGCTGACCAAAACCAACCAAATTCGGACCATTTTGCCCCGCCAGGAACAAGGTGGCGGCTTCATGGCCCACGGCTACGCTCGGACCACCGGGAAAGTCGGCGTGTGCATGTCCACCTCCGGCCCTGGCGCGACGAATTTCGTCACCATCCTCGCCGATGCCAAAATGGACTCCGTGCCGGTGATCGCCATTACCGGGCAGGTATCCACGCCCGTGATCGGCACCGATGCGTTTCAGGAAACACCGATCATCGAAGTGTGCCGGGCGATCACGAAGCATCATTATCTGGTGACCCGCACCGAAGACTTGCCGCGGGTCATGAAGGAGGCGTTCCATATCGCCACCACGGGTCGCCCTGGCCCCGTCATCATCGACGTGCCCAAAGACGTGCAGATTCGGAAAATCGTGCCGGATTGGGACGCTCCGATGAACTTGCCGGGGTACAAACCCCTCCGCAAGGCTCCCCGAACAGAATTACAACCGATTCTGGATGCGATTCGCGCCAGCAAAAAACCGTTCATCTATGCCGGTGGCGGGGTCATCCACAGCGGCGCGGCTCCGTACCTGAAAGAGTTCGCCGAAAAACTCGGTATCCCGGTCGGCTTGACGCTGCTGGGCATCGGCGGCTTCCCGTCCGATCATTACCTGTGCCTCCAGATGCTGGGCATGCACGGTACGGTGTACAGCAACTACGCCATCAACGATGCCGACCTGCTGCTTGCGTTCGGTGTCCGATTCGATGACCGCGTCACCGGGAAACTTTCTGAGTTCGCCAAGCATGGCAAAATCGTTCACATTGATATTGACAGCTCGGAAATCAACAAGAACAAGTTCGCGCATGTTCCGGTTCACGGCGACCTCAAAGAAGCCTTGGCCGATCTGTGCGTGATGCTGCACGAAGACGACAGCGCCGATCTCGTCGGTGGCGGCCGTTACCCAGACTGGATGCGGCAAATCGACACTTGGCGGGAATCCGACCCGATGCGGTGCCCGGAGTTGCCGGACGCGATCTTGCCGCAGTACGCCATCAAACGGCTGCACGAACTGCTCCGGGAACGCGGCCTGT
Source organism: Bacteroidales bacterium (assembly GCA_026931725.1). GTDB lineage: Bacteria > Planctomycetota > Planctomycetia > Gemmatales > Gemmataceae > JAIXLE01. Next base: position 24,654 of record JAIXLE010000168.1, read on the forward strand.
TGGACAACACGATCGTGTCCACCGGCGTGGGACAACATCAGATGTGGTCGGCGCAGTTCTTCCCGTTCAACCAACCACGGCACTGGATCACCAGCGGCGGGCTGGGCACGATGGGCTTCGGACTCCCCGCCGCGATGGGAGCCAAAGTGGCCCACCCCGACAAACTCTGCATCGACATCGACGGGGATGGGAGCTTCCTGATGAACATTCAGGAACTCGCCTGCTGCCACGCCGAAAAAATCGCCCCGAAAGTGCTGCTCTTGAACAACCAGCACCTCGGGATGGTGACACAGTGGGAAGATCGCTTCTTCGCCGGGAACCGCGCCCATACTTACCTGGGCGCTGGACCTGATGCGGACCCGTACCCAGACTTCGTGACCATCGCCAAGGGGTTCGGCCTCCCGGCCCGGAAAATTTCGGATAAGAACGACCTGGACGATGCGCTCATCGAGATGATCGAGAGTGATGCGGCCTTCGTTCTGGATGTCCACGTTCCGCACCAGGAGCATGTGTTGCCGATGATCCCCTCCGGGATGACGGTGAAGGACATCATCAAGGCGTAAAATCGTTTCGGTCGACTGAACCAAGCCCAGGGGCAACTGTCCCTGGGCTTGGTGTTTTCCATTGATCCGTTGATGACGTGGTGACCCGCCATGAATCTACTTGCTGAAGTGCGTGCGCTCTTCCAACCCGCGCTCGCCGCGATCGTCCCGGATGCCACAAAGGTGCCGGACTTCCTGGCGATGATCCGCCCGGCCCAGGATGCGAAGAACGGTGACTATCAGGCGAACTTCGCCATGCCGCTCGCCAAGTTGCTAGGTCGGAACCCGCAGAAAGTCGCGGATGAGATCATCGGGGCGTTACCCACGAACGACGTGATCGCCTCCGTGGTCGTCGCAGGTCCAGGGTTCATCAACCTGAAACTCCGCGACGATTGGCTGGCCCAGCAGGTACAGGCGATCGCCACGGAACCGCGTATCGGCGTGTCCCCAACGGCGCACCCGCGTACCATCGTGATCGACTACAGTGGGCCGAACGTGGCCAAACCGCTGCATGTCGGCCACCTCCGTAGCACCATCATCGGCGATGCCCTCACCCGATTGCTCCGTTTTCTGGGGCATACCGTCATCACGGATAACCACCTCGGTGACTGGGGTACGCAGTTCGGCATCCTGCTCTATGGCTACAAACACCACCTCGATCGTGCCGCGTATGAACAGGATCCCGTGCGTGAGCTTGCCCGACTGTACGTCGCGGTGCGGAAACTGTTTCGTCAAGCCACCGAAGAAGACGATGAGGGTGCGACCGATGATCCGGTAAAGACGGCTTGTCAGCAGGAAACCGCCAAACTCCACGCAGGCGATCCCGAGAACGTCGCCCTCTGGCAGCAATTCATGCCGCACTGCCTGGCGGAAATTCAGGTGATTTACGACCGCCTCGGCATTCAGAAATTCGATCACATCCTGGGCGAGAGCTTTTACAATCCCCTGCTCGCCGGTGTCGTGGAGAGCTTGCTGGCACATGGGCAGGCGGTCGAGAGCAACGGCGCGATTGTCGTACCGAACGCGGCTGGCACGATCCCACAAACACCGGAGGAAATGAAGAAGCAGGAACCGCCCGCTCTCATCCGCAAACGAGACGGCGCGTTTACCTACACCACAACCGACCTCGCCACGATCCGCTATCGGATGGAGACATTCCGCCCCGATACGGTGCTGTACGTCGTCGATTTTCGCCAGTCGCTGCACTTCAAGACGCTGTTCGCCGCCGCGAACCGTTGGGGGTACACGGGTACGGAGTTTCAGCACCTCAGTTTTGGTTCCGTCCTCGGCGCGGATGGCAAACCACTGCGGACCCGCGATGGGGGTGTTCCCGAACTCGGTGAACTCATCAGTCAGGCCGTCGCACTTGGGTTGGAGAAGTACGAAGCCAGCGTCGCCGAACGCACCGCACATGGCCACGATGTCCCGGAATTGACCGAGGCCACGAAACGCGACATCGCCGAGGCCGTTGGTATCGGAGCGATCAAATACGCCGATCTCAGCCAGAACCGAACGAGCGATTACAAGTTCGACTATGAGAAAATGCTGGCCACGGAAGGAAACACGGCAACGTACATGCAGTACGCCTACGCCCGCTGCCGAGCGATCTTCCGAAAGGGAGAAATCGACACAGCCCGATTTCGCACACACCCGCCTGCCGTGCAACTCACGACCTCGCAGGAACGTGCCGTGGCCTTACAATTGTTGCGACTCTCCGAATCACTCGAAGTTGCCGCAGCCGATTATTTGCCGCACTTGCTGACGGCGTATCTCTGGGATCTGTGCAAGGCGATGAGCCGATTTTATGATGAATGTCCCGTGCTTACCGCCGAGTCACCGGAACTGCGGGATAGTCGGTTACTACTCGTCGACCTCATCGGTCGCACGATTCAGCAAACTATGGAGTTGCTCGGCATCCGCGTCGTGGAACAGATGTAACCCCCGGAAACGCCGATGCGTCAAGACAAGGATCGCTGTGGGAAATGGCT
>JAIXLE010000168.1:27283-39054 GCA_026931725.1 Bacteroidales bacterium
ACGAAGTGAAAGAACTTCTCCGGCAAAAATACGAGCAACAGTACAAAACCGAAGGACGACAAGAAGGTCGGCAAGAAGGACAACGGAGGAGTTTGGAACGGGTATTGAGGAAGCGATTTCAACCGCTCACGTCGGAGCAAGTGGCGGCTTTGGAAGGGGTGACCGATTTGGCACGGCTCGAAGAGTTGATGGATGAAGCCGTGACCTGCTCCAGTTTGACAGCCTTTTTTGCCACGCTTTCCGCCTTGCAACCTGGGATCTAACACATGTTCGTTGATCGTGTCGAATTGTACTGCAAAGCCGGTGATGGCGGGCGAGGGTTGGCCTCGTTCCGGCGCGAAAAGTATGTCCCGTGTGGTGGGCCGGATGGGGGCGATGGCGGCCACGGTGGCTCGATCATCGTTCGAGCTGTGGCGAATGCCGATAACCTCTCCCCACTCGTCCACAAAAAGCACTGGCGCGCGAAATCCGGTGAACCGGGTGGCGGTAGCCTCTGTACCGGCTCCAGCGCAGCCGATTTGATCATTCCCGTGCCGCCGGGAACGATCGTCCGCGATAAAGATCGTGGTCATCTCCTCAAAGATTTGACCACCATCGGTGATGAAGTCGTCGTAGCCCAAGGTGGGCGAGGGGGGCGGGGCAACCGTCACTTTGCCTCCGCGACCAACCGGACCCCGCGCGAGTTTGGACCGGGTGAACCAGGAGAAGAACGGAATGTCTCACTGGAACACAAGGTCATCGCCGATGTCGGCCTGATCGGCTTCCCGAACGCGGGCAAATCGACGCTGCTATCCCGACTCAGCCGCGCCACACCGGAGATCGCCGATTACCCGTTCACGACCAAACACCCCAACCTCGGTATCGTCACTCTCGGTGGCGATGCGTCCTTCATCATGGCCGACCTGCCGGGGTTGATTGAAGGCGCATCCCAGGGTGTGGGACTGGGCCATGAGTTCCTGCGACACGTCGAACGCACGCGGATTGTGATTCATCTGGTCGAACCGTTTCCGATTGATGAATCCGACCCGGTTGCGAACTATCATACCATTCGTCGAGAACTCCAGCAGTACAGCGAAGCCTTGGCCGCGAAGCCGGAAATTCTCTGCGTCAGCAAGGCTGAACTCACCGGATCGGAAACGATCCGAGATCGGCTCGCACAGGAACTCGGGCGCACCGTGTTCCTGATTTCCTCCGTCACCGGGCAGGGATTGTCACAGGTGGTTGGCACCGCGGCCCAGCAACTGACCGCGATTCAACAGGCGGAACAGGCCGCACGCCAAAAAACCGTGCCAGTTGAGTTCGGGACCGAACCGGCTGTCCGCACGACACCGGAGGAAACGACGTGACACCGGATGTTGTGGTCGATATCGGAAACACCCGATTCAAATGGGGACGCTGTCGGTACGGAGAGCCGGGGATCATCACCGCGCTCGCCGTACCGGACGATCGGGCTGCCTGGGATCACGCGAGAAGGGAATGGGATCTTCCCGATAGTGCAGCCTGGGCAATCTCCAGCGTCAACCCGGAACGGTGCGACCGACTCACCGCCTGGATTCGTGAAACTGGCGGCACACCATTTGTGTTTGAACACCATTCGCAAATTCACCTGCCCATCAAAGCGAATCCGGCCGAGTCCGTGGGTTTCGATCGACTGTTCAACATCATCGCGGTTCGATCACTCGTTGAATCTGGTTCCTGTGCAATCGTCGCGGACATCGGCACGGCGGTCACGGTCGATCTTCTCGATTGCGATGGTGCCTTTGCGGGTGGCAGCATCTTTCCGGGTCTGCGACTGATGGCCAAAGCGTTGCACGACTACACCGCAAAACTGCCAATCGTGGAACCGGCTCCGCAGTCCTTTCAGTCGCCGGGGTTGACGACCGAGCAGGCGATTCAATGCGGGATTTTTGGCGCACTCGCCGGAGGGGTCGATGCTCTCGTCAACGGTCTGGCCGCGTCGTGCCCAAAATCACCGAGTGTGTACTTGACGGGCGGCGATGCGGCCCGATTGAAAAACGTCCTCACCACGGGGATGAATTTTCGTTTTTTCGTGCGGCCATTGCTCACTCTCGAAGGGATCCGCATCGCGGCCGAGGCACTCCCGTGAAAACTTGCCGTGTGGCCGTACTCACACCGCCCGGTTCTGGGGCGATTGCGACCCTAACGGTCGTGGGGGACAACGCCTGGGACATCGTCCGAGCGCGTCTCCAGCGGCCCGGCGGTCGCCTCCTTCCCATCGTTCCGACCGCGCAACGGTTCTGGTTTGGGACATTGGGAGATTCCGTTGGTGATGAAGTCGTCGTGGCTCAGACGCGAGTGGAACCGGAACCGTGGGTCGAAATCCATTGCCACGGCGGTCAGGCCGTCGTGCGCTGGTTGACGGAACTGCTGGTGCAAGATGGTTGTACTGAAGTCCACTGGCGGGAACTGCTCACGATGCCGGATTCCCGACCGGAAGACCCGCGAGCGCTCGAACCGCTGAGCCAAGCGAGTACATTACGAACGGCCAATATTCTGCTCGAACAATATCACGGTGCTTTTCGTTCAGCAATCCGAACAATCCTCGACCATTGGGGCTCGCCATCGTCAGAGTCGCAGTTACGGGAACTGACGCAATTCGCCTCTCTGGGTCGGCATCTGGTCGCCCCGTGGACGGTGGTAGTCGCGGGGGCTCCGAATGTTGGAAAAAGCAGCCTGCTGAATGCCTTGGCCGGATACGCTCGCAGCATTGTGGCTCCTGTGCCTGGCACGACGCGGGACGTGGTCACGGTGCGGTTGGCTTTGGATGGCTGGCCGATCGAGTTCGCGGACACCGCGGGGATGCGGGAAGCGATTGAGTCACTGGAAGCTGGCGGTATTGCGCGGGCACGCCAAGCCGCCAGTCGGGCCGATCTCGTGCTGTGGGTGATGGACCCGACCGACCCGCACCCTCTGCGACTCCCCATGGGACTCACCGACCGCCCCGTGATCGTGGTTTACAACAAGGCCGATCTGGCCAGGACGACTCCAGAAGGAGACTTCTACCCTGTCTCGGCACTCACCGGAGACGGGGTCGCCGGGTTGGGAACCGTGATCGCACGCACACTCGTTCCGGTCACACCGATGGCGGGGGCAGCGGTGCCGTTTACGCCGCTGTTGGCGGATCGTGTCGAGCAGGCCATGCAAGCCCTGCAATCGCATCAGGGGAACGCAGCCCGTGAAATCCTCATCGCCTGCCGGAATGATCGCGGAACGGGTGAAAGTGTACTCTGCTAGAACGCATTTCCGCATCCTGGGTGCCACCGCGTCCGATACACCCGTTAGCTACATGTCGAACTCCTGAGAGGTATTTACCCATGTCCCGCTGGACACGCCACGCGATCCTGTGGGTCGGCGTGTTGCTGGGCGTTTTCTGTATCGCACTCCCAGCCCCGGCTTTCGTGAATGTCATACGAATCGGCCACCGCCATGAAGTCACCCGCCTGAATCGGAAGCTCGCGGGCCGCGTCCTCGATTTTACCCGTAACCACGGTTGCGATCGGCGGATCTGGTCTTCGGCCCTGTGTGAAAAACGCGATGCCTACGTCTATTTACCGCCCGGCTACGATCAGACCACCCCGTTCCCCATGATGATCTGGCTGCATGGGATCGGGCAGGATGAAAAGAACTTTCTCTACCTCGTCGAAAAGATTGATGCCGCGATCCGGGGTGGTTGTTTCCCGCCGATGGTCATCGTTGCGCCGGACGGCAGCATCGACGGCCAGCCTTGTTTGTGGAATTCCGGCAGCTTCTTCGTGAACTCGAAGGCCGGCCGCTTCGGGGATTGGGTCACGGAGGATGTTTACCCATTCCTACTCCAATCATTCTGCATTCGGCCAGAGCGGGAAGCGCATGTCATCGCGGGGGGGTCGATGGGCGGCTCCGGTGCCTATGTGATCGGCTTCCAACATCGGGAGAAATTCGGTCAGATTGTCGGGGTCATGCCGGGGTTGAACGCCCGGTATCTGGATTGCCGCGGTCGCTACCGGGCGAACTATGATCCGCATTGCGTGAGTTGGCGCACCGAATTCTCTGGACGGCGCGTACTCGGACGGTTCAAGGGGGTTTTCCCGGTACGGGAACGCTGGCTGATCCGCCCCTTATTCGATCGCGGAGAAGACCCCTTCCCCTTCATCATGGCGCACAACCCGATCGAAATGCTGGATTCCCATGGCATTCGTCCCGGAGAATTCGGCCTGTTCGTCGGCTACGGCACCAAAGATGAGCTGAACTTGGATGCTCAAGCGGAGCAGTTCGCCGATGCATGCCGTGAACGCGGAATCGCCATTACGCTTGCCGTTGTCCCCGGCGGGCGGCACAGCACGGATTCAACGGGCATCCCGCTGCTCCCGAGTATTGGCCGCTGGCTGACGCAGCAGTTGCAGCCTTACGAACCACCGACTCCCTCCGTCACGGCACCTGTGGGAGCAGGTGGATATCTCCCGCTGGCAGCCGTTCGTCGTGCCGGGCTGTTTCCATCCGCGTCTCTTCTCGGTACACTGCCCTGATAAACTCCGAAACAGGCCAGAGGGTCAGATGATGCGGTTTGCCAAGGCACGGATCGGCACGGAAGCCCGTGTATTCCGTATCGACTATGACAACGATCGTGCGTTCCCACTCGATCTGACACGCGGTACGGGTATTGGTTGCTTGGCGGACATCCTAGCCACCTCGGACCCCGACGCGACGGCTTTGGAACTCACCCCTCCGAATTGCCAGGCGGTGTCTCTCAAACAACTCGCTCTGCTGGCACCAGTCGATCGGCAAGAGGTCTGGGCTGCGGGCGTGACTTACAAACGCAGCAAAGTGGCCCGTGAGGAAGAATCCCAAGGAGCGGCCCGGTTCTACGATCTGGTCTACTCCGCGGATCGGCCTGAGCTGTTTTTGAAGGCGACCCCAGAACGCGTGATCGACCCCGGCCAGCCGGTGCGGGTCCGCAAGGATAGCCGTTGGAGCGTCCCGGAACCGGAACTGGCTCTGGTCATTAGTGCAGACATGCGGATTGTCGGCTACACCGTCGGCAACGACATGAGTTCACGGGACATCGAAGGGGAAAACCCACTGTACCTGCCCCAAGCCAAGGTCTACCACGGTGCCTGTTCCCTCGGTCCCGTGGTCACGTTGACCCGTTCCATGCCGCCGTTGGATGAAGTCGATATTCGCCTCATTATTCGCCGTGGAGAGGCGATCGCCTTTGAAGGGGCCACCTCGGTCGCATCCATGAACCGTTCACCCGAAAGTCTGGTCGATTGGCTCGGACGGGAAAATATCTTCCCGCATGGGGCCATTCTCCTGACCGGCACCGGCATCGTACCACCCGATGAATTCACCCTCTTACCCGGTGATCTGGTCGACATCACCATCAGCGGTATCGGCACGCTCAGCAACCCCGTGGCATGAGAGATACTGGGCCGCGTCCGTGCCGCCCGACCTCCACCGACCAGGGTGGGCGGATTCCCGAATGATTCCAGCTTCCGCCCACACGCTAGCATGGCATGGGGTGGGGCGTTATAATCCATCCTGTTCCCCCCAAGGGGAGCGAGCATCACATCTGGCATGCAAAGGGGGCATATCGTGGCCCAGGCCATTGTCGATCCGATCGAACTCCGCCGGTTCGCGCACAACCTCAAACGGTTCAACGCGGAGTTACAATCCAACCTCGCCGCGCTCCACGGTCAACTCGTGGCTCTCGGTGATTCTTGGCGCGATCAGGAACATGAAAAGTTCTCCGCCGAGTTTGAACAGAATCTTTCGCACCACGAACGCTTTCTCGAACTTTCCAACGAGTACATCATGTTCCTGCTCCGTAAAGCCGAGCGAATCGAAGAATACTTGAACCAACGGTGACATCATGGCCAGCGGTGCGGATGTTCGCTCCATACAAGCCATGCGCGACTGGCTCGCGGATCTGGCGACCTACCGTTCCGATGTCTCCGAATCGCTGGCCGGGGTGGCGATGGAGATTCGCCGTGGGCTGGACTGGCTGGAAGAACAACTCCAGTTCTGGCAACGGGCCGTCCGCCAGTGCGAAGATGATGTTCATCAGGCGAAAATGGAACTCGCCCAACGCAAAACCCCAGACTGGTCTGGCCGAGAGCCCGATACCACGCTCCAGGTCAAGGCACTCCGCCGGGCACAAGCGCGGCTCGAACATGCCGAGGACCAAGTTCAGAAATGCAAGGCATGGCTCGTGCGGTTGCCCAAAGCGATCGACGAAACGTATTCCGGCCCCGCCGCTCGCCTGCAAGCGTTGCTGGATGGTGAACTCCCCAGCGGCATGACGGCCCTGAGCCGACAAATTGATGCGTTGGAAAAATACACCGGCACCCAACGGGATTTCGGTACGCTGCCCCCGTCGGTTCGCCCCAAGCGGGAGTCTTCCTCATGAGATTCGGTGCCAGCCGCAGCCAGTTGTACGATGCGCAGAAGTCCGCACGGGGCCGCTGGGATGCCCTCGGCGAGGTCTGGTCCGATTCCGCCGCTCGGGATTTCCAAGAGCAAATCTGGCAACCGCTCGACGATCATGTATCCGAACTGCTGAAAGCCATTGACGCGCTCACCGTCGTGTTCACCCAGGTTCGCCAGGATTGCGAATTCGGCTCTCACTGAAGTCTTCCCCGCTCACCGCCGCACACCCCCGATGGGATCGCTCCTCATGCCCACCGAACCGCTGTTCGACCGCGAACGAGCCGCCCTCCGCCAGTTGCAAGACCTCGTTCGGGATCGTGCCGCCCGCGAAAACCAGATCGCCGAGCAATACCACGCCGCCACGGCCGCCGCGGAAGCCGAGGTGGCCAAGTCTCGCCGCGTGATCGCGTCCACACGCAAGAAAGCCGTCGAGGAGACGGAAACAGAACATGAAGCAATCGTGATTGCGATCGCGCAGAAATACGACGACTTACAAGCCACGGCGGACCAGCAGCGGTTCGACTATCGCAAGAAGATGGTGGACGAATTCTCAGCCGCTCTGGAAAAGAAACGCACCGAGTACAACGATAAACTCTGGACCGTCGATTCCGTACTCGAAGCCGCGGAGAAGGAAGCCCAAGATCATTTTGACGATCTCCAGCGGAAGGCGAGTTCCGCCACGCACCACATGGAAACGAACTGGGGGAAAGCCGAAACCATCCTCAAACGCGTCGGCCTCACCCGCGCCATGGTCGCAACCGGCGACAGCCCGGTTCCCACAGACTCCACCGACCCCGTGGCGGACGTTCCACGCGCCGTGACCGAATCCGATGAGGCACTCACCCGCCTGACGCGGGCTTCTCTGCTGAAGTTTCTCGGATTCGGAGGAACTTTTGGCTTGATACTGGCGGCGGGAGCCGTCATGGCCGGGTTCGCAGTGGGGGTACTCAGCTGGCCGGGGAACCTGATCATCGGAGCCGGGGGCACTCTGGTCGACGGCGGGATTCTGCGGATCGTGGCGGGTGTTCTCGCTCGCAATCAGGTCAAGCAACTCGGTCAGTTGTTCGCTTCCCGTCAATCGGCAGTACATTCCGCTGTCCAAGAATTGAACACGTTCGCGGAAGAACAACACCAACGCGAACGACAGTTCGCCGCCGAGACACACGCCGCCAGCAAGCAGGCGACCGATGATAAGTACATCCCGAAAATTGCCGAGATCGAAAACAAGCTCAATCAAACACTGGCCAAAATTGAAGATGAACATGCTCGTGTCAGCCGCAAAGTGTCCCAGGGACGCGGTCACGATGCCACGCAGGAAGAAGAACGCTACCAAAACCTCCTGAGTGACATTCATGCCCGTGGCGATCGCGATTTGGCCAAGGCCGAACACCTCTTCACCGAGAAATCCGCCATCGCGGCCACGGAACGGGATCGGGCTTGGGAGCAACTCGCCGCGGACTGGTTCGCCGGTCACACGGCCGTCACGGATATTTGCCGAGAACTGGCCGAGTACGGAGCCGAGCAGTTCCCCGATTGGCCCGCCGTGGCCAACCGCAACCGTGCCCTCCCGACCGAATCGCCCTTGGGCATTCGATTTGGCACCTATGAAGTCGATGTCTTCGCGCTGCCCGATGGAATGCCGTTCGATGCCCGGCTCAATCCCGAAGATCCGCTGAGTGTGACCATCCCCGCGTTCCTGCCGTTCTCGCAAAAATGCTCGGTTCTCATCAAAGCGCGTGACCAAGGGCGGCCTGCTGCAATCGTGGCCTTGCAGGCGATGATGCTCCGATTCCTCACGGGGTTGCCGCCGGGGAAGGTCCGGTTCACCGTCATCGACCCGGTCGGGCTTGGCGAGAATTTTGCCGCGTTCATGCATCTCGCGGACTTCGATGAAAAGCTCATCGGCAGCCGAATCTGGACCGAGCCCGCCCACATCGAAAAACGGCTCGCCGATCTGACCGAACACATGGAGAACGTGATTCAAAAGTATCTGCGGAACCAGTACAAGAGCATCGAAGACTACAACACCGCCGCCGGAGAAGTCGCGGAACCGTACCGCGTCCTGGTGATCGCCAACTTCCCCACGAACTTCTCGCCCGATGCGGCCCGGCGACTGGTCAGCATTATGTCGAGCGGCCCGGCCTGTGGAGTGTGTACGCTGGTCGGCGTGGATATGGGCTTCCCCATGCCACGCGATTTCCACTTGGCAGACCTGGAGCAAGTCGCCTTCAACCTGACCTGGGAGAACGGCCAATTCGTCCCGGATGCAGCCGATCTGGCACCATTCCCGTTGAAACTCGATACCCCGCCTACTCCCTCCGAAGTGGCCATGCTCGTGAATCGCGTCGGTGAGGCGAGCCGGGATGCCGCGCGGGTGGAAGTGCCGTTTGAGTTCATCATGCCGACTCCAGACAAAATCTGGGCTGGCAGCACCGCTCGCGGCTTCGATGTCCCCATCGGTCGTGCCGGAGCCACGGGTCGTCAGCTATTCTCGGTGGGTCGCGGCACTGCGCAACATGCCCTCGTCGCCGGGAAAACCGGGTCCGGGAAATCGACATTGTTGCACGCCCTCATCATGAATCTGGCGTTATACTACAACCCGGATGAGGCCGAACTGTATTTGATCGACTTCAAGAAAGGTGTCGAATTCAAAACATATGCCGAACACCAACTCCCCCATGCCCGTGTGGTGGCCATCGAGAGTGAGCGGGAATTCGGCATGTCGGTCTTGCAGCGGCTCGATGGAATCCTCCGAGAACGCGGCGAATCCTTTCGGCAAGCCGGTGTCAATGATTTGCCGAGCTTCCGCGAAGCGCACCCCGAGGTCCGCTGTCCACGCATTCTCCTCGTGGTCGATGAATTCCATGAATTCTTCGTCGAAGATGACAAACTGGCCCAGGAGTGCGCCCTGCTGCTCGACCGCCTAGTACGCCAGGGCCGGGCGTTCGGCGTTCACATTCTGCTCGGCTCCCAGTCTCTCGGCGGGGCGTTCTCCCTGGCCCGCAGCACGATTGACCAAATGGCCGTGCGCATCGCGCTGCAATGCTCGGAAGCCGATGCCCAGCTGATTCTCAGCAAAGATAACACCGCCGCCCGCCTGCTAAACCGCCCCGGCGATGCGATCTACAACGATGCGAACGGTCTGGTCGAAGGAAACGATCCGTTCCAAGTCGTCTGGCTCGGCGACGAGAAACGGGAATCGCTGCTGAACGATCTGCAACAACGCGCCAAGCATTCCGGTCAAACCTACCCACCGCCACTCGTGTTTGAAGGCAGTGCCTCCGCCGACATGACCGAGATGGAGGCGTTGCGCGATCTCATGCACACGCCGTTGGCGGCGATCCCGGCTGGCCCGCCGGTGCTGTACCTGGGCGATCCGGTGGCCATTAAAGAACCCACCGTGGCAGTCTTCCGGCCACAATCCGGCGCGAATCTCCTGATGCTCGGCCAGCATGAAGAGTCTGGCTTGGCTCTGATGACGGCGGGGTTAGTCAGTTTGGCGGCCCGCTTCCGTACCAATGTCGGCCGACCGATCACCGTCATCGACGGCACCCCGGACGACAACGATTATGCGGGCTACCTCCGCAACGCCGCCGAGGCACTCGGGTTGGTCGATGCCGTGACCGATCGCACCACGATGAACGCGGCCCTGGCCGATCTGGCGGCGGAGTTCGCTCGGCGGCAATCGGGCGAAACGACCGAACGCACCCCCCGTTTCCTTCTGGTTCACGGCTTACACCGTTTGCGGGAACTGCGCAAAGCCGAGGACGATTACGGTTTCGGTCGCAAAGCCGACAAGGTCGCCACCCCCGGCGACAACTTCTTGACCCTGCTCAAGGAAGGGCCGCCGTTCGGCATCCATTGCATCGTCTGGTGCGATTCCTTGACGAACCTCCAGCGTGCCGTCGACCGTCAGGGGTTGCGGGAGTTCGTCCTGCGGGTGCTATTCCAGATGTCCGCTTCGGATAGCAGCCATCTCCTCGATTCGCCGATCGCCAATCGGCTGAGCAAATCGCGGGCGCTCTACGCGGAAGAAGGCGGGGAACGGCCTGAAAAATTCCGCCCCTTCGGCGTTCCGCACGGTTCCTGGCTCCGGCAAGTGGGCGATCAACTGGGCATCCCCACCATCACCCCGGCACGGCCCGCTGAAAGTGCTTCCACGGAGGGGGCTTTGGGAGAAATGGATGCTTAAACGGAGCAGAACATCCCAACCGGCTTCCGTGCGATTGGGATGGCCGCTAGCGATGCGGATATGCCGATTCACATGCCCATGCGGGTGTCTCATACACAAACCCGATGTGGGTGTCTCAAAATCTACACTTGTTGGACAACCGGGGACTGTCGTCCCCGGTTCAGTAGGATACACCGAACCGGGGATGACAGTCCCCAGTTCTGTTCCCCCATTCATCAGCGACCGTCGCCCATGCCCATGGGGGCAGCCGGTACAGGTTCGACCGCGCCGGGTGGAATTGGCGACGGTGCGGGCAACGCTGCGCCCGGTCGTGCCCCAAAGAGTTGCTCAGGATCCTGCATGGACTCCAACTCCCGCTGGAGTTTGAACGGTGGATCGGGCGGGAAATACTGCGGATAATGCTTCAAATAGTGCGGACTGGGCAGCGTCAAGCCGCCGAAACCTGCCGGGTAGGTCTGGCATCCGGTCACGGTGATCACCGCAACCGCTAAACCCAAACCGGCGGTCCTGTGGGCCAACCAGCATCGAAAGACTGCCATTCCGAACCCCTCCGTGTCCGTGTCTCCGTCTCGACTCTTCCCGAGTCTGGGCGGCGATCGTCTGGGAGTCTACATCGGCAATGGTAATCCTGCGGCTTAACAGGAATCAGCGAAATGTGCGGATTTTGACGCAAGAGACTCATTCACGGTTGCCTGACAATCACCGACTCGTCATCATCATTGGAAGCATAGCCGATGGGCAGCCCCCAAATAGAGGGGAAACGCATCACCCAACGTAGATTCCGTCTCGCAGCATTGGCTCAGAATGCGGGTCAAAAGCCGCCCCCAATGGGACACCAGAAGCGTGGAGCGTTTTGCCGAAGTATCCAAACACTCCGGGTCCAACCTCATCCGCGGCTGCAACAATGAGATCATCGAAGTTGTCGTTGTCAAGATCCTTAACCGCGACACGAACCCCATTGCGATCACGGGGATCACCAGCAAAAAAATTGACGATCAATGTTTGCCCCTGGCCCTGTGTGTCCCAAAGTGCCCATCCATCCAGGCCGATGACACGCGGCCCCCCATCCGGCCCGCCTCCAATCAGGATTTCGTCGTATCCATCACCATTGATGTCACCGGACGCGACATAGACACCATTGCGGATCGTGTCC
>JAIXLE010000243.1 GCA_026931725.1 Bacteroidales bacterium
TGCCATCTCCGGCGCGTTGGTACACGTTGGCGCTACTCGGGCTGCTGTTAGGTCTGGAACTGATTGGCCGCACCGCGACATCGGATCTGCACGATGCCCTGGTTGCGATGACGCTCATCTCGGCTGTCACCATCACATGCGCCAAACATCGGCGGATGCCGCTCCCGTGGATGACTTGGTTGCTCCAACAAGGGCAAAAATTCCTGAAACGGTTTGAGCAACTCAAACTCGATCACGGTATTGACTTACGCGGCACACCGACTCTCCCCGAACGACTACCCCGGTGGGTTTGGGCCGTGGTCGGTGGGCTCATCACCTGGGCCGCTTTGGCGGCGGTTGCCTGGTATTATTTCCCGAGTGGTTGGCGGACACCCGGTATCCAACTGTTTTACCTCGGCTATCTCATCGTCGTAATGGCTGTCTGGGCAGGCTTGACAATCTGCGTCATTGGCGGATTGTACGTCCCGGTTGCGTTGCTGGATCGCTGGTTACAGTCCATCCCGCGTGAATCGGATCGCCGCAGTGCGGAATTGCTCCTGATCGGTGGATATGTAGTTTCCATCACCATGATCGCGGTGTTTGTTCCCACGGTTGCGGTTCTGGTACTGTGTTTGCTAGTCGCGCTCGCCGCTGGGGTGCGGTATTGTCGAAAAACCAGCCCGGCTCCAGCGGTCCTGTGGCGGACTCGCTCCAACCAGCCCATCTACACCATTCCGGTGGCGCGCGCCGCAGCGGTGTTGATTGCCGCGTTAGCGTTGCTGATCTTCAACCTGTTGTTGATGGCCAACGGTGGCCGATTGTTCACGGTTGGTGACCTCCCCAATACGATGCCCTTGACGGCTCTATTGGGCACGGCGGCCGCTTGGTTGCTCCCCGGCGCAATCGTATTGGGAGTGGCCCGACTCCTCACTTGGTCCCGCAATGACCCGGCCCGATCCCAACCGCCGACCATCCATGTCGGCGGCCCCGCATCGGAGGGTGACTTACGCCGCGCCGGAGAACTCATTGCGGGCTGGGGCTGGCGTGTGCGTCTGGCCCCTGACAAGGCCGAACCGGGTGATGTTGGCATCGTTCTCGTCTCGGCGGAACAGTCTCTGGCGGATGAGTTCGACCCCGGCTGGCCGCTGAAAGTCAGTCTGGCGGATCTCGCCGCTGGGAAAGTCCGCGATCGCCTCGCGCGCCGAGATGAAATCCAACTCCGACGCAACGTGCATCACGGTCTGGCCACTTTGTTCAAACAAGTGATTGCCGAATCAGGGCGCAAACGTGGCTGCGGGTATTGGTTCGCTCCGCATTGGTGGTTCATGGACAGCCTGGGCCGTGAAGATACACGCAAGGTCCAACGCGAGAATGAAGACCCGACCACGCTCCGCCCCATTGGCCCACCCTTCGCCGCCGTGTTCAGTACCCGCGCCCGCCAACATCTGTACCAGGTGTTCCGGGCCGTCAAAGTGGACCTCATCTATATCGAAGGGGGAATCTCACACCGCGTTGTTGCCAAGGTGCTGCGGCAACTGACCGAGGTGTTCGACATGCACGCCGGGAAACGGAAAGTAGAAGACCATCACTTCCGCGGTATCCCCAAAATCCGGGTCATGCTGCACGATTACTCTCCCGGTAGCCGATTTGAGGCGACGGGTTACCCGGAACCGCAGTTCGACGATCTGAGCCGGGCACGGGTCATGCATATTTTCAAGGATCGGGGCGAACAGGAAGAACTCGACGATGTCCCATTCGATTTCTCCTGGGAACCGGCTCCGGCACTCGGTGTCGGCTAACCAGCAGGAGATAGGAATGAACGAAATTCTCACGATCCTGACCAGCGTATGCGTTCTCACCGCTGGTGTCGCCGCCGATCTCCAGGTGACGGCGCAGACCACCGACGTTCCCGCATCGGTGGCCAAAGAGATTCAAACAAAACTCGATCCGAACGCTCTTACCGTCCGCCATGCCGACGGCGACAAACTGCTGACACTCTGGTTCCGCACGGTGATTCCCGCGGAGGCATCCCCCGCCCAGGTCCGCAACGGCTTGACCTACCGCGAGATTCCGACCGGCACACTGTTCGCCGTGGTGCAGTTCCACACCGATTTCACGGACTATCGCAAGCAGACCGTTCCCGCGGGAGTCTACACGCTCCGGTTCGCCATCCAACCGGATGTCGGCGATCATATCGGCACAACGCCCCACCCTGAATTCGCGTTACTGTCGCCCATCGCAAAAGACACCGAACCCGCCATCGTGGATGGGAAAGACTTGCTCAAACGCAGTTCCACCATCACGGATGGCGACCATCCCGCCGTGATGCTGCTATTCCCTCATCATGGTCGGGAAGCCGGAGCCAAGATCGTGGACAAAGGTGAGGGAGTGTGGGCGTTGCTCACCCGGCGTGCCGTCGATGCGGATGGGGACAAGTCATCTCTGGGTTTCGCACTCACCATCGCGGGTTCCAGCAAGAGTCGGTGAGGTTGCGTTGGGCAACCAGCGTGTGAGTGTCTCTCCGAGTATTCGTTCCAGGTACGGCTCGACATTCCAGAATTGACGCAGTTCCTGCCATTCCGTCACGAACGCCGTTTCCCCAACAGTCGCACCGGCGACCGCGCGAATCATCAGATTCCGAGCCGTATGTTCTGGGGAAATGAACTCGATCACATCCGTGCGGTATCCCAGAATCCGCAGAGCCAGCGCCCGGAACGCATCCGTGACGATGTCGGCCGTGCGTTGCTTCAAGATGCCATGTCGCAAAATGGGCCGTAGCACCGAAGCCGCACCCTCTGGCCGAATCGACGCATTCAAGTGATGATGGCAACACGGAACGCTGAGAATCAGTTTTGCCCCGCACCGAATCGCCTGGGCCAACGCCGCATCCGTGGCCGTGTCGCAGGCGTGCAGCGCCAGCACCACATCGGCTTCCACTTGGGCGTTGGCAATCGGCGTGCAGGCGAACGACAACCCCTCCGCCCCGAGTTGGTGTGAGCGTTCGGCACTTTTGCGGATCACTTCTGCATTGATGTCGACTCCAACCACTTCAGCGGAAACGGTGAGAATATCATTAAGATAGTGATGTGCCGCCAGCGTGAGATAGCCGGAACCGCTGCCCGCATCCAGGATACGAATGGGGCGATCGTGCCCCAACAACCGAGCATCATCGAGGCCGTGGCGTAGATGGACCAAAAACTCGTTGATCTGCCGGAACTTGGCCCGCATCGTCGGTCGAATTCGCCCATCCGCATCGGCGATACCGAGTGCAGCCAACAAATGATCCGCTCGCCCTTCCGGGAGCGGCAATTCCTTCACACGGTTGTGGGGTTCCGTCGCCACGGTTCCAGAATCGGAAACCGTTTTCCGACCGATGAGCAGCTTTCCCTTCTTCGTCAGTCGCAGGTCGAGTTCCTCACGGTCGGTCGACAGATGCACTCCAGCAAACCCGAGAGCGACCACGACATCCAGAGGTCGATGTGCGGATTCTGGCAAATGGTTGTGCGTGATGTCTTTCCGACCATCGAAATACGAAAATTGCAGATGGCGAGTGCCTCGAATGGTGACAGGGCGAATGACCACCCGTTGCCACGCTGTCGGCCCTTGACGCGGTTTCCCCGCAAATGTCGCTCGGCGAAAATCGGCGGCGAAGACCGCTTGCGTAACCAATTCCGACAGTGTGGCAGCATCGGCGATGGGCATGGAGATTGGCGTTTCCTGTGGAGGCGAGAGATTCTCATACGGGTGAAGTCATCAACAAGTCCGAATCCCGTTGATCCGTGACGAACATATGGCCGGGCGCATGCGTGATGGCAAACGGTGGCCGTGTGGCCAAAAGGGCCGCCTGCGGAGTCACGCCACACGCCCAGAAAACGGGTTGCTCTCCCGCGTGGATCGTGACCGGATCGCCATAATCGGGTTTCGCAATGTCCGCGATGCCGATCCGAGCGGGGTCGCCCACATGAACCGGGGCACCGTGAGCGAGGGGGAGTTTCGCGCAAATCCGCGTGACCGTTTCGGTCTGTTCCGGGTTCAGCGGCCGCATCGACACGACCATTTGCCCGCGGAATCGCCCAGCGGAGATACAGGGTACATTCGTCCGATACATCGGTACGTTTACCCCTTGTTCGATATGTCGCACCGTCACCCCGGCTTCCAGGAGTGCATTTTCAAACGTGAAGGAACAGCCGATCAGGAAGCCGACCAGATCATCCCGCCAGTGGGCGAGGAGGTTCGTCGGTTCCGCGACGAGTTCGCCATGCTCCCAGATGCGGTATTTTGGCAAATCCGTTCGCAGGTCGGCTCCGGGAGCCACCCGTTTCGGTTCTGGGTCGCCAGGGTCGGTCACATCCAGCAATGGGCACGGCTGCGGATTCCGATGGCAGAACAGCATGAAGTCAAACGCCCAGTCGCGGGGTAGCAGCACGAGGTTCGCTTGAACGCAACCGGGGGCGAGTCCGGGTGTCGGCCCAATGAGCGTTTCGGCTCGACACGCAGCCCGGACGGCGACACCATCAACCAAGCCGGTCATGATTCCAGAATCTCCCGAATACGGATGAGGGGTTGGATGTATTCCTCCCAGGAGAGGCCGTCCACGGTCGCGGTTTGTTTTCCGGTGACACCATCCACAAGCGGTCCATCGCGGACCATGACTTCGAGAATCGCGCGTTCGTGGTCCGGGTCGAACAGATGGGCTGGCGGTTGCACTCCGCGCAGGACATACACTC
>JAIXLE010000268.1 GCA_026931725.1 Bacteroidales bacterium
CGACGTATACACCGCCGCAACAGGCCACATATACGCCACCATCACCACCGACGTACACACCGCCATCACCGCCAACATACACGCCGCCGCAACAGGCCACATATACGCCGCCATCACCACCGACGTACACGCCACCGCAACAGGCCACATATACGCCACCGCAACAGGCCACATATACGCCACCGCAACAGGATACATACACGCCACCACAATCACCGTTCGTCCCCCAATCGGAATTCGCACCGCCCCCACAACCGGCATTCGTACCCACGCCTACTCCACCTGCTCCTACGCCGGAACCTGTTTCCTCATCAGCGGTTCAGGAAGAACCCGCTCCGGTGCGGCCACGCGGCAAAGGGGTGACGATTCTGCTGCTGCTCTACGCGATGATCGTCACAGCAGCCGCAATTATCGGCTGGTTGCGGACACCGCCCGGCCATCCGTTTTCCATCATCCCGGATGTATTCGGCCAGTATGATGCCAAGGGCCGCACGACGATTGCCGCCCAGTTACCCGACCCGACCGACACACTCCCGGATGAACTCGTGACTACGCTTGGCCAGAAACTCGCACTCGGAGAGTTGGATGTCACGCCGCTGGAAATCGCGGAACGAAAGGTCATGCAATTAACAGAGTTTACCGGGAGTTCCCAGCCCACCCGCTCGCAACTGCCGCCCTGCCTGATGCTAAAACTGAAGGTGGAAAACAAATCCACAAATCATGCGTTCCACCCGGTCGATCCCGCGTTCAACCGCAAAGCGGTACTCAAAGAACCTGCCGTGGTGGGCCTCTACCCCACAGCGGGCCGCTCGTTCGTTGGAGGGCCGATTGCTTGGCCGTTCGGGAAAGGGATTCAGCGAGTGTACCTGGAAGGGCAGGAAAACGACGATCAACCGCTGCAACCGGGGGAATCCCGCGAAGTGGTGATTCCCTCGCTGGCATCGCGGGAATTGGTCGGGGCCATTCACACAGCCAAGCAACCCGTTCTCTGGAAGGTGCAACTGCGGCGGGGTCAAATCCCCTTCGGCCTACATTCCGTACCCGTCACCGCGCTCATCGGCGTGAAGTTCGATTCGCAGCAAGTGATGTGGATGAATAGCCAGGGGTAGTGCCTTCCCGGCAAGATCATCTCTTCCACAAGAATTCCCACGCCCGCCTTTTCCGGTTGCCGATGCAAGAGGCGGGCTTTACATTCGACCACATTCGATTCCCTGCGTATCTTCGAGATTTGGAGCTTTGCCACAATGGCCGCGTCCCCGCCGTCGACCTCCAGTGCCGCCCCACCCCTTGCGATGGGAACGCGGATGCAATTATCCGTAATGATGTTCCTGCAATTCGCGGTTTGGGGTTCCTGGTTCGTGGTGTTCTTCCCCTACCTCACCAAACATGGGTTTTCCGCGACGCAAGCCGGAGCGTTGATGGGGAATATGGCTCTCGGAGCCATCCTCAGCAACCTGTTGATTGGCCATCTTGCGGATCGTTTTTTGTCCAGTGAATATCTGATGGCCGCCAGTCATCTCCTGGGTGCCGCCGCCTTGTACGGGATCGCACAAGTTCAAGATCCGGGGCAATACAGCGTGCTGTTTGTGCTGACACTCGTGAACGCCATCCTCTACAACCCGACGCTGGTACTCGTGAATTCGATCACATTCCGGCATGTGCCCGATGGTGGTCGAGATTTCCCCGGTATCCGGGTGCTGGGAACGATTGGCTGGATCGCGGCGGGTTGGGCCATCAGTGCGTTGTTTGCCGGGGAAGGGAAATCCGACTCCGACACGAATGGCCCGTTGCTGTTGGCCGCCGGGTTGTCCGCCGTGCTGGGCGTGTACAGCTTGTTCCTCCCCAAGACCCCACCCACGGGCACCGCGGGCGGCGGTATCCCGATTGTCAAGGCGTTGGGTCTGTTCAAAGACCCATCGTTTGCCGTCTTCTTCGCCGTCTCACTCATGATTACGATCGTACTAGCCTTCTACTACACCGTGACAGGCGATTTCCTGGTCAAGCAAGTTCAGATTGAAAGTGTCGGTCAGACGATGTCGATTGGTCAGATTTGCGAGATGATCTTTCTGCCTCTGCTGCCGCTCTTTCTGTATCGCCTGGGGATGAAGTGGGTACTGGCACTGGGCATGGCCTGCTGGGGCATCCGCTACCTGCTGTTCTCCCAGGCAAGCCCCGCAGGAATGGGTTACGCATTCGCCATCGCCGGGATCGCCTTACACGGACTCTGTTATGACTTCTTCTTCGCCGCGGGTTTTATCTATTGCGACAACGAAGCCCCAAAAGATATTCGCGCGAGCGCACAAGCACTGTTTGGGTTCCTGACCTACGGTGTGGGAATGTGGCTGGGTAGTTTGCTGGCCGGAATCCTCCAGCAGCAGTACACCTCCACCGTGATGATCGACGACAAGAGCGTCGAGGTCGTCGATTGGCAGACGTTCTGGTTGATTCCTTCCGTGGGCGTGCTGGCGTGTCTGGTGGTGTTCGTCCTGGGCTTCCGTATGCATAAACCCAAGGATGCACCACCAGCGCAAAATATCTCACTGGAAAAGTAAACGTCTCGTTCGCGGGTTCGGTGGCCTCACCAGTGCATCACGAACCCGCCATCGACGTTGATCGTTTGGCCGGTGATGTTTCCCGCTCGCGGTGAGGCCAGAAAGACCGCCATCGCGGCGATGTCCGCGGCGGTCTGCCAGCGACCGAGAGGGACGACCCGTTTCACCTTCTCGTCGGCCCAATCTTCATAACTCCGTCGCTGCTCCGCCGGTTGTTGATCAGCCCACGCCTGCCAGACCGATTTGTTCAACTCGGTTCGGATCATCCCCGGACAGAGTGTGTTGACCCGCACACCAAACGGAGCCAAATCCTTGGCGGCACACTGCGCGAAATTGATGAGCCCGGCTTTGGCCGCGCTGTACGGTGGGTCCGTCTGCGAGCCGATCTGCCCGGCCACCGAGGACAAAAAGAGGAGCGTTCCCCGGCCCGCCCCAGCCAGGAACGGCGCGAACGCATGGGCGACATTCACGGCCCCGATCAGATTGACCCGCAGTACATGGTCCCAATCTGAAGGGTCAAGATTCCAGAACGGGAAGCCGAATTTCCCAGAGCCGATACCCACCGCATACACAAGATGTTCAGGCGGTTGCGCTTGCGCGGTGAGCCGAGCCGCGAACGCCTGAACCGCCGCATAATCGGTGACATCGAGTTGTTCCGCCTCGACAGTCCGCCCGGAACGGGTCAACTGCTGAGCGGATGCGGTGACGCGGGCATCCCGATCGACCAACCGCACATCAGCCCCTTCCGCTGCGAATCCTTCCGCAATGGCGTACCCCAATCCGCGTGCCGCCCCAAACACGACGGCCACGGAATCGGCTAACTCCAGATTCATTACTGCTTCCTCACTACCAGGGAAAGTCGTGGAACGGTCGTGATAGGATCAGACGGGATCGTCACATCATAGGACAACGGGTTCAGTTGGCGCAAAAAGGCTTCGACTGCGGCGGTTTCTTCCGCTCCGCCGGGATGGCCGGGATAGGCCAACACCGTGACGATGCCGCCCCGTCGCAGCAATGCCACCGCGGCCCGCACGCCTGCCAAACTGCCGACGCTGGTGGTTGTGCGGGTTTTGTCGCCACCGGGAAGATAGCCGAGATTGAACATCACCGCCCCGATCCGGCCATGATATTCCAGCGGAATGATGTCTTTCATATCAGCGTGGCTGCATTGG
Source organism: Bacteroidales bacterium (assembly GCA_026931725.1). GTDB lineage: Bacteria > Planctomycetota > Planctomycetia > Gemmatales > Gemmataceae > JAIXLE01. The sequence continues at coordinate 3,725 of JAIXLE010000268.1, forward strand.
CACAGAACCACATTCCGCACGGTTGCCGTTTCCAACCGACTTGCGGTGCGTGCGATGGCTTCTTCTTGTACATCGAAGGCAAACACGCGCCCGGTTTCTCCCACGAGTTGTGCCAGGAAGACGGTATCGTGGCCATTCCCCGCTGTGGCATCAATGACGGCATCGCCCGGCGCGAGAACGGCCCGGATGGCTTGCTGAGTGTGTTCGGTCAGACGGAGCATGGCGGCTGTTGGCAAGGAATGAAAAACGCTGGGGGCATCTCCTGCAGCGGAACCGTTCATCTGGGACACCACCGGAACCGAAAATGGCACCACTTGCAACCTCTTTCCCTGGTGCCCAGTCTCGGTAAGTGTAACCCGATTGATCTTCGGGTGTGAGAATCCTTCTCACACCGTTTTTCTGAACGGCTCGACTTGGCATGGTGGAAGATTTCGTATATATTCCACAATGATAAACTGTGAACCTGGGTCGCATTCCCAGGTTTTTCCCGTTGAGGGCCATATCATGAACGGACTTCAACCGAGTTTTCACCCCTTAATCTGTCAGGAGTTCTGATGCCGTTGCGCATGCGCGTTCACGACCGGGAACCAATCGGAGCCGCGCTCCGGCGTTTCAAAAAGTTGCTCGAACGGAGCGGCATGAAACGCGAACTGCGGGCCCACGAATACTACGAAAAACCGTGTGATGCCCGTCGTCGGAAAGACGCTGCCCGCAAGAAAGCCATTCGCAAGGCTGCATCGCTTCGGAAAGAGAAGTGAATGTAACGTGACATTCGCAGACAAACGGCCGCCCCAGAATCACCTGGGGCGGGTGCATTTTTAGTTCTCTTCACACACAGCCACTTCCACCAGATTATCGAAGAATGTTGCCCCGCCGCCGAGATCGGCCGTCGCCGTGCTGGTCGTGGCGTTGCAATTGTACCCATCCACCGTGTCACAAGCCCAGCGTGTCCCAAATGTCGCCACCACGCCCGGCTTGACGGTTTCGCCCACCACGGCGCGAGCCTGAAAACGGCCTCGGTCGTTCCCGACCTGCACGAGCTGCCCGGTGAAGATGCCCCGTTGTGCAGCATCGCTGGGATGGATTTCCAAAACGGCCTCACCGGCAGACTGACGGAGCGCGTCGATGTTCGCAAAAGTCGAATTCAGGAACGCGGCTCCCGGCGGTGAAACCATCTGTAAGGGATACCGTGCCGCGAGCTCGGGTTGAGTCTGTGGGTCTTCGTGGGGCGGAACATAATGCGGTAACGGATCCCGGCCCGCCCGGCGTTCCCGCTCGCTGAAGAATTCGCATTTCCCGGATGGGGTGCCAAAATTCCCTTCCGCGAATGGGGTCCAGTTGGGAGGCAGATTTAACCGAATCGGCCCTTCTGCTCGCAACCGTTCCAGGGTGATGCCAGCAAATCCGGGTGTCCGCAAGGCACCGCGTGCGAGCTCTTCATCGCTAATCTGGAACAGCTCGTCTTCGTACCCCATGCTCCGAGCGAGTAGACGAAAGACTTCCGTATTCGGCTTCGCCTCGGCCAGTGGCGGAATCGCGGGGTCGTTGACTTGCACATAGAGATGGCCATAGCTGCCGTGCAGGTCGAAATGTTCGAGTTGCGTGGTGGCAGGGAGCACGATGTCGGCATAGCGCGCGGTGTCGGTCAGGAACTGATCGTGAACAACAGTAAATAAGTCATCACGGCGTAACCCGGCGTGAACCCGTTGCTGATCCGGTGCCACGGTTGCGGGGTTGGCGTTGTACACAAATAAGGCTTGCACCGGCGGGCCGGGCAGTTCCCCATGTAAAGCCTCCGCGAGCTGAATCATGTTCACGGTGCGTGTGCCAGGGCGAATCAGGTTCGGTCGTTGGAGGAACGCATCATCGAATGGGTAGGTCAAGCTGGTACTGAGCAAGGCACCGCCACCCGGATAGCGCCAGTCACCCGTGATGGCAGGGAGGCAACAGATCGTGCGTACCGCCATGCCGCCGCCGCCGTGCCGTTGCAGCCCGTAGTTCACACGAATGAGAGCGGGTCCGCCGAACTGGGACCGTGCCCGCCCATATTCTGAGGCAAACTGCTCAATCTCCGCCACGGTCAAGCCGGTGATCTGGGCGACTCGTTCGGGGGCATACTCGTTCCGCACCCGTTCCTGGAGTTCGGAAGTCCCCAGGCAATAGCGTTCCAAGTAGTCGTGATCGTGCAAACCATCTCGGAACAGGATGTGCGCCACACCGAGCGCCAGCGCCGCATCGGTTCCCGGTCGAATCGGCAACCACCAATCCGACCGGGCGGCAGTCCGACTGCGGTGCGGATCAACGGTGACGATTTTTGCGCCCCGCGTCCGGGCCTGATGCATCAGCGACCACAGATGCATGTTCGTGACCGCGGTATTCGAGCCCCAATTGATGATGTATCGGGCATCGACCGTGGTTTCCGGGTCCATGACCGCACGCGCGCCCAAGGTCACATTGCTACCCGCCGCCCCTGCCGAGGAACAGATCGTGCGATCAAGCAACGATGCTCCCAAACGGTAGAAGAACCGCCGATCGAGGCTGCCGTAGTGCAGCTTGCCCATCGTCCCAGCATAGCTGTAGGGCAGGATGGCTTGTGGTCCGTGAGCGGATACCGCAATCTCCCAAAACCGATTCGTGATCTCGGCAATCGCCGCATCCCAGCTCAGCCGTTCAAATCGTCCTTCCCCCTTCGGACCGACGCGCCGCAAAGGATGCCGCAGCCGGTCGGGATGGTAGACCCGTTCCAGATAATGATTCACCTTTTGGCAGAGAAACCCGCGTGTGAACGGATGTTCGCGGTCGCCCCGCAATTGCACGGCACGCTGGGTTGTTGTGTCCACCGTGACACTCATCGAACAGGTATCCGGGCAATCGTGCGGGCAAACGACCCGTACCGTCTTCAGTCCCAGCATGATTTCCCCTCTAGTATCTGAAGAAATTATTCCCGAAATGCTCAGTTTTGTCCCCTTAATCACCCGTGTAAGGGACAAAATCCGCATAAAATTCGGATCGGCTGCTTGCGATTTTGTGCCTGTGGCCGCATATTGATCTACACTTCGTCAACGCCCAGCCCGTCACTGTGACAAAAACGGGGTCGGTGCAACAGGTCGGGGGATATGAGCCATGCCGGCTCCTGCAACGATCGCAGAATTGCTCGAAGTCATTGAGAAGAGCGGGTTAATCACGGAACCACCTGTGCAAGCCGAGATTCAACGGCTCACGGTGGCTTCCCCCACACTCACAGTCGAGCAATTTACTCAGTTGCTGGTGCGAGAAGGCATTTTAACCCGGTTTCAAGCCAAACAGCTCAAACTGGGCCGACACAAGCGATTCGAAATCGCCGGAAAATACCGCCTCCTCGAATTGCTCGGTGTCGGTGGCATGGGAGCCGTCTATCTTTGTGAACACATGTTCATGAAGCGGCTTGTCGCCCTCAAAGTGCTGCCCATTGAGAAGATGGGTGACCCCTCCGCACTGGCGCGATTCTACCGCGAAGCCCAAGCCGTCGCGGCGATGGACCACCCCAACATCGTCCGGGCTTACGACATCGACAAATTTGAGTCGATGCACTTTTTGGTCATGGAATATGTGGACGGGACCAGCATTCAGGAAATTGTAGCCCGACACGGCCCGATTGCGCCCGAACGGATCGCCAACTATGCCGCCCAAGCCGCGCTCGGGTTGCAGCATGCGCACGAGTTGGGGTTGGTTCACCGCGACATCAAACCCGGAAATCTCCTGCTCGAACGATCCGGGGTCATCAAAATTCTGGATATGGGCTTGGCGAGGTTCTTCGATCGCAAGAGCGACAATCTGACGGAAAAGTTCGACCAGAACTGCGTCCTCGGCACGGCGGATTACCTCGCCCCCGAGCAGGCCGTCACTAATGTCGTCGATATTCGTGCAGACATTTACGCTCTTGGCGGCAGCATGTACTTTGCCCTCACTGGCCAATCACCGTTCCCGGATGGAACGATTGCCTCCAAATTGATGTCCCATCAAACGAAAGAACCCAAACCGATCACGGATTTCCGCGATGATGTTCCACAGGATATTCTCAACATCATCCAGACCATGATGCGTAAAGATCCCGACGCACGCTATCAAACCCCCGCTGAACTGTATCAGGCACTGCAACCCTGGCTCGCCATCGACGCGACCCCGCTCGGACAGGAAATGCCGGAACTCTGCCCCGCGGTTCTGTCGCTTGCGGGTTACGCGAACAGTGCAATCTCGAAACCCGATACTGTGCCCGGAGCGATCCCAGCTGTTTCCAGTGGGAAATCGGGGTCGAAATCGGGGCCGCAACCGGGCGGTATCGCCACGAAGCCGAAATCGCGGCCCCCTTCGCCCCCGGCACGCCAACCAGCCGCTGTTCCCACTCGTCCGGTCGTCCCCGTATCCTCAGAAGCCGCAACGACTACGGGTCGCGGGAGTCAAACGGTTCCCGGCATCCCCATCCGTCCCCCCGTGCGAGCCACCCCGCCACCCCCCGAACCCGCAGTGGCCGTCCATTCTCTGGATTTTTCCGATCATGGTACGCCGATCCCAACCTACCGAAAACCGCCGCCAGTCAAACATGCCATGCCGACGTGGATGATTGCTGTCGCCGCGGGTATCGGGTTACTGGCACTGATCATTGTGGTTGCCCTATTCGTTCTGTGATTTCCCCTCGGGAACGTGGGCATTCCCAGGATGGATGTGGTGGTCGTCTCGTGGACGATGATCCTGTAATATCCATTGTCCAACTTCAGCAAAGGCCAGCCTTCCATGCTGGCCTTTGCTGATATTCACAATGATCCCAGTTCCATTTCTGCTGATTTCTCTTCCTTCACCTCAGATCGGGTTCAGGGTTCACTCCTTTTTTCCCATTACATGATCCCTTCGCGGAGAATCGCGCCGACGGTGTTCTCCATCGCGGTCACGGTTTGGGCAATGTCCGCGGCGGTATGCGCGCTGCTGGTCATCCCGGCCAGTTTCCACCAATCGACACCATTGAGCAACATGCCTTGACGGACAGCGGTTGTCAGGCGGGCGGAACTGGCACCATCCAGAACATTCAAATCGCCATTGAGCGGAATGAGGCCATCGTTGACCCCGGCGTTCGGATCGGGTCGCGGACCCTGATAGTTCGGCAGCACCTTGATCATGCTGAAGTCACCATAAGCGACCCACGGCCAGTTGTTCGCCGCGAACATCGCATTGAGGCGATTCCGCAACTGCTGAGCCGATGCGTTGGCCGCACGGGTGGGTTCTCCCGTGGCGACACGGTCCAGCACGGCGATACCCGCCGCGGCAGAAAGCGGGTTGCCGTTGTAGGTGCCAGGGTGTTTCATCTTCACCCGACCGGGCCGCGGTTCGAGATAGCTCATGATCTCTTCCCGCCCGGCCAGGCAGCCACCGGGTAAGCCGCCCGCCAGAATCTTCGCCAGTGAGGTCAGGTCTGGGGTCACGCCGTAATACTGTTGGGCACCACCCGGCGCGACCCGGAAGCCGGTAATCACTTCGTCGAAGATGAGAATGCGGCCCAACCGGGTGCAGATGTCGCGGAGGCCACGCAAAAACTCACCCCGAATGGGAACCGTGCCCCAATGGCCGCCGGTCGGTTCGAGAATGACGCAGCCGATGGCGGGATCGTTTTTCAGCGTTTCTTCCACACGGTTCAAATCATTCGGAGGAACCGAGACACAGACCCCAGCCACCGCATCCGGGACACCGGGAACGCCGGTTCCATCGTAAGGGGCATCCGCCGCGATGGCGACATAGTCGTGCCAGCCGTGAAAGTGGCCGAGAAACTTGAGGAATTTTGGCTTGCCCGTGACGATGCGACACAGACGCAAAGCCATGAGGGTCGCTTCGGTGCCGCTGCTGGTGAATCGCACGCGTTCGGCACACGGAACCAGTTGCTGGACCCGTTCCCCCCAGCCGATTTCGAGATCATGGCAAGAACCGTAGTGCGTCCCTTTGGCCATTTGCTCTTGCACGGCCGCGACCACATCATCGGGCGAGTGGCCAAGCAAGAGCGCCCCGTGGCCCACAAAGTAGTCGATGATCGCATGACCATCGACATCCCATTTTTGGGAACCCTTGGCCCGTTCGACATAAATCGGAAACGGGTCCATCATGCGGACATCATGCGTGACACCCGCCGGGAAGATGGTGCGGGCTTGCGCATAACGAGCTTGGGATTGCGGAAACGCGGCAATGTAGCGTTCGGCCAGCGTGGAACGGGTCGCGGTCGCGGACATGATCGACTCCAGGGAACCAGGGGTCGAGTTAGTGTACGCCGTGCCCGCATCTGAGGCAGGGCCGAACCGTTACTTCCGACTCCTGGGATGACGGAACGGCACCCAACCGCCGTTCTGCCGACTGCTGGCAACACACTGCTGGATAAAGAGCATCCCTTCGACACCATCGTAAATGTTCGGGTAAATCGTGTTCACCGTCTCGAATGATTCCCCCGCAATCCGTTGGACCATCGCATCATAAGCCGTGTTGTACACATTGGCGAACGCTTCAAAGAACCCTTCTGGGTGACCGGCGGGGATACGGGTCGACGTGGCGGCGGCGTTCCCGAGGTACGGCCCGCCCGCGCGTGTGTAGATGCGATGCGGCTCACCATTCTTGCGGACAATCAGCCGATTCGGGTCTTCCTGGTGCCATTCCAACGCGGCTTTCGTGCCATCGACTTCAATCCACAGGTCATTCTCTCGGCCATGGCTAATCTGCGAAGCCGTGACCGTGCCCAACGCGCCGTTCTCGTACCGAACCGAGGCCACGCCATAATCGTCGAGTGCCCGGCCATCCTCGAACACTTTCAGCAAGCAGGAAATCTCCTGGGGGAGCAACCCGGTGATATAACGGCCCAGGTTGTACGCATGAGTGGCAATGTCGCCGAAGCACCCGGCGGCTCCCGATAGTTTGGGGTCGGTGCGCCATTTGGCCTGCTTCTGGTCGCTGTTTTCGAGCCGGGTGCGGAGCCAACCCTGGATGTAGGACATGCGGATGGCGTTGATCTCGCCGAGTTCCCCATTGGCGATCATCTCGCGGGCCTGACGGACGAGCGGATAGCCGGTGTAGTTGTGCGTGACCGCGAAGACGACTCCGCTTTTCTCGACGATTTTGAGTAGTTCTTCCGCCTGAGCCAGATCGAAGGTCAACGGCTTATCACAAATGACGTTAAACCCTGCTTCTACAAAGGTTTTCGCCACGGCAAAGTGCGAGTGGTTCGGCGTGGCTACGGACACGAAATCGACTTTGTCCGACCGTTGCGCTTCGGTCGCGGCCATCTCCTGAAAACTGCCGTAGGCCCGGTCGGGCGGGATGTCGTAATCCGAGGCCGACGCTTTGGCACGAACCGGATCCGAGGACAACGCACCCGCCACCAGAGCCGCGCGATTATCGAGAACCGCCGCCGTGGCGTGAACCCGACCAATAAAAGAGCCTTGCCCACCGCCGATCAGGCCCATGCGTAGCTTGCGATTCAGGAATGCGTTCGTCGGCATTGTTTCCGCTCCGTGACGGGTGAAATGAAGTGGTTTACCGCATCTTAGAATTCGCCGTGTAAAGTGGCAGCCAGTTCTGGGTTGACTCCTTGGTCGGTCACTGTCTCCCGTCCCAACTCGCCAAGGGAAAAGCGGGGTCAGAACTATTGCCAGGCTCAAACGATAGAGAAGCGGAGCAATGCTATGAATACTGCAAATGACAAGATTGTGAGTGTTTTTCCATGTGATTGACGAAGTGATCGGATTGCATTATTTTCATTTTGCTGCAATTCCTCCGTGAACCGTCGCAATTTTTGTGGCGGTAATTGACTCCACGACCCGTTTTGGTTCCTTTCTCAAATCCAGGTGCCCGCATGTTTGCCACAGTGCATTCTCGCTCTCGGTACGCTCATCGTGGATTTACCCTCATCGAATTGCTGGTGGTTATTGCCATTATCGCCATTCTGATTGGGCTCCTGCTCCCCGCCGTGCAAAAAGTACGGGAAGCCGCCGACCGTTCCAAATGCTCGAACAATTTGAAGCAAATGGCCCTGGCCGTTCACGGATACTCGGATACCAATGGGAACAAACTCCCGGATGCGCGGTCCAGCACTCCCGCCATCACGTTTAGGCATCCGGTGGGTGGATTTATACCCATAGATTCGCCTTTCGCTGGACCGGGTGGCGTGGGATAATGGTCCTACTTCACACCCCGAGGACGGGCCATGGACCGCACCGAACACTGCGACCCAACCGACGACCTGCTCCGACTGGCGGCTCGGACCCTCACCGGACACCGCCGCCGCATCTTCCAGGCCGAGGTCACTCGGGTACTGTGCGGCGGTTCGTCCCGCGCCGCCGAACGCCGATTCGGGTGGGGACGCGGCACCGTTGACACCGGCCTCCGCGAACTCGCCACCGGGATCCGCTGTGTCGAACGCTTTGCCGACCGTGGCAAGGTGCCCACCGAGGTCGCCCGCCCCCAACTGGCCGCGGACATCCGCGACCTGGTCGAGCCCCGCACCCAGGCCCACCCCGAACTGAAGTCCGAGCGTGTGTACACTAACATGTCCGCCCGCGAAGTGTGCGACTTGTTGCGGACGACCAAGGGCTACGCCGACGATGCCGTGCCGAGCGAGCGGACCATGCGGGACATCCTGAACCGGATGGGATATCGGCTAACCCGGATTCGCAAGGCCAAACCCCTTCGTAAGATCGCCTCGACCGATGCCATCTTTGCCAACGTGGCGGCCGTGAAAGCGGAGGTCAAGGGCGATCCCCATACGCTGGAAATCTCGATGGATACGAAGGCGAAGGTGAGCGAAGGCGAATACGCCCGTGGGGGAAAAAACCCGGACGGCATCGGACGGGACATCGGCCAAGGGGCTTGACCATGACCCGCCCGCGAAGACCAAATGGACACCGCTCGGTATCCTGATCCTGGCGACGGGGGCGTTGTCCCTATTCTTTGGGACACGGGAGACAAGTGACCTCTGGGTGGACGGATTGGGACGGTGGTGGGACCAGGTCCGGGGCGGGTTGGGACACGTCCGCACGCTGGTGATTTATCTGGACAACGGCCCCCACAACGCGGGCACACGAACCCAGTTCTTGAAGCGGATGGTGGCGTTCGTGGACGCGACGGGATTGACGGTGCGACTGGTGTACTACCCACCGTACCACAGCAAGTACAACCCGGTGGAGCGGTGCTGGTCAAGTTTGGAACGGAAGTGGGGCGGGGCGTTACTGACCAGTTTGGAGGTGATCCTGAGCTACGCGCGACGGATGACGTGGAAGGGTCGCCACCCCACGGTTGGGGTACTGAGCGGGACGTACGTCGACGGGGTGAAGTTGACGAAGGCGGAAATGGAGCCGATCGAAGCCCGCCTGGACCGCTCCGCGACGCTCCCCAAGTATGACATCACCATCCGCCCCAAACAAGCGTCCGGCAGGTAAATTTTCACCTACCGGATGCCTTACGAATTCCACCGGTGGTACTTCTCAAGTGAACGACCTGACGGTGCTCGTCCGCATTCTGCCACAAATGGAACAGGGACAACTGTATCAAGCCTGTATCAGTGGCCTGAACGGTGGCACGGGAACGCAGGCGACCGGCAATATTTCATTCTGGGATTGTGGCACCACCCCCGGTTCCACAACCAACCGGGTACGCTGGGTTTCCATCAAAACGTATCTCTGCCCAGCCGATTACGGTATCGCGGCGAACGACCGCAGTGCGAATTCGAGTGACTGGGCCGCCGCCTCCTACGGGTTCAACTTCCAAGTCTTTGGCGGACCGGATCGCGGTACGGGTCAGACACCGCTGCACACGGCATCGGTGAAACTCAGCACCATGAAGGATGGCACCTCGAACACGATCATGTTTGGTGAGAAGATGTCCGCTTGCCAGCGTTCCCCGGCACGAATCGCTGCAACGGGCGCGAATTCGGGTGGCGGTAATCTGTGGGCTTATCCAACGGGCCAATGGTCTTATGAATGGCAGCCCAACATCGGCTTCCGCAGCCAAGTCAATACAGACTGGGCGACCAGTACCCAAAACTGGAACCTGCCCCCGCAGGTGTCCCCCATTCTGGAGGCTTCGCCCACTGGAGGGCCGATTGACCCGAACCAGTGTGATACCAGTCGGCCCAATTCCGGCCATGCTAATAGTTCACTCGTGGCCATGTGCGATGGAAGTGTCAAGGCCGTCAACGAGAACGTCAGCCAAACCACCTGGCAAGCGGCTCTGATGCCAAAAGATGGTGTGCCCCTGGGGAGCGACTGGTAAGCATTCGTGACTCTTCCGGTTTCTCCGTACGCGATCGACTTCCGATTACCCGGAGTCGATCGTGTGCTTTTATTTTGAACAATGGCATAAGAACAAAGCTCCACCACAGCCGTACAACTCCCGATTGACACGGCCACTCTTTTCATGTGATGATTCCACTCCGCCGCGGTCCACGCGGTCTTACTAATATCCTTCGCCCGTTCCACGGATGGGATCGGCATGGCGGACATCGTCTCGACGCAGCTGACACGCATTCACACCAAGACCGCCCAGGTCGGCATCATCGGACTGGGGTACGTCGGGCTTCCCCTCGCACGGGCACTCAGCCGGGCCGGGTTCCGCGTCCTCGGCTTCGATGTCGATGCGGCCAAGGTCACGAAGCTCAATGCGGGCCTCTCCTACATCAAACAGATTCCCGATGACGCGATCCGCGACATGCGGGACGCGGGCTTCGCGGCTACGGATCGCTTCGACCGACTCGGAGAAGTCGATGCTATCCTCATCTGTGTGCCCACACCGTTGACGGACTCCCGCGAACCCGATTTGCGATACGTCATCAACTCCGCACACGCCATTGCCGCGCAACTGAAACCGGGGCAACTGGTGGTGCTGGAAAGTACCACCTACCCGACGACGACCCGCAAAGATGTCTTGCCGGTCCTCGAAGCAACCGGACTCCGGGCGGGAGTCGATTTCTTCCTGGCCTTCAGTCCCGAACGGGAAGACCCTGGCAATGTGGGACATTCGGTCCACAACATTCCCAAGGTCGTCGGCGGCCTGGATGAAGCGAGTGGGGATCTGGCCACAGCGTTGTACTCCGCGATTGTCCCCCAAGTGGTGCGAGTCTCCACGCCGGAAGTGGCGGAAGCCTGCAAGATCCTCGAAAACACCTATCGGGCCGTGAACATCGCCCTGGTGAACGAACTCAAAGTCCTTTACGACCGCATGGGAATCGACGTGTGGGAAGTCATCGACGCGGCGAAGACCAAGCCGTTCGGCTTCCAGGCGTTTTACCCCGGCCCCGGACTCGGCGGGCACTGCATTCCCATTGATCCGTTCTACCTCAGTTGGGTTGCCCGTCAGTACGGTCTGACCACACGGTTCATCGAACTCGCCGGGGAAGTCAACACGGCGATGCCCGCATACGTCATCAGTAAAATCGGCGATGCCCTGAACGATGCGGGCCGGGCGATACGCGGCAGCCGAGTGGCGATTCTCGGCATGGCCTACAAGAAGGATGTCGACGACCCGCGGGAAAGCCCCGGCTTCGAGTTGATGGACCTCTTGTTGAAGAAAGGCGCGATCGTCACCTACCACGATCCGCACATCCCCTCGCTGCCGAAAATGCGACACTGGCCGCACCTCCAGATGGAAAGCAGCGACCTCACGGCGGAGTACCTCGCCGAGCAGGATTGTGTCCTACTGGCTACGGACCATTCCGCTTTTGACTATGAGTTCATCGTCGGAGCCAGCCGATTGGTGGTCGACACCCGCAATGCCACAAAGACAGTATCCAATGGCCGCGAGAAGATCATCCGCGCCTGAGCCAACCCCGATCCTCTTCCTGCGCGTTCTCCCGCAAGGAATCCGAAATGCAGCAACCGGGGTATTGACCCCGGTTGCGTGGTGAGAACGCATCTCACAGAATCAGAATGGTCCGCAAGCCCGGATTAAAAGCGGAATTCACCGCCGATACTGATGCCCTGTAGCCAGAAATCGGTAACATTGGTACGGGCCGCGGGGAACGCTGGCCCCGCAACCGGAGGCATCGCGGGTGCCAGTTGGTTTGGGTTCACATTCAAGTCAATCTGATCACCCGCACGCGACACCGTTGACCAGTACAACCAGTCGTAGCCGACGAAGCCACGCAGGCGTGGGGTCAACTGGGCACCGAACCGAACCCCGACTTCCGGCATCACCGCGAATTCGTCATTCGTGTAGGAACCAATGTTTGAGGGCTGCGCCAACAGGCCGCCGGGGTAGGTCTGACCCGGTGGAATGAAGGTCGTGGAACCATTGATCCCGATCTCCTGGTGCGACAGACCCAAAGCAATCGAGGACCGTACACCCACGAACATGGACCCGAACCGCCGTTCATAGTAACCACCGATCAAACCACCATAAAAGTCATTGTTCGTGTTGAAGCGGTCTTGGACGATGATGTTCGTTCCCGGAGTCACCCCAGAACCGGGCAGAGCGGTCAGATTCTCGGTGATGGATACCTGATCCCGCAGGTTCATGTAACGGAAACCTGTGATAAGGTCGAACCGGCCACAGGGGTTGCAGCAGATATTGCACAGGAAGTTGAAGCCACCGCCGATGACATCACTGGTCGCATCCGCCGAGACGGTGCCCGCCAGTACACCGGGAAGGGACACCAATTCCGCATCCTGCTGACCCGTCAACGCATTGTTGAACGGACGAGTAATAATTGGGCTACCGATACTTCCATCCGCACCCGCCACGCCACCCTGTCGGCTGCGGCCTAGGAAGAAGAAGTTACCTTCAATCCCGAAGGTCTGTTCTTCGTTGAGCCAGACCCCGAATCGGGTACGGAACCCATTGCGGAAATCGTCATTCACCCGCTGATTTCCGAACAGAACTTGTGTGTTCGGATCACCCAGCGTCCCGGCCGTGGCACGGGGGGAACCTGGCGGGGCTGCCGTAATCAGTGCCGGAAGCGACTGACCCGATGCGGTCCAGTACAACCATTCTGCCGATGCCCAAACGCGTCCCGGAGGGCCACACGGGCAAACGCAACAATCCGAGGGAAGACAACATTCCCCTGTCAGCAGAGCCGTGGCGCTGGATGGCGTTGTACCCGGAATCCCTGCGCGTGTAGGAGCATCGGGTAGGTGGAGCGGCGCGGTCGCGGCAGGCATCGCATTCGGTTGTGCTGACGAAGCAGCATCCGCCGCAAAGCTGGCAGAACCCGTCAGACCAACCAGGGCACTCAGCGTCCATTTCCATTTACGAGCGATCATGGATTTGCGTCCTTGCCAAGAATCCTTGCCCGAACAGGCGAATGATGCGTGATTCCCCCTCCACTCCGCATGTGCGTGGTGCTGGCATCCTGCCAGTCTGGGATGGAGTCACGATCTCGTCACGCAGGATGAATCGGCGAAGAACATTGTGCGGGTTGACCGCGTCATGCACGATGACGGGGTAGAATGCAGAAATTGGGGTGGGCTTGGCATGATCGTGCAGGCGATGCCGGGAAGTGCGATTGTGCAACGTCGTCCCGAGCGAATCTGGGACACCACCCGAACGCGGGGAAGGCGTTCCCTCCCTTTCTGGCCGTGGAATCGTCACTCATGAGCAGACCAGCACAACCCGCACGTCCATGACATTCGTACCCGTCATCCCCGTGCGGATCAGGCCGCCGATGCGATCGAAGAACGGGTAGGCATCGTGTCGCACCAGATGGCTCAGCGGATCATGGGCTTGGCCGCGTGCCCAGAGCTCCGCGGTCAAGAACGCCCCAGCGGCATCGGTTGGGCCATCTTCTCCATCGGTTCCGCCCGAGAGGATCACGGTCTGCGTGAGGTCTTTCAGCTTCTGGGCCACCGCGAGAACGAATTCCTGATTCCGTCCTCCCTTTCCGGGTGAGTCGCCGAGTGACACCGTGGTTTCCCCGCCGATGAGCAGACACGCAGGCGGACGCGCAGGACCGACTCCCGCCCGGATCGCTTGGACCATCCCCGCGACCACGATGCCGAGTTCCTGCGTTTCCCCTTCCACAAACGGCCCCAGCGATACCACCTGATACCCCAACGATTCCGCGCAAGCCGCCGCCGCCTGCAAAGCCGTGGTGTTGCTGCCGAGAATCACATTCTGAATACGGGATGGAAGTTGTTTCAGTGTCTCAGGTCGTTGCCCGGTTGCTCCGCTTTCCAGCACGCGGCGCACCGAGATCGGCACACGCTCCCAAAGATGAAACTTCTGCAAGATGGCCAAGGCATCCGTGAATGTCGATGGGTCGGCGGCGGTTGGCCCGGAGGCGATGACATCCAGTGGGTCGCCGACCACATCGGAGATCAGCAGCGTCAGGAGCAGTTTGCCGGAAAAAGCGGATGCGAACCGCCCCCCTTTAGAACGGGACAGATGCTTGCGGACGGCGTTCATTTCCGAAATCGTTGCTCCACTGGCGTGCAGTAACTTGGTGACAGCCTGCTTGTCCGCCAGCGTGATCCCCTCCGCCGGTGCCGGGAGTAATGCGGAACCGCCGCCCGAAATCAGGCAGACGGCGACATCCTCTGGCCCCGCCGACGTGAGCCATCGCAGCATCTCTTCGGTCCCCGCGACACCGGCTTCCGTGGGGTGGTTGCTGCCCGCGGGACGTGCCGGATGAAGCCGAATCGCGGAGAGTGTCGGCAGTTGGGGTTCTCGTGGACCGGGTTCGGGGACGTTCAGCAAGCCCACCGTTTTCGTCAACAGTCCCGGCATCGCGGCTTCCCAACTGGCCGCCATCGCCGCTCCCGCCTTGCCGCCCCCGACCACCAGAATATGAGGGGCGTTCGCCAAGGCCTCTTGCCAGGCACGCGGGAAGAGCGCCACCGCATTCATGAGCAACTGTTCCGGTTGCACCGCCGCGACGGCTGCCGTCCAGATGGAAAGTGCATCTTCCGATAACGTCGTGGAATTCGGCATGAGGAAAACCGGGCTGGCGGGTGAACCCTGGTAGTCAGGTACAATGTCAGTATTGCTGTGATGGCATGATACCGATTGCCCTGCTGGGAGCCGCCACCTTGATGAAGTTTGATCTCCATATGCACACGTCCCGCTACTCTCCGTGTAGCGTGACCGAACCGCTCGAACTGGTGGAATCGGCCGTTGCAGCCGGGTTGGATGGCATCGTCATCACCGAGCATCATCACGTTTGGGCCGAAGAGGAACTCGCTGAACTGCGTGCCGCCGCACCGGGGTTAATTATTCTGGCAGCCGTCGAAGTGACTTGTGTCGGCGGGGATATTCTGGTCTATGGTGTCCAGGATGCCACGACCGTACCCCGTGGGATCACCTGGCCGGAACTGGTACGAGAAGTCCACCGTCAGGATGGGGCGACCGTCATCGCCCACCCGTACCGCTGGGGTCAACCGATCGACCAGCTGTTAGCCGATCTCCAACCCGAGTTTGACGGCATTGAGTTGATGTCCACGAACATGGAAGAAGACATACAGACAAAAGCCTCGCAGTTATTCTCCCGCATGTCGCATCTGGCCCCGCTCGGCAACAGCGATAGCCACAACCCGGAAACCGTGGGCGCATACTACACGGAATTCCCCGATGGCACTCGGACCATCCGGGACATTGTCACCGCGATCCGCCAACGTCAAACCCGCCCCGCGGTACGACGCAAACAAGGGTCAATATAGACTGATGTGACAAAATACCCCCCCGCGATCGGACAGGACAATCTGGTGAATACCGACGCGGGATCCGGTTCAGAAGATACCGCGTGCGATTATGCGTCCTGGGAATCGTGGGGTTCCGTGCGAGCCGAACGCGCGGAACCTGTTGTCCGACGGAACGCCTGCACCAATCCCAGACCGCTCAGTCCCAGCCCCGCCAGGGCGAAGGTGTGGGGTTCCGGCGCTCCGAAACTGCCCCCCGGCCCCGAATCGCCGGGCAGGGGTGAAGGACGCGGAGTTTCGGTTTCTGGGAGATTTGGCCCCAGCAGCGGGTCCGAGGCCGAGAGTTGCCCCTCCCGGCCAAAGAGGACAATGCGGCCCGGTGTCGTGCTGTTCAACATCGTGCCTGCCAGTGCGGTTTCTGCCCCATCCAGAAATGAGCCGGACACACCCGATCCGGGAAGCTCATAAAATGTGCCCGGCAATGCGGAACCGTTCGTAAAGCCCACCCGTGCGGGCGAACCACCAACTCCGCCAATGCCACCGTTGAAATCCCCGGACTCCCAGTTGATGCGGTCGTAATTGAACTCGACATCAAAATTACCCGCCCCCGTGTCGGAACGGTCAATCAACAGCATTTGAAAATCATTGGTCTTCGTCCCGCTACTCCCATAAAATCCAACATCTTTCCAAGTCGCCCCGAAGGCGTTGTGGCCATCGACGGTGCCCTTACCGTATTGCACCTGCCCTTGGAGTGTGGTGTCCACGTCCGCGAAGAACGGCGCGATAATCGCGGCGTTCAACTGACCCAGCGGCACCGGGGCAAAGTCCGAGAGCGCGGAACCAAAGCTCACATTCCCGTTCGCATTCACATATAGTGAGCCAAAGGTTTGCCCGAAGAAATTGACCGAGAAACCGAGGGATTGCGCTTCCGAAGAACCATCATCCGTGGGATTGAGTGCGGAGGTGCCAAAACCGGATCGTAAGGGGTTCGCTGGGGAGGGGGAGATTGCGAGCATCCCGAGGAGCATCGCAATCCACCAACGGGCGCGCGACATGGGAAGGCCTTTCCAGAAGCAGCCCGCATGATGCGGCCGGGAACGTCCGTGTACGTCTGTGTATATCTGTCTATGACCGTGTCCAGGGGATGCCGCCGATGCCCGGTGCCCGGCCCAGGATTCACGGTGTGGGGTTCCGGTCCCGCACCGCTCCTCTTCTCACTCCAGCCCCATCGTACCGTGCGTGCCGGGCATGGGCGACATCCATGTCGAGAAGATAAGCAAGCGGAGTGCCAATTCCTATTTTACAATTGGGAATCTTCCCTAAACTCATCACGATTCCGGGTTAAGGAAATCTCTATCTTTCCGAGATGGGGGAACGGTTCGTAACTCTTACAACGGCTTTCCCTGTCACCGTGTAAAAAGGACAGAGTTCACTCCCCGTTCGGCAAATATGTCAGAATCGCCAACTCACCCGCGACCCGCCGCCATTCCCTGCCGGGCGTTGGACAGAGAAAATCACAGGGGAAGCCGTCAATTCGTTGTCGGGCTTCTCGGAACCGAGTAGACTGGGCCGCATTCACAGAAACCTCATTCCGAAGTTTGGGTTGTAATGAATCCACCACCGACGCGCGTCCGCTATTCCATGCTCGGACTCCTCTGCTTGCTGGCGATGATTACCTACATGGATCGCGCCATGTACGGCAGTGCCAAACAGAGCATGATGGACGCGGTGGGTCGGCCGGTCAGCGATTTCTTCTGGGTTCTGGTGGCATTTCAACTGGCTTACGCCCTCTTCGAGATCCCGACGGGTTGGCTCGGTGATCGCTTTGGCCCGCGTTCCACTCTGTTGCGGATCGTCGTCTGGTGGTCGCTGTTCGTGGCGCTCACCGCGTTTGCGGGGTTGGCCATTCCGGGCACCGCGTTCATCCCCATCAGTTTCGGTGTCCTGATTGCGATGCAGGCACTCTTTGGAATGGGCGAAGCGGGCGCGTTTCCGAACATCTCGAAAGCCGCGTACAACTGGTTCCCGGCCACCCAGCGCGGGTTTGCGAAAGGCGCCGTCTGGATGTCGGCCCGCCTGATGGGCGGACTTACGCCGTTAATCTGGGTCGTGTTGACCGTTTATGCGGGATTGGACTGGCGAGAAGCGTTGTGGTTGTTCTCGGGCGTAGCCGCGGCCTGGTGCGTCTTATTCTGGATCTGCTTCCGCAATCAACCATCCGAACACCCAGCCTGTAACGAAGCGGAGCGTGTCCTTGTCGAAGGTACACGCGGCGACACCTACGCCAAGGGACCGACACCGTGGAAGACCATCTTCACCAGCCGGAACCTCTGGGCGTTGTGCGTGATGTACATGGTGACGAACTATAATTGGTACTTCCTCATGTACTACTTGCCGGGGGCGTTGAAAGCGGAGTTCTTCAAAGCCAGCGTGCAGACAGCGGACACCCTGGCGCTCGGCGGCCTCGGCGGCGGTGCGGTGGCGATCACCGATACCGTCGTCTACGGCGACCCACTCGTTCCCGCTCTGCTGGGCGGCGGCCCGCTGCTGATCGGCATGTTCGGTTGCTTCTTCGGTGGCCGATTGAGCGATAACTACATCCGCCGCACGGGCGACCGCAAATGGGGGCGACGACTCTACGGCATGTTGGGGTACGGACTGGCCGGTGCCTGTTACGCCGCCGCCGCGATGTTGGTGAATGGAAACTTCTGGTTGTTCGCCACCGCGTTGATTCTGGTCGGCTTGTTCAACGACCTGATGATGGGGCCAGCCTGGGCCACGGCTCAGGACATTGGCCAGCGGTACGCCGCGATCGTTTCCGGGACCATGAATATGATCGGGAACCTCGGCGCGACCTTGGGAATCCTGATTACAGGATTGATTTTGAAGGAATACACCATCCTGGGTGAAGTGCAGCCGATGGGATTTGTCTATTGCTTCGGCATGTATGCGGTCGTCTACATGATTGGGGTCATCTCGTGGATGTTCATTGACCCCTCACGGCCTATCGTCCCCGAACCCGCTACACCTCCTACGGAATCCCCATCCCCTGCTGCCGAGGCATCCTGAGAAAGGCAGAATCGCACCGGATGGCATCCCGGTCTTCGTGAGAATCGACCATGATCTCCCCTGGTTCCCCTGGGTAACGGACCCGCAGAAATTCCCCAACTGGCACGATGCGTCGACTGGCCCACTCCACCGAAGTCCGCAGGGGAAATTCTGGTTGTTCCATTCGGCTGAGGTTGGTGTGATACCCTCAGACACGGATTCACCCTATCCCGCGTGACCCCGGCATGAGCCAAGACATCACCTACACGCCCGGCCCGACAGCCCAGACGGTTCGCACCCCAGATGGGCAGGTTCTCACCGTACCCGCAGGCTGGGAATTGTTGCCGCCCGGCGACCCCGGATTGACCCGGCGAGTCAAAGCCGCGGGTGAATTCTGGGCCGTGCAAGAGAAACGTGGCCGCAAACTGTTTTCCCGCGGGGTCTGGGCACCCACGGCGACCATTAACCGTGTGCGTGCAGAGTTGGAAGCCGAACGCGGCACCGCATCCTACACCCGCAAACAGGAAGCCGCGGCCCGTCGCCGGGTCAAGGTACAGACGGAATATGTCGAGGATTTCCACGGCGCGGTACTCGCCTTCCTGGCGTTTCACCCAGCCCATGCGGCCCTTGCGGCACAACTGGCTCAAGCCGTGACGACTCACGCCACGCCTGTCGGTTCGGGCACCGTAGCGCGAACACAACGGATCCCGATTGCGGAACGTGCGGAAGCGGCGGTCATCGCTTGGATGCGGCATCAGACCACGGGTTACGATCACATGACGATCCCCCGCATCAAGGGGAAACGCCGCGAAGTGCGACGGATGCTGGCCAAACGCTCGGCGGAGTTGCTGCAACGCTATCGACGTGGAGAACCGATCCCAGCGGATTGCCCCCTGGCCCGCGCCCTGGCAACCCGAACCGAAGCGACACCACCAGCAGCCTGACCCGGAGGAACCTCAACCGTGCCCACTTTCGCCACTGCAGCGGATTTGTCGGCTGCGCTCCAGCGTTTCGATGCCGAAACCGTGCCGGGTTCCTGTGAAACGGCCCGCTATCGGTTGCGGTATCGCACTTGGGGACCAGTCGACGGCCCGCCTTTGGTGTTGATTCATGGTCTGTGCGATCTTTCCCGCTCGTTCTGCATGTTGATGAGTCGCTGTGTCGATGCCGGGTTGCGCTGCATCGCTTATGAACTTGCTGATGGCCGCCACGATGGAGCCCAGCTCAATCGGTATCGGCATGAGCATTTCGTGGAAGATCTGATCGCGTTGCTCGATCATTTGCAACTTCCGCAAGTGAACCTATTGGGTTCCTCGTTTGGGTCCACGGTGACGCTGCGTGCCCTGGCGACTTACCCTGAGCGGTTTTTGCGGGCCGCCTTGCAAGGTGGGTTTGCCCGGCGTCCGCTGATACTCGTGGAACGCGGGTTAGCTCATCTCGGACGAACGTGGCCTTGGCTGATGGGGGATTTGCCGATCCGTTATCTCGTCATGTCGCAACTCGAACGGACCCAGTTTACAGGTTGCCCGCGCGAACTGTTTCGCTTTCTGATCGCCAACAGTGGCCTGACTCCGATTCGGGCGGCGGCACACCGGGGATTGATTCTGGACAAACTCGATCTGCGACCTTACCTTCCGCAGATCCCACACCCGTTACTGATGATCGGCGGCGACCGTGATGCGATAGTACCTCGTCAGTATGAAGCCGAGGTGGAAGCCGGTGTCCAACATGTTCGCCGAATCGAATATTCCCCATGCGGGCACTATCCCCAATACACGCTCCCCGGCCCGATGGCAGCGGAGTTGATCGCTTTTTACCAGTCTTGATTTCATCACATCCAGAAGCAAACCGTGAGAAGAATCATCTCTCTCAGGCAGCCTGGGTAGCATCTCGACGGGCTTTGCGGGCAGCGGGTTGGGACTTCCAGCGACGATGGAGCCAGAAGTATTGCTCTGGGTGCCGGCGAATGAGTCGTTCCAACGCGGCGTGATACCGTTGCGTGATTGCCTTCACCGCATCGCCCCGTGAGGCATAGTCACGCGGGTCAATCCGATCTTCGCAAATGATTTCGTACCGCATCGGATACCCCACACGGGGAACACCGATCACAACCATCGGCGCATCAAACTCAATCGCCATCAACGCCACCGCTTTGTGTGCGGAGGCGGATCGACCGAAGAAATCCACAAACACACCCCGCGGTCCCGCATCCTGATCCGCCAGAGTGGCGACTTTCCCCCCAGATTGCAGTACATTCGTCAGTCGATCAAAATCATCCTTCTTGGCGATGATGGTTTGTCCGGTCTTCTGACGGAACTGCAACAGGAATCGTTCCAAATAGGGATTGTCGAGTACCCGTGCGATGGCGTAGGTCCGAAAGCCGACCGCGCCGAGGGCATAGCCGGCCATCTCCCAGTTGCCGAAATGCGCTGTCACGATCAGGAGCGGACGCGGCGAGAGCAACCCTTCCAGTTGCGGGCCGCCGTTCACCAGTGAAGCGTACCGCCGCCAGTTTTCCAGATGAAGTTTGCGGGGAATCAGCACCAACTCGACCGCCAGCGTACACACATGCCGATAACAGCCGCGAACCAGTTGGTCGATGGCGGCCTCGTTATGAGCCAACTCCGGGAATGCATGACGGAGATTCTCAGCGGCAACAGCGCGATGGCGGCGATCGACCCGATAAGCCAAACGGGCCAACCCCTCCGCACACGCGAACGCCCAGGACATCGGCATGGCCTGAAGCACACAGACCAGCATGCGCACAACGAGATAGACCGTGTAATCCAGAACCCGATTGCGAGATTTTGCCGCCATGCTTACCCCCGAATCCGAAGCGAGTATGAAGATACCCCGCCCAATCCGAAACGGGAAGCCCGTCTGATTCTGGAGAAATGAGAATCCACCACGCATCGCAAACTCCCAAGGAATACCGTGAGAACAACCAACATCGGCGTGTTCCACAATCGAATTTCTCATCGTGGCATCTTCTCGTTGCCGACAGGAAGGTATGTTGCCTCAATCACGCCTGAAGCCGGAGTTCTCCATGCTGCCCATTTTCGCGCCGGGGTCCGCTCGGTTGCACCGTTGGGAGCGAGGCGGGTTGATGCTCTTCGCCCTGGCACTGGTCGCCTTTGGGGCACTGGTCGAGTGGCGTTCGGCGTTTCAGCAACAACGCAAGACCGATTTCGGTGTCTACGCACGGGCCGCGTTTGCGGTGCGATCTGGCGAAGATGTCTACGATGTTCACGATGATAACGGCTGGCACTACCCGTACCCGGCCGCGTTCGCAATTGCCATGATCCCGTTGGCGGACCCGTGGCCCTGGATGGATCGCACAGGGTATCTGCCCTACGCGCTGTCTGTGGCTATTTGGTTTGTGTTGAGCGTCGGCTTTGCCGCTTATGCGACGCATGCATTGGCGCGAGTGGCAGACCCGACGGCTGTGCCGGGTTCACGCCGGTGGTGGTACGCCCGCACGGCACCGACTTACATTTGCCTCGGAGCCATCGGCACCACGTTGGCGCGAGGGCAGGTCAATACGCTACTGTTAGCGTTGATCGCGGGGATGTTTACGGCCATGATGGCGGGCAAGCGGATGCGATCGGGAGCCTGGTTGGCGGCAGCCATTACGTTGAAGATCATCCCGGCAGTATTGCTGCTGATTCCATTTGTCCGGCGGGACGGGCGAACCGGGGTGGGATTGGCCGTTGGACTTGTGGCGGGGTTACTGGTCATTCCCACATTGGCTTTAGGCTGGGAGAAAGCTGTGGATGCGAATGACCGCGTATTCAACTCCGTATTGCGGCCCGCGACCACCGGAGGTGGTGATACCACTCGGGCGAAGGAACTCACTGGTATCACCGCTACGGATAATCAATCGTTTGCCGCGATTGTTCATACGATCCGCCACCCGGATCGTGCAGAACGTCCCATCCAAGCCGATCGACTGACCAAGATGATTCATCTGGGCATAGCCGGTTCACTGGCGTTGATCTGCTTGTGGGTCGGTTGGCGTGGTGTGGGGCCACATCCGGCGGATCAACTGATCTATTTCGGTTGCGTGGCAATGCTGATGATGCTGATGTCGCCCGTGACGCACATGCATTATTATACTTTTGCACTCCCCTTGGTATCCGGTTTGTGGGCACGCTCATTAGCTAGCCGCCCGAATGCCGTCTTTGCAGATGGGAAAACTCTCGCATTATTGGCAATCTGGGGAGCCACGACAGGTGCGGTACTGTTTCCCGTGGAATTACTGCGTGAAGCCCGCTCCTTCGGGGTTTGCACCGCGATGACCTTGGTAATGTGGGCTTATGGTCTATTCCAGATCACCCAAAAACCATTATCCGTGGTGGAACACGACCAGGCAGATTCTGGGGAATGCTCAGAAGAACGCGGTCCATTCGTGGTGCCCCGAGCCGCGTAACAAAAAATCTTCCGACTTGGAGCCTGTTCTCCGAGTCGGAAGAGTGATAACCATCACAAACAGACACCATCAGAGATCCGCAAATTCGATCTTCATGATTTTGAAGTGAATCGTGCCCTTGGGAACGGGAATTTCGACTTTATCGCCTTTTTTCTTCCCCATGAGCCCTTGCGCAATCGGGCTGGATGTCAGGATGCGGTTCTTATCCGGGTTGTCCTGGCCGGGGCCGACCAGTTCAAATGTCTCCTCATCATCCATGTCGAGATCCAGGACCGTAACCCGGCTACCGAACGCAACGGTGCCGGTGGGCAAGGCATCTACGTTAATGATCGTCGCACGGCTGAGTTGATCCTTCAGCATGTTGATTTTGGCTTGCAGGATTCCCTGGTCCTCACGGGCCGCATGGTATTCAGCGTTTTCGCTGAGATCCCCCATTTCGCGTGCCGTGGCGACACGCTTCGTGATCTCGATCATCTCGACATTTTGAAGTTGATCGAGTTCGGCCTTCTTCTTGTCGTACCCTTCACGGGTCATGGGGACACGTTCTTCGATCATGGCCGAGCACTCCTCATCCATCCGTCGAACAGTTTCTGAACCCTCGACCTGGACGGTGTCGGCGCGGAAGTCGCCCGTCTTGCCAGTACGATTCAGAACTGGGTGTGGAAAAACACCCGGCGGCCGCCCACAAGGGGTAGCCGCCGGGTCGCGTTGTGACCGTATTATACCTCGTCCGGCACCGCACGCAAAATGATTCGTGAGAAAGGGCCATCGGGAATCGGCCAACCCTGAACCGTCCAGCCAGCTTGTCGGGTTGTTTGGGGTTCTCCTTGCTCGCGGATTTGTTCCAGACATAATTGTTCCGCCGCGGTGAGTTTCTTCCCGGCGGCCGCCAGATTGCCGCGCCGACTGGCCACGATGCCATCGTCGATCACCGCAATAATGAGCGGATCTTCCGCGATGTCTAACATGCGGGCCGCGATCATCTCGTAACTGGCCGTGGGATAGTGTTCTTTCAAACGCATCAGATCGAACCCGGCTTTGCGAGCATCACGGGAGAACCAACGTGTCGGCAGAAGTAGTCGGGGTACGATGAGCCCCAATAACTGATTCTGCCCCGAGCGGGTTTCGGTTCCCGGTACGACACCGAGTCGCCGGAGAATTTCTGGTAACAGTTCCCGCGCACAGGCTCGGGCGCAGACGGCATTCTGGCCCGCATCGGATTGTTCGATCCGCAAGACGATTTCTCGGGCATTTTGCCGTCGCGGGCGGGGACCAAATCGCCCCGGCGGCGGTTCCTCGTCCTGATCTTCCGCAAAAGTGATGCGATAATCGAACTGCTCTTGGACTAATAAGATCGCATCGACGGGCGGTTCCGTCATCCCGCCCCGTTCGAGCAACGGTTGCACGCCACGGTCGATGGCATCAAAGAGGTCTTCCGCGCTAAAGTCCGACATCCGTGATTCTCACCTTCTGACTTTCTGTGGGTCATCGTAACAGAAGCGGCCACCATCAGAAAAGGTGGGAGCGAAGAACCGCATGGATGCGGGATAGCATCGGCACTCAGTCCGGCTTGCATTCCGGGCACGGAACGGGACACAATCAGGGAACGACCGTTCTCGACCGGCAGGAGGCCGCGATGTTTCGATCACTCACCTGGAAGAAGTTCCTCATCCGTACCGGCATCGCGCGCTGGTTGCCTGCGGCACGGCAACTCACCGACGGCGGTGCGGAATATCTCCGCTATTACTCGGATTCGGTTTTAGCCGCGCCCGTGACGGAACTCCTGGACCCGACGACCTTTCCCGTGCCGCCGGGGTCAAATGTCCTCGATCTGAATCAACCGATACCGCGTCTGGAATCTGCCGCCACGCTGGGGCGTATCGGCGGGAGCGGATCGCCGCGGCCATCCACCTGGGGGCTGCCGTCCTTGCGGGAAACCCTCGCGGAGCAATATCGCCGCCGGGATGGCCGCAGCATGAACCCCACGGAAGAAGTTCTCATCACTCACGGAGCCACCGGAGCCTACGCGGCCACGCTGACGGCATTCGTGAATCCGGGGGATCGCGTGGTGTTGTTCGATCCCACATCACCGATTTTCGCACTGGGGGCGGCCTCCCGGCGGGCACGCATCCGTTGGGTCCGCACATCCACGATTGGTGGACGTATGCACTTCAACCCGGCGGAACTGGCCCAGGCGATGCGAGGAGCCAAACTGCTCGTCCTCGCGGACCCGACTTCCCCGACGGGTGGACGCTTCGGAGCGGAAGAACTCGAACAGATCGCGGACTTGGCCAAACGGCACGATGTGTTGATCTATCTGGATGAAAGCCTGTCCCGTTTCGACTACGAAGGTAAGCCATCCCGACTGGCCACGATGCCGGCGGTCGCGGGGCGCATCCTCTCGGCGGGTTCCCTGACCTACAGTTTTGGGCTACCCTCTTTGCGTATCGGCTGGCTCACCGGGTCACGGCATCTGATCCGGCCCACGGCCTTGATGGCCAATTTATCCGCCCCCTTTGTGCCCGAACCGTGTCAGATGGCGGCGGAAAAACTCCTGCACCTCGACGAGGATCTCTTCGGCCCGATTCGGCAAGAGTTCCGCTCCCGGTGCCGATACACCGTGGATCAATTACGTGGAATGGGTTTCCCCGTCACGCCGCCGAACGCGGGGTTCACATTCTGGCTACCCGTCAACGGGTTCGGACTCGATGGCCGCACCTTCGCGGAACGATTGCTCAAGGAACAAAACGTGCTGGTCGGGCCGGGGTCGGCGTTCGGCCCTTCCGGGAGCAATTTTGTGCGGCTCAGTTTCGCGGGGGATGACGGCCGCTTGCGAGAAGGGTTGAGTCGATTGGGGGCGTTCCTGATGACGTTACGCGGTCAGTCGATCCTCACACAGGATGTGGTGACGGTCCCGACGATGGTGGAACCATCCGAAACCCCAACGGCCACGCCAACGGAAGCCGAACCCGAGCGTCTGCCCGAACGTCCGCCGGCGTTTAGCCGTGTGTAGCACCGGATTGTTGGGATGGTGGCAATCGCATTATCCATGCGCTTGCACCATTCCAACCCCAGTTGCTGGTTCGATTTACTTCTTCGCAATGACCCAGAGGAAGTTCCAACCCCGCAAGTACAGCCGACCGTCAGCCGTGGCGGGAGAAGCCGTGAAGGTATCTGGCAGTTTGTTCTTGGCCAGCACCTCAAACGGTTTCGCGGGTTGCACCACGGGGCAGGTGCCTTCCCGGCCCAGCAGATACAGCTTGTCATCGGCTAGCACGGGGTTGGCGCGGTGACGTTCGTTCGTGATCCGTTCATTCACGATGATTTCGCCGGTTTTCGCGTCCATTTCGGTCAGATCGCCTTTCTCGCCCATCAGGAAGATGAGATTCCCGACACGGATCGGTGAGGGTACATCGGGTGTCCCCTTCGGCAAACGCCAGACCTCAGCCGTGTTTCCGGGGTTAATGGTGCCCTGCGCCTTCAGGGGATCGAGGCCGACCGTCACGCCGCGCTTACAGGACGGAATCACGATGAGATCCGGTGTCACGAGGGGGCTGGAAACGGCGCGCCAGGCCCGATTATAGCTGTCCTTCGGGTTCAATTCCGTGACCCGCCAGACTTCGGCTCCATCATCGAGCTTGTGCGCGGTGCAATAATCGTTCCCATGCGCGATTAAGAGAGAACCGCTCTTTCCCTCCCAGATGAACGGTGAGGCGTACACATCCGGCGATTCCACCCCTTGGGGGCTGTCGCTGGTGCGGGTCACTTTCCAGATTTCTTTCCCCGTGTTCTTGTCGAGGGCGATGAGAAGTTGTGCCCCACGGTGGAATAGTTCAACGTAGAGTCGATCTTTGTACAATACCGGGGTCCAGTGTGCGCCGAACTGGATTTTGAAGGGGCCGTATTTTTCCTGAGTGTTGATCTGCCAAACGGGTTTTCCGTCGAAATCATAGGCTCCGAGTTCACCCGAACCGACGAAGGCAAACACGAGTCGGCCATCGGTACTACACGAGGCGGAGGCGAGGTTGCCTTCATCGCCCCGGTAAGTCGCTTTGCCGGACCCCATCTTGGTCGTCCATAGCGTTTTGCCCTCGGTGTTGATGCAGAACAGGACGAGATCTTCTCCCGCTTGAGCGGTCAGGAAGATTTTGTCACCCCAGATGCAGGGTGTTGAGGCACCAGGGCCGGGCATCGGCGCTTTCCAGAGGACGTTTTTGTCCGGGCCGAATTCCGTGGGCAGGTTCTTTTCGGTGGAATGGCCATCGTTTTTCGGGCCACGCCATTGAGGCCAGTTGTCGGCCCAGGCGGAGCCAGCCACAAGGCCAGTGAGCAGTAGAGTCAAGGGCAGTCGAAACATCACGAGTGGCAACCTCGGCAGGAATGGATTTCGGCGGGGATTCCGTGAGCGTACCGGAGAAACCGGCTCAGAGCAACAGGCTGATGCGTGAGGAAATCACCATCGTATCCATCCCCGTCATCCCCGCCTTCTCCGGCTCACCACAAAACCCACGGACCAGGACCGATGGACTCTCGGTTGTGGAAAGGGCCGAACGCCGTTGCAACCAGAATCCGGGTCGTCTGCAACAGCAGTGGGTTGCAACTGTCGGGGTTTCACCGATAATCACCGCATCTCCCCCTGTGACCGGAGGTGCCTTGATGACTCGCCTCGTTTCGGCCTGGGTTCTCACCTGCGCCGTCGTTTCGCTGGCCACTGCGGCCGATGGACCGATTACCTGGAAGAAAACCGTACTGGATACCCAATTCCGCTCGGAAGGTGTCGCCGTCGCGGATGTGAACCGGGACGGCAAAAAAGATGTCCTCGTCGGGGAATTCTGGTACGAAGCCCCGAACTGGACCCGCCACGAGATGCGGCCACCAGGCAAGTATGGCGATGGCATGAACGGCTACAGCCATACGTTCGCCTGCTGGGCCGATGACCTGAACGCCGATGGTTACCCGGATCTCATCGTCGTCGACTTCCCCGGCACTCCCTGCTACTGGCTGGAAAACCCCAAAGGTTTGACGAACACGGCGGAAGGAAAGCCGGTTCATTGGAAGAAGCACATCATCTGGCACAGCGCCTGTAACGAAACCCCGCTCTACACGGATCGCCTGATTCCCGGAAAGCGCGTGCTACTCATGGGGTTCCAGCCGCCGGGCAAGGAGCGAGAAGGGCAGATGGCCTACTTCACCCCGGACCCCAAAGACCCCACGGCCCAATGGATCATGCACCCGGTCAGCGTACCGAGTACACCGCCACAGTTGAAAGATGGCAAACCCGTTCCCGGCACCGGCTTCGAGATTCCGGGCACCTTCAAATACGCCCACGGCCTGGGTGTCGGCGACGTCAACGGCGATGGTCGAAATGATGTCATTTGCACGGGCGGTTGGTGGGAGCAACCCGCGACACGATCGGGCAAACCCTGGCCCTTCCACCCCGCGAATCTCGGTGCCCCGGCCGCGGACATGTACGCACTCGACATGGACGGCGATGGCTTGAACGACATTCTCTCCACATCCGCCCACAAGTTCGGAATCTGGTATCACAAACAGCGACCCCAGTCGTCCACCAGCGATCACCCGAGTTTCCAACAAGTCGACCTGTTCCCCCAGTTGATTTCCGAGACACACGCTGCCCATCTGGTCGACATGGACGGCGATGGGTTGAAAGACTTGGTCACAGGCAAACGGAAATTCTCGCACGGTCTGCGGGAGCCCGGTTCGGACAAACCCGCCACGATCTATTGGCTCCAGGCTGCCAAAGCCGCGGATGGCGTGGTGACGTTCACACCCCGCGTCATCGACACCGATTCCGGGATCGGCACCCAGTTTGAAGTGACAGACCTGAACGGTGATGGCCTGCTCGATGTCGTCGCATCGAACAAGAAAAGCGTACACATCATCGTTCAAGTTCGCAAATAGGTATTGGCACAAACCCAGGGACGGTGTCTCTGGGTCGTATTTCTTCCTTCCTCAGAAAGGCACCCATGCGTAGCGTGTTTGCACTGTTCGCCACGATGGCCCTGGTGGCTCCCGTCTCAGCCGCGGACTGGCGGCCCTTGTTCAACGGCAAGGATCTCACCGGCTGGGATACCTGGCTCGGCAAGCCTCACAAAAGCGCCGAAGTGCCGGGTTTGAAAAAGAATGACAAAGGGGAATACACCACTGTCATCGGGGCCAACAAAGACCCGCTCGGCAATTATTCCGTCGTCATGGTCGATGGCAAACCCGCCATCAAGATCACCGGGCAAGTGTTCGGGGCGATCACCTCCAAGGATGAGTTCGAGAACTACCACCTCCGCTTGCAGGTGAAATGGGGCGAGAAGAAGTGGCCGCCACGGGAAAAGGCCGTGCGCGATAACGGCTTGCTCTACCACTGCGTCGGCCCAGAGGGGGCTCATGGTGGATTCTGGAAGAAGTCCTTCGAGTGTCAGATTCAAGAAGGTGACTTTGGAGACTTCTTCAGCGTCGCCGGGGTGATCGTGGACGTGACGGGGGAACGCAAGGGGGCAAAAGGGCCGATTCTCTTCAAAAAGGATGGCCAGAAGTTTACGGGTGTCACCAGCCGAATCATCAAGAACCCGCTTGCCGAGAAGCCACATGGTGAGTGGAACACGGTCGAACTGTACGCCGTCGGGGACACAGCCGTTCACGTGGTGAACGGTGTCCCGAACATGATCCTGACGGGCCTCCGTCAGAAGGTCGACGGCAAGGAAGTCCCGCTGACGAAGGGGCAAATTCAGCTCCAGTCCGAAGGTGCGGAAGTCTATTACCGCGCCGTCGAAATCCGTCCGCTCGATAAAATCCCAGCGGAACTGCTGAAGTAAGTCCGACGAATGGGCGGGAGATAGCCTATCTCCCGCTTGCTATCCATCCGATTTTCGTGGTAGACTCACATCTATCTCATTTCCCTCTCTTGGGTTTCACCATGTCACGGTCTTCACGTTATGGACTCACACTGATTGAAGTATGCGTGGTCGTGTTCATTATTGCGATCGTGATAGGATTGTTTCTCCCTTCTGTTCGCCGGGTGCGTGTTCCTGCAATGCGGACGACTTGCATGAACAACCAGAAGCAGATCCTGCTGGGGATTCAGAATTACTCTGACATGATGGCCGTTCCGCCGTCTCAAGAACAGTCGGCGGGACTGTTTGGCCCTGTTCCGACTGGCTGCATCGGTTCGGGTATGAGTCCAGAAGAGCGATTGAGTTGGTATGTCTCGATTCTGCCTTATCTGGAACAGGAGACGCTGTATCGGCAATTTGATTGCGAGAAGAACTACGCCGAGAACCGCAAGGCCGCGGAAGCGATCATGAAAATCTTGCAGTGCCCGGCATTTTCTGCATCGGGCCATAATAGCCCCATTACAACCTATATCGCCTCCGCAGGTGTCGGAGAGGACGCGGCCAAACGCCCCATTGGGGCACCGGGCAATGGTTTCATGGGCTACGATCGGGCGATCAGTTGGGCGGCCATCACCGATGGCACCTCGAACACGATTGCCATATGGGAATCGCACCAAATGGTCGGCCCGTGGGCGCAGGGCGGCCCTTCGACTTTACGCGGGGGTGCCGATGCTTCCGGGAACAATGTGAACATGCTAAAGGCAAGTCCATTGCATGGTGGGAATGAATTCTTGGTTGGCTTTGCCGATGGTGCAACCCGTTCCATTTCCTATTCGATCGACCCGCAGATGCTCGCAGCCATGCTCACAATTGCGGGTGGTGAAACCGTCACTTTCGAGTGAGCATGGTCATGCGAACACCGATACTACTCACGGTTGCGCGCGGGCTCACCGTCGTTCTGATTTTGCGAGTCCTCGTCACGATATTGGCAAACTACCCAGACTACTTCCCGCCGAATTTCGATGCGTTGTTCCTGCAAGGACGTGCGGCAACATTCCACGGTGCGTATCGGATAGCGTTCTACGTTCATATCGTTTCCGCGCCGATCGTGCTGGCAAACGGATTGATTTTACTGAATACGTTCCTCTTGATCCGCTGGCGGCGATTGCATCGGGTGTTGGGCTGGATTCAGATGGGTGTGTTGTTGTTCCTGATGATACCGAGCAGCATTGTGATGGCGATGCAGTCGTTCGGTGGTTGGCCATCAGGAATGAGTTTCGTTCTGCTGTCTCTGACAACGGCAGGGTGTGCGGTGGTGGGTGTGGTGTACGCCATGCAGCGACGATTGGGCGATCATCGCCGCTGGATGCTGCGTTGTTTCGTGCTGTTGTGTTCGGCCGTGGTTCTCCGTCTGCTCTCGGGTGCGGCTGAGTGGCTGGAAGTATCGGACGCGGAAACCGCTTACATCCTGGTATCGTGGTGTAGTTGGTTGTTACCGCTGGCAGGTTGTGAACTGATTCTGCAAACTCATTGGCTCTCCATGAATGGACGAACCCGATCGACACGGAGGATGCCGTTCGGGGTTGAGCATTTTTCCGGGTGAGTCGCCTTAATCCCGCTTCAGCGAGTTGAAGACCATCCCCGTGAGCAGTTTTGGGTAGAAGTACGTCGATTTCGGCGGCATCTTCTCCCGATTCCCCGCGATGGACTCCACATCGGACATCGCCACCGGGGGAACCAACACCGCCAGTTGGCATTCCCGTGCGGCGACCGCGTCCATGACTTCCTGCATCAGATGCACATAGCGGCATTCCCCGGTACTCCCGGTAGCGGCGGGAATCTGCTTTTCCAATACCAGCTTGTGCAAGAGGCTCACGGCCAGCCCACGCCAGGCGGCGGATTGATCCGGGGCGAGTGTCTCCATCACGGTTGGGTCCGTGAGCTGAACGGCGAACCACTGATTGTCGGCCACCGTGCCGAAGCCGAGTACCGATTGTGAACCTTCCAACTCCACATGCTCCCAGCAAGCGGCGGCATCCGTGCCGAATTCCCCGACAATCTCAAAATGACCCGCGAGTGCCGCTTGGAGCTGCTCTTTGGTCAGCGGGGGTAGCCCACTGACGAGGCGGTGCGTCGGCAGAATAATCAGACCAGGATCGGACATTCCGACCAGCATCATGAGGCAAAAGTTCGGGGCGGCTTCATCGTCCGGCACCTCCCCAGCGGCCCGGCGTTCTTCCAGATACCGCAACCCGGTTTCGTAACGATGGTGGCCATCGGCAATGAATACGGGTTTTGGTCCCATCAGCCCGATGACGGCGCTGATGGCGGAAGAATCCGTAATGACCCAGAGGCGGTTGATGACTCCGAGATGGTCCGTAGCCTCAATGGGCGGTTGTCGGCGCATCAACGGTGCGAGTCGGGCAAAGACTTCCCCTTCATCCGGGTACAGACCGAAGACCGGCGAGATGTTGAACCCCGTGGCCTGATAGAGTTTGAGTCGATCCGCCTTCGGCCCGGAGAGTGTCTGTTCATGGGGGAAGATGCGGCCTGTGCCGAACGGTTCGAGCCGCACGCGGGCGAGGAAACCCCGCCGAGTCCAGGTCTTGCCTTCGACCGTGAATTCCTGTTCGTACACATACAGCGACCGGGCGGTATCCTGCTGCAATCCGCCATCGGTGAGCCAGTCTTTGAGTGTGCTGGCCGCACGGGTGTAACGGTTGTTCCCATCGGTATCGCCGGGTTCCGCTTTCGTCAGCTCGACCCGGATCGCGTTGTACGGGCTGGCATCGTACAACTGCTGCTGCAACGCGGAGTCGATCACATCGTAGGGCGGTGCGACCACCCCGGCGAGCGGCCCGACTTTACCGAGATCGTAGCGAAAACCACGGAAAGCCCGAATATCGGCCATGAGTACAAACCCGTGCGGTGTGTGGGACACAAAAGTTGTATTCTAGTTCCGATTCGCACTTCGGACATGGACTGAAAACTTGCCGGTTTCTCATTTGCTTACGCCAATTGTAGCGATCATGATGGTTCTCCGGGGGAAACCCTCTCTCGTCCGTTTTCGCCCATCATCGGCCCCAGGAGGCACACGATGCGTTCCTTGTTCTCACTCGCTGCCATCGCGGCGGTGTCCGTGGGTACGGCGGTTGCCGGTCCCTTTACCGCGAGTCTCAAGCCGGGCAGCCCGGCTCCGAAGTCGATCTCCTCCATTGCGTTCGGCCCGGAAGGCGTGCTGTTCCTGGGCGATTCGTCCGGTTCCCAAGTGATCGCGGTCGCCACAGGCGATACCAGTCCGGCAGGACCAGGGGATGTCCACGTCGAAAACATCGGTGAGAAGATCGCCGCCGCTCTCGGCACCACCACGGCCAACGTGACCATCAACGATGTGAAGGTGAACCCCGCATCGGGGAACGTCTTCATCGCCGCGACCCGCAAAGGCGCGAACGGCGGCCCGATTGTGGTCAAACTCGGCCGCGATGGAAAGATCGCCGAAGTGCCGATGCAGAACGTCCCCACCGCGAACACGACCTTGCCGGGCAACGGTCGCACCGCGATCACCGGACTCGCTTTTGTCGAAGGCAAGGTGATCGTTTCCGGGTTGTCGAACGAAGAGTTCGCTTCGACGTTGTGGGCCGTGCCGTACCCGTTCACCCGTTTGGAGAAAGGCACGGGGGTCGAAATCTATCACGGTGCCCACGGCAAGTTTGAAACCAAGTCGCCCGTGCAATCGTTCGTGCCGTATCAGATCGGCGGGGCGGATTACCTGCTGGCCGCGTACACCTGCACGCCGTTGGTGAAGTTCCCCGTCGCGGACCTGAAGCCCGGCCAAAAAGTCCGTGGCACCACGATTGCGGAACTCGGCAACCGGAACAAGCCGTTGGACATGATCGTCTATCAAAAAGGCGGCAAAGACTACGTTCTGATCGCCAACAGTGCCCGTGGTGTCATGAAACTGCCCGCGGAACCGATTGCCACCGCCCAGGCGATTACCACGAAAGCTGCCCCGAAGACGGGCGTTCCGTATGAATCCGTCACGGAACTGGAAGGCGTGATGCAACTGGACAAACTGGACAATGCACGGGTTCTGTTACTCGTAAAAGCCCAGGATGGCACGTTGAATCTGAAGACAATCCCCCTGCCGTAACCCTGGGCATGAGCGAGCCTGTCCGTTCCGCGGGCGGGCTCCGGCTTTCTCTCCACCGAACCGGAGCGCCGTGCATGATACCGCTTCTCTGGGTCGCCGGTTTGTTGGCTGCCGATCCCGCCCCGACCATTCAGTTGACACCCGCCACAGCGGATACCGGCCCGCGTGTTGTGGCTCGTCTTCCGCCCAACGTGGCCCGTGCCCTCCCAAAGCCTGCGGCTACGCTGACCTTGCGCGTGACCCCCGATAGCCCCGCAATCTTTGGCGAAACCAAGCTCGAACAAAACCAACTGACATTCACCCCACGGTTCCCGCTGACACCGGGGTTGACCTATCGGGCCACGCTGCACTTGCCGGGTCAGGAATCCGTAACCGTGTCGTTGACCGTCCCGCAACCGGAACCAAAACCCGCGGCCACCATCACCCACATTTACCCCACAGCCTCGACACTGCCCGAAAACACGCTGCGGTTCTATCTCTGCTTCTCCCGCCCCATGACCCGTGGTGATGCCGCCAAATACATCTCACTTCTGGATGCCGATGAACAACCCGTTCCCGCGCCGTTCCTGCATTTTGAACAAGAACTCTGGTCGCCGGATGGGACACGATTTACATTGTTGTTTGACCCTGGACGCATCAAACAGGAACTGGTGCCCCGCCAGG
>JAIXLE010000246.1 GCA_026931725.1 Bacteroidales bacterium
GTTCGGAGAGGAGCCCGCCCGTGAGGACGGGGAGCCGGTGGGGTTCGCGGAACGGGTTGACCGCTTCTTTCCAGAGATTGAACCGGGTCACGCGGACATGAGGATGGCTCAATCCCCGGCGTGATAGAGACACTTGCCGAGTCGTGGGGTACAACTCACTCATCTGCCGGGCGAAGACATGGTACATCGCGTCCGGGTCGGTGTAGCGGCTGAGTTCGCGCATCACCTCCACGGTCACGGCGAGGCGTGACCGCCAGTTTCGCGGCGTGATGTCGAAGAAATCCGTGACCGCCGTCATTGCCCGCCTCCGTGGGTAACCTGCCCAAGACCGCCGTTCAGGAACGGCAGAAGTGACCGGGCCGATCACAGTAGAACCGAACAACGGGTGGGATGTCTAGTGAATGGTTCGTGAAGACTCCAGAATCCCGCTGTGCTTCCACAGTGTAACCGGATGGAGAGCGGGAGCGTGTGGAAAATTCTGACAGAATTCCAGATTGTGATTCCTCCTTAAGGAGAGGGGCGTGATGCCGTGAATCTCAGTGTCTTCGATCTGTTCAAGGTCGGAATCGGCCCGTCCAGTTCGCACACGGTCGGCCCGATGTTGGCGGCGTATCGGTTCGTGACGGAACTTCAGGAACGGGCGCAACAAGATGCCGTGGCACGAGTTCAGGTGGATTTGTACGGTTCGCTGGCTTTGACCGGACGCGGCCATGCGACCGATCGTGCTGTGTTGCTCGGCCTGATGGGGGAACGCCCGGATTTGGTGGATCCGGCCTTGGCAGGGGGCATCGTGGACCTGATCCGGGCCACGGGCCGTCTGCGGCTCGCGGGGGTGCGGGCGGTGCCGTTTGTGGAGGAGCGTGATCTGCTGTTTCACGAGGATAAATCCCTGGTCTTTCACCCCAACGGTGTGCGATTCACCGCCGAGGCTGACGATGGGGCGACCCTTTTGAGCGAAACGTACTACTCCGTCGGCGGTGGGTTCGTCGTGAAGGAAGGGGAGTCTACGGAAGCGGTTCCGGCAAATCCGGTGGAGTTCGTGTTCACCTCGGCGGCGGAATTGCTCGCCATTGGCCGGGCGACGGGCTTGAGTATCGCCGAGATTCTGATGCGGAACGAACGCACCCGGCGGCCGGATGCGGAAACCGAGGCCGGGTTGGATCGCATCTGGTCGGTCATGTCGGCCTGCATCCAACGGGGGATGGCCACATCAGGGATTCTGCCCGGCGGATTGGGTGTGAAGCGACGGGCACCGGAACTGTACCGGGAGTTGAACGCGGCTTCCACGCCGGACCCGCTCGCCGTGTTCGACTGGGTGAGTCTGTACGCCCTGGCGGTGAACGAAGAAAACGCGGCTGGGGGGCGGGTCGTGACGGCACCGACCAACGGGGCCGCCGGAGTGATTCCGGCGGTGCTGGGGTATTACTTCCAGTTTCAACCGGGTGCCACAGCGGCCGGAGCCCGGCAATTCCTGCTGACGGCGGCTGCGATTGGGATGCTGTACAAACGGAATGCGTCTCTTTCCGCGGCGGAAGTCGGCTGTCAGGGGGAAGTCGGCGTGGCCTGTAGCATGGCGGCAGCCGGGTTGGCGGCGGTGATGGGTGGGACCAACGCCCAGATCGAGAACGCCGCCGAGATCGGTATGGAGCATAACCTGGGGCTTACCTGCGACCCAGTGGGCGGGTTGGTGCAGGTGCCGTGCATCGAGCGGAACACGATGGGGGCGATCAAAGCGATCAACGCGGCCCGGTTGGCGGTGCTGCACGGTGATGGCACCCACCGGATTACGTTGGATGAAGTGATCGAAACCATGCGGCAAACCGGGGCGGACATGCAGGCGAAGTACAAGGAAACCTCTCTTGGCGGGCTTGCGGTCAATCATGTGGAATGCTGAGGCTGCATGCGGAACCGGGGCCGACCGTCCCCGGTTGTGTTTTCCTTATTCTCCAATTCTCTGGTTAGCGGGTTGCCGGGTGCGAGGTGGTATGTCAGGATAACACCCATTCCGCGATCTTCGTGAACGCTTATTCCTGCCTGGCTGCCACTCATGACAGAACCCACACCCACAACCCAACTTCGGCCGACTCGGATTCGGCATTTGGTTGTGTTCGTCGCTATGTCCGCCGCCGTGCTGCTCTATCTGGAACGCGTTTGCATGAGCGTGGCGGAGGTGTTCATCCGCGAGGATTTGCGGATCACGAAATCGCAGATGGATTTGGCCCTCGGGGCGTTCTTCTTCGCTTATGCTCTGGGGCAGGTGCCGAGCGGTTGGCTCAGTCAGCGGTACGGTCCCCGCCTCATGATGACGCTGTACATGGTGGGGTGGTCGGTCTTCGGTGTCTGCATCGCTTTGTCTCAGGATTTCGTGACCCTGTTCGCGGCGCGGTTCCTGCTGGGGTTGTCTCAGGCGGGGGCGTATCCGACCGCGGCTCTGATCGTGAAACGCTGGGTGCCGGATCGCAACCGGGGGTTGGCAAGTAGCATCGTGGCCTTTGGCGGTCGCTTCGGCGGGGCGGGGGCGAACTGGTTGACGGGCGTTCTCATCATCGCTTTCGTGCCGCTGTCCACACCCGCGACGATCACGCCGGGGCAGGTGCTGGATGCGTCCGCGTTCGTGCAGCAACTTCAGGAACCCGCACCGCCGGGGTTTCAACCTGTCCGCGATGCGGTGAAAGCGGAACTCCCGACCGCCACTCCCGATGCGGTCCAAATCGCGGCGGCTGTCAATCAGTTCGTCGAAACGCCGCAGACTCTGGTAACGCTTGCGGATATTCCGAAGCTGAAGTTGGCATCCGACGGCGATGCGATTCTTTCCACACCGTTTGAACAACGCACTCCCGAGCAGACCCACCGGCTGAATCGGCTCGTGGTCGAAAAAGCCTTTCCGGGGACGTTTTATCAGCTGCACACCGCGGGTTGGCGGCCAACACTGCTGGTGTACGGCGTGCTGGGTGTCTTCGTCGGCGGGCTGTTCTGGATCTTCACCCGCAGTTGGCCGCGTGAGCATCCGTGGGCGAATGCCGCCGAACTGGAACTGATCGAGTCCGGTCAGTCGAAAGCCGGAGAAGCGAACGCCCCGGATGCGATTCCGATTGGCCAACTCCTGCGGAACCGCAATCAGTGGCTGTTTTCGTTGAACAATTTCTTCTCGAACTTCGGCTGGGTCTTCCTCATCACGCTGGCACCCCGGTTCTTGGATGAACGCTTTCACATCCCGCTCGACGAACGCGGCTTGATGACGACGATCCCGCTGCTGGTGGCGGCGTTCGGGCTGCTGGCGGGCGGCTGGTTCACCGATTGGCTGACACTGCGGTTCGGTCGCAAATGGGGGCGGTCCATCCCCGCGGGAGCGTTCAAGCTGCCGTGCGTGATCGCATTTCTGTTGCTGCCGTGGATCCCGTCGGCGTGGCCCGCGGTGGCGTTGCTGACGATCATGTCGCTGTGTCAGGATTTCGGCAACCCGGCTGTCTGGGCGTTTTCCCAGGACACCGGCGGCAAGCATGTCGGCGTGGTGCTGGGTTGGGCGAACATGTGGGGGAACTTCGGCGGCGCGGCCGGCCCCATTGTCATTGGAGCGGTTGCGGCGGGTTCGGGCTGGGACGCGGCGCTGTACCTCGTGGCGGCTTCGTTCGCCTTCTGCGGAATCTGCGGTATGTTGATGAACGCCTCCGAACCGTTGTTTCGGGATACTCCAAAACCTGAAGGATCTGCTTCGTGACTCCGATTACCCTCCCGATGATGCGGCAACACTTCACCGCCGCCGTGGTGTCTGATGCTTTGGATTCGCTCGGTTATCGTCGGCAATCGCCTCGGTTGCCGATCCGGCCGCTGACCGTGCCCGGTGTTCTGGTTGGTCGCTGCAAGAATACGCTCTGGACCGACATGGCCCACCCGGACCCGGTCCCGTATGAACTGGAACTGCGGGCGGTGGACTCCTGCCAGCCGGATGATGTGCTGATCGCGGCGGCGGGCGGCTCGTTCCGTTCCGGGATCTGGGGCGAACTGCTTTCGACCGCTGCTCGAAACTCCGGTTGTGTCGGCGTGATCGTCGATGGGGCCGTGCGGGACGTGGTGCGGATGCGGGAGATGGGCTTCCCCGTCTACGGTCGCGGTGTCTGCGTCTACGATTCGCGGGATCGGCAGCGGGTGGTGGATGTGGATGTTCCATTGGAAATCGACGGGGTGCTTTTTGAGCCCGGTGCCTTGGTGATCGCCGATGAGGATGGCGTGGTCGTGGTGCCCAAGGCGGTGGAAGCCGAGGCGGTTCGCCGGGCCTGGGACAAGGTTCACGCGGAAAACGAGGTCCGCGATGCCATCCGGGCTGGGTTGAAGGCTACCGCCGCGTTCGAGAAATACGGAGTGCTATAACATGCGTGTCGGCATCATCGCGTTGTTGCAGGAATCGAACACGTTCCTCCCGGAGAAGACCACACTCAAACAGTTCGAGCAAGATCTTCTCTGCGAAGGGGAGGACGTTCGGGCCCGGATGGCCGGGACGCACCACGAAGTCGCGGGCTTCTTCGCCGGATTGGCGGAAGCGGGCCTCGACGCGGTGCCGATCTTCGCCGCACGGGCGTTGCCATTCGGCACGATCGTTCCCGAAGCGTTCAACGCACTGCAACGACGGATGCTGGCCGCACTCGAACGGGCGGGGAAACTGGATGGGTTGCTCGTGGCTCCGCAC
>JAIXLE010000126.1 GCA_026931725.1 Bacteroidales bacterium
TCACTGGTGTTTGTTTCCGGTGGCTGGTGATGGAATCGTGGTCCTGCGTGGCTGGTGGCCCCAGGCTCTGATGGTATCGTGCCTGGCGGAAACGCAGGTGTAAGGGCGGTGTCCGTGTGGCGGAGTGGTGGCTTAAGATAAGCCGAACTATGCGCTGCAGCAGACCCCGCCTCGTGGTTGGGTTGGGTATCGTGTCTCGGCGGTCCTATTCGCTGGGGGTGTCCCGGCGGGGCTGCTGAGCTTGGTTGTTCGGCGGCGGAGGGCGTAGCCGATGGAAGACGAACAGGCTGCGTCGGAGGAGCGACTTCGGACGGCGTTCGGAATGTGCTTCGACGACCGACTCGCGGAACACATCGCCAAAGCCAACGCCGCGCTCACCCAAGAGGAGTTCCTGGCCCTCACCACAGCCGAGAACATTGGGCTCGTTCTGGGCGGCTCGGCCGCGCAGATTGCTCTGGCCGCCCATTTGGTTCACGAGCAGGAGTACGAGAAGCTGGTTCAGCAGTTCGGCCCGGCACCGGCGTTGGCAGCACTGAAGCCCGGCGAAGAGCTCCAAGAACAGTTCAAACAGTACATGCTGGAGGTCTTCCGTCCGGTATTCATCCCGCTGGAGGAGTACTACTTCTCCTACAACGATTTTGTGGCCAGTGTCTCCGACTTCAACCGGACCTCGCTGTCAAAAGGCATGTCATGGAGCGAGGTCATCGGCGGGGTTGCGGGAGGCATGTTTGGTCCCTTGGGCGCGATCATGGGCGGCATGCTCGGTAGCTTGGCAAGCGACAAGTATCAGTTGTCGAGAGTCCGCCAGGGTGCCCAGAAGCTCAATGAGCTGCTGAACAAGGTGGTGGTCAGCTACTGGGGTTGCGAGAAGGCCGCGTGGGTGGCGTTCATCGACCTCGGCTACTGCACTGAGAGAGTTCGCGCCGACATCGAACGGTCGTAGAGGCCGGTTCAGGAGTTCGACTAAAGCGGCGGGTGCCCAACGGATCGACGCTCGACATTGGGGGTGTTCAGTGCCCGACGTGTTGCTCATCTACGGCGGTCGTGCCGAGAGCTTCGACGACGCCGTATCTGGTATGCCGGGGTCTTCCGTGTACTACACGGTGCGATACCTCCGCCTCAAGGACGATGTTGATGTCAACTGGATGAGGCTCGGCATGTCGCTCAGGGATATGCTATCGGGCAGTGTCGTTGAACACGGCGAACTCCGCTACCCGGACGGCAGCCCCGCTGAGCCGGGGAGTCTTGGGTCGGCCGCGATATCCTCACAGGAACAGGCTCTCGACGTGGCGAGAGCGGCACTGGAGAACCCGAGCAGCGTGGTTCGCCAGCGGGGGTTCTCCGAGCAAACGTCGATTTACTTCTGGCGAGATGGTCACGCGGCAGAACTGTTGTCCGGCCCAGCCCCCTCGGAGTAAAGGCACGCCGAACCAGGCGCTGCAGCAGACCGGGGCCGCATCAGCGCTTCTCGGGATACATTGTCGCTCAAACGGCCCCGGCTGCTGAGCTTTGATGTTCGGCGAAGGAGGCGTTCGGATGGCTCGCGTCTATGAGATGCAAAACGCGCCCGCCGCCGCTGACTACGTTCGCGGGCTGACGGCGATACGGTCGCTAGTGCGAGACGACCACCTCAGAGCGTTCCGCGTCCACTACGCCGCCGAGAACCGCGCTGCTTCCGCCAAGCAGATCGCAGCCCTGGTGGACATCGACGGCGGCTGGGCGATCGTGAACGTGAGCTCGCTGTACGGCAAGCTGGGTCACGCCCTCTGCGACGAGTTAGGTATCCAGCCGGAGTTGCAGCCCGACTTCAAGCATCGCTGGTGGTCCGTCTGGTCCCGCGGGTGGAGTACCCGCGGCGGGTTCGTCTGGCAGATGTTGCCGCAGGTCGCGGACGCCTTCGAGCAGTTGGGTTGGGTGCAGCCGGAGTCGCAGTTCCCTGACGAGGTACCGCCCGGCCTGGCGTTCACCGAGGGTGCCGTCCGTCAGGTCACGGTCAACGCCTACGAGCGGTCGCGTGAGGCCGTCAGCCGGTGCAAAGCGACCCACGGCACCGACTGCGCCGTGTGCGGGTTCAGCTTCGGAGCGATGTACGGGGTGGTGGCCGAGGGCTACATCCACGTTCACCACCTGCGGCCGCTCTCGGAGGTCGGCGGTGCGTACGTCGTCGATCCAGTCGAGGACTTGCGGCCGGTGTGCCCGAACTGCCATGCGGTATTGCACCTGGGCGGGCGATGCCGCAGCATCGAGGAGGTGCGGCAACTCCTCGCCCAGCAAAGGCGAGCCGAACCAGGCGCTGCAGCAGACCCCGCCTCGTAGTTGGTTTGGTTATTGTGTCTCGGTGGTCCTGTTCGCTGTGGTTGTCCCGGCGGGGCTGCTGAGCTATTTTGTTCGGCTGTGACTGCGAGACACGCGGAACTGGTTGGTGCTGACTGCGAGACACGCGGAACTCGTTGGTGGCGACTGCGAGACACGGCACCGCGTCAGTGAGTGACAGTGGGTTGTCACTGGTGTTTGTTTCCGGTGGCCGGTGATGGAATCGTGGTCCTGCGTGGCTGGTGGCCCCAGGCTCTGATGGTATCGTGCCTGGCGGAAACGCAGGTGTAAGGGCGGTGTCCGTGTGGCGGAGTGGTGGCTTAAGATAAGCCGAACTATGCGCTGCAGCAGACCCCGCCTCGTGGTTGGGTTGGGTAGCGTGTCTCGGCGGTCCTATTCGCTGGGGGTGTCCCGGCGGGGCTGCTGAGCTTGTGTGTTCGGCGTTGAAGCTCCGAGGCGAGGAGTGCGCATGACCGAGCGATCCCTGCGGCCGCGGGTCCGCCCGTGGGTGGTCGCCGCCGCCTTGTTCGCGGCGGGTGTCATCGGCCGGGTGGTGCTGGAGGCCACCGCCGGCGACCCGGTTGCCCGGTTCATGTACGCGGTCACCATCCAAGGGCTGGCCTACGGAACCGGGTTGCTCATGCTGGCCGGGTGGTGGCTGCGGGCGGCCGACGTGGGGCCGCGGGGGGGACTCGGGTGTGCCGGTTGGCTGGCCCTGGCGGCCGTGGCGCTGGTGGCGATCGTCTCCTCGGGGTATAAGTGATCGCGCCGAACCAGTCGCTATTGCCGACCGGCTGGGGGTGCGCGCTTTCCCCGATGTGTCGCTCTCTTCGCCCCGCCGGTGTCTGAGCGAGTTCGTTCGTCTATGTGAACGAGTATTCTATCTTGTGTTGCTGCGAGAAATGAGAACATTGCTGGTTGCGACTGCGAGAAACGGTATTACGGTTGGCGGCGTGCGAGGAACGGTATTATTGTTGCGAGTGACGGTAGGTTGTCACTGGCTAGAGATTCAGGTGACTGGGTGTGGCTTCGAGAAGCGGTATTGCGGTTGGCGGCGACTGCGAGAAGCGGTATCGCGGTTGGAGGTGGAGAAGCGAATCGCAGTGGCGGCGCGCGAGAAGCCGAACCAGACGCTGCAGCAGACCCCGCCTCGTGATGGGGTTGGGTATCGTGTCTTGGTGGTCCTGTTCGCTGGGGGTGTCCCGGCGGGGCTGCTGAGCTTTGTTGTTCGGCTTTGTGAGCAATCATTCTGGCTGGTGTTGCTGTGAGAAACGGCATCGTGGCTGGCAGCGGTTGCGAGAAGCGGTATTTTGACTGACTGGGGTTGTCTGCGAGAGTCGGTATCGTGGCTGGGTGTGACTGCGAGAACCGGCATTATTGTTGTGAGTGATAGCTGGCTGTCACTGGCTTGAGATTCAGGCGATTGGCTGCGACTGCGAGAGCCGCCATTGTGCCTGTGAGTGACAGTGTGTTGTCACTGGCTTGTGCGTCAGGTGATCGGTAGTGTTATCGTGATCCTGCGTGGCTGGCGGCTCTGAACTCAGGTGGTGTTGCGGCTGGGGAACAGAGAAACAAACTGGGTGTTGGTGTGCGGCAGAACTGGTGGTGCGGGGGAAGCCGAACCAGACGCTGCAGCAGACCCCGCCTCGTGGTTGGATTGGTTAGCTTGCCTCGGTGGTCCTGTTCGCTGGGGGTGTCCCGGCGGGGCTGCTGAGCTATTTTGTTCGGCTGTGGAGGGTGCTTGATGGGTCGTTGGCTCGGAATCGTGGCGGTCGTCGCTTTGGCCCTCGTCGGGTGCGGCAAGAAGCACCCGGCCGACAAGGTGACGTATGTGGCCGACGACGACCCCCGTATGAACGTGGCGATGGAGAAGGCGCGGGCCTCCGTCAAGAGGTTCACCGCTGCCCTCAAGTCGCCGAAGGCCGGGCAGTCCGCCTTTTCCATCAAGATGGCCTTCACTGACGGCGGCAACACCGAGCACATGTGGCTCACCCCCGTCACCTTCGACGGGACCAAGTTTACCGGCACTGTGAACAACGAACCGGAGAAGGTGAAGTCAGTCAAGATGGGCCAGAAGGTCACGGTAGCCCCAGACAAGATCAGCGATTGGATGTACATCGACAATCGCAAGCTGGTCGGCGGCGAGACGCTGCGGGTGCTGCGGGACGGCCTGACCCCAGCGGAGCGGGCCGACTTCGACAAGAGCGTGCCGTTCGTGGTCGAGTAGCCCAGAAGCCGAACCAGACGCTGCAGCAGACCCCGCCTCGTGCTGGGATTGGGTAGCTTGCCTTGGTGGTCCTATTCGCTGGGGGTGTCCCGGCGGGGCTGCTGAGCTTGTGTGTTCGG
>JAIXLE010000128.1 GCA_026931725.1 Bacteroidales bacterium
TTCCTCCACCGAGCAGTTTACCAGCGTTCAGTTCACCCCGAAACGGTTGGGGTGGTTTCCCGAATCGCCAGAGTATGGTTTTGCTTCATCGGACGGCTACACCGTCCCCGTCACTCGGCCGTCATCGGCACGGGTTAGAATGTACTAACCGCACCCGGAAAAGGAAAGATGATCCGAAAAACCTTCTCGTCTTTCTCGTATTCGGGTCGATTATGCGGTCACATTCTGGATGTCGAGTTTCCGATTGATGCGTTTGAGGAGCCCCGCGAGAACACGGCCAGGGCCGATTTCGTAGAACCGAGTCATTCCACTCGCAAGCAAGCCGCGCATCGTCTCTTCCCAGCGTACCGGCGAGAGGACTTGGCGGACTAGCAGAGCTTGAATTTCTGCGGGGTCCGTGTGCGGTTGGGCATCGACGTTCGACCAGACCGGGATGCGGGGAGCCGTGAGCGTGACAGCCTGGAGGGCCGCGGCCAGTTGTTCATCCGCGGGTTGCATCAGGGACGTATGGAATGCCCCAGCCACGGCCAAGCGAATCGGACGGAACCCCTTGGCTTCGGCCGCTCGGCAGATGGCTTCGATTTCCGGGGTGGTTCCCGAAACGACCGTATTGCCCGGACAGAGCAGGTTGGCGACTTCCAGTGTCCCGGTGCCGCGATGTTCGGCGACGAGGGCTTCGACATCCGCTCGTTCCGCTCCGAGCAAACTGGCCATCGCACTCGGAGTCGCCTCCGCGGCGGCTTGCATCGCCCGACCG
Organism: Bacteroidales bacterium; assembly: GCA_026931725.1. Classification (GTDB taxonomy): domain Bacteria; phylum Planctomycetota; class Planctomycetia; order Gemmatales; family Gemmataceae; genus JAIXLE01. Next base: position 758 of record JAIXLE010000128.1, read on the forward strand.
CGAGCCTGGACGACTCGAAGCCCATCCGCGAATGATAGCGACCCCGCAAATGCCAAAGCGGTGTATTCTCCGAGGCTGAGCCCGGCGGTGGCGGTGACACCCTGGAGGGCATCGGGCTGGGTCGCCTTCAGCTGTTTCAGTGCCGCCAAACTGGTGACGAAGATCGCGGGTTGGCTGACATCGGTGGCGTTGAGGCGTTCTGCCGGGCCGTGCGTGCAGAGCGCGAGCAGATCGTATCCGAGAATGTCGGCGGCCTGATCGAACAGAGCCTTCGCGGCCGGGAAAGACGCGGTGAGTTCTCGGGCCATGCCGACCGTTTGTGCGCCCTGGCCCGGAAAGAGGAATGCCGTGCTAATGGGAATCTCGTCAAAAATAAGGTTAGTGCGGTTCGGGTGGCGGTACGATGCCTGCGGCGGAAGGCGGTTCGTGGCCTTCCGCAGGTCGGGGTGTTTCAAGGAATTCGATGGGTGGCGGAATCGGCAACCCCGCTGCGCGCATCTCATCGTACAGCTGGTTCGGGAGTTCAATCGGGGCCGATTGACTCAAATCAATGGTAATGATGGGTGATTTTTGTCGTTTGCGTGGATTCATGTTGCCCTCTGAACCCGAAAGTATTCTACAGCCAGCACTTGGTGACGCGATCGATACTCCCAGGGGCGGCGAATTCTGCGTGTGAATCGGATGGAGTAATCGCCCTCGCCGGGAATAAATACATTCACAAGTTTGACACTGCGATCAAAGCAACGACCTTCAAACAGATCCAGAGCCAGAAGATCAAACCGTTGTCGGTACACAACCTCGTGTTGCAACCCTGGTGGTGGAAGTTGAATGATAGAAATATTGAGCCGGCATCGTTTGAGTTTATAGGTAAAAAATCGAACGAAGACTTCCAACTTGGTCAGCGTAGTCGGAAATTCCGTGTTCGCTGGGACGGTGCGGATAAAATCCACACCCAACAAATCCGATGCGGGATGCGGCCCGTATTGCCGGGTCACGGTGTTGGCAATACAGTGTTGAATCCGCAATTGCCCCATGACCGCGCCTGCTACACATTCAGGTTACATCCCCAATTGTGGGGGTACAACCCATAACCGGAATCATTCGTCCTCAGTGATGGCCGGGAGGGCGGCGATGGCGGCGGTGATGCGGGCATTCAAGCCGATTCGGACATCCTGAGCCGCGGTCAATACAGCATTCGTGATGGCCCGTTCATCCGAGGCACCGTGGCAAATCATGCAAATGCCGTCGATCCCCAGCAACGGCGCACCACCCGCCGCACTGTGATGGAACTTGCTGATGAGGCCGTGCATGGCTTTTTTGGCGATGTCACGTTCCGTGGTAAGTGCCCCGATGACTTCCTGGCCAACCAACCCCATGAGGAACTCGAACACACCTTCCGCGTGTTTGAGAACCACATTGCCGACAAAGCCATCGGTGACGATCACATCGACCACGCCCTTGTGAACATCACGCCCTTCGACATTGCCGAAGAATCGCTCTTTCAGCGGGCCGGAACGGAACAGGTCATACGTCTTTTGAATCAGATCGTGACCTTTTCCTTCTTCTTCGCCGACGTTCATCAGGCCAATTTTGGGATTCTCAATTCCCAACATGGCACGGGCATATTCGGAGCCCATGACCCCGTAATGCAGCAGGTGCAATGGTTTGGGCCAGACGTTCGCGCCGACATCCAGGATGACGGTTTTCCCTTTGACTGTCGGCATCAGCGCGGCGATGCCCGGCCGGCGGACTCCTTTGAGAAACCGTTTGAGGAACAGTCCACCCGCGACAACGGCTCCTGTGTTCCCGGCGGAGACGAGCCCATCGACTTTTTGACCCGCCAGGAGCTGCCAACATTTGGCGATGGAACTATCGGGCTTTTTGCGGAGGGCTTCCGAGGGTTTTTCGTGCATTCCGACGACTTCGGAAGCGGGGACAATCTCAATGGGTCCAGCGGGGGAGGCCTCCGCAAGCAGGGGTTGCAGCTGCACCGGGTCGCCGACCAACACAACCGTGAGGTCGGGTGCGGCCGCCACCGCCCGCAGGGCTCCGGCCACGTTTGGACCTGGCCCATGATCGCCGCCCATCGCGTCCAGTGCGATCCGCATGGAATTACTTCCCTTGAGCCTCGTCGGTGATTACGAGTACGCTACGCCCTTGGTAAAAGCCGCAGCGTTCACAAACGCGGTGTGGCATCACGGGTTCGCTGCATTGTGGGCAATACTGAACCCCGACCGGCTTTTTGTGGTGGTGGCTCCGTCGTTTGCCCTTACGGGACTTCGAGACGCGGACCTGTGGGACTGCCATGACTGCCTCAGCGTTCAAACCGTGTACGGAAATACTCAGAGAAGACGGTTATGCTAGGGACACCGTTGTACACTGTCAAGCGGTGTACTGAGGCGATCCCCCGTCTTCCGGGCATTCTGGGTTCTATACTTCTCACTAGGCTATGATTTCCGAGAGGGAACGGACAGTGCATTCCTCTCGTCTCGCTTCTGATTACGGAGAATCTGGTGGATCATCTCTGGGCACCCTGGCGTCTGGCCTATGTGACGCAACCGAATCGCCCGCAACCCACGACGGGTGAAACGTGTTTTATCTGTCGCGCTCAGGCGGAATCCGACGACCGCAGCAACTTGATTTTGCAACGTAATCGGAATTCTTGTGTGATCCTCAATCGCTTCCCCTATAACAATGGGCACTTGTTGATTGCCCCGCGTACGCATCATGCCGGTCTGGAAGACTTGAGCCCAGAAGTTCTTCTGGAAATGCAGCTGACGCTCCAGCAGATGCTCAAAATTTTGTCAGCAACGATTCGCCCGGATGGGTTTAACGTGGGTTTGAATTTGGGTCGCGTAGCGGGAGCCGGTTTGCCGGGGCATCTGCATTGGCACATCGTGCCACGCTGGAATGGTGATACCAACTTCATGCCGGTTCTTGCAGATGTGAAAGTCATCGTACAATCTCTGGATGCACTGTACGACTTGCTGAGAAATGCGCTCAACACCACGACCGGAAACAGCGCACACGCCGGAGAGTGAGTTTTCGCCGTTATGGCCGTTGCGACAACATTATCCGTGGATGCTTGGCTGCTCCATGAAGAAGCATGGCTGGCTCCTTATGCCATGTCCGCCCAGAAATCCCGTGGGCGACGGCACCCCGAACCGCCGCACAGCTATCGTGGCCCGTTTCAACGGGACCGGGAGCGGATTGTTCACAGCTCCGCGTTTCGGCGAATGACCGGGAAAACTCAGGTGCTCGTGGCCTCAGTGAACGACCATCACCGGACCCGTTTGACGCACACCCTCGAAGTCACGCAAGTCGCCCGCACCGTGGCACGGCGACTCCGACTCAACGAAGATTTGACCGAAGCCATTGCCTTGGCCCACGACATTGGCCACCCTCCCTTCGGCCATGCGGGGGAACAGGCACTCGATGATTGCCTCGCGGCCTTCGGCGGCTTCAACCATAACCTGTACGGGTTACGCCGAGTCGATGAACTCGAAGAACGCTACCCAGAGTTTCCCGGCTTGAATCTGACTTACGAAATCCGCGAAGCGTTCGTCGGGCACAGCCGACTCCGCAGCGGGCCGGAGTACGAAGAATTCGCAACCGCCGGGGCACCGCTACTCGAAGCGCAACTGGTCGATGTGGTAGATAGCATCGCCTACGATACCCACGACATTGACGATGCGCTCGGTCTGGGCTTCATTAGTCTCGACGAACTGAACGAGGTGGAACTGTGGGCCACGACTGCGGATCGAGTCCGACACAGGCATCCCGGCCTGAGTGGCCATGCCTTTCGGACGGCCGTGGTCCGAGAGTTGCTTGCCCGGCAAGTGACCGACCTGATCGAGGACACCGTGCGGCGGTGGGATCAGTTCCCGATCCGCAATGGGGATGATGTGCGTCTGGCCACGGAACCGCTCGTCGGGTTGAGTTCGGAGCTGGAAAATCAGAAGTTGGCTCTCGAACATTTTTTACGAGAACGTGTCTATCGGCATCATCGTGTCCTCCGCATGACGGCGAATGGGAAGCGGATCCTCCGGGCCTTGTTCGCGGAGTACATTAGTGCCCCGGAATTGTTGCCGGAACGGCACTTACGGCGTTGGGCCGGAGCCGACCGCGTCGCGGGGTATCGATCGGGGTCGCCCTTACCGGGTCGGCAGCAGATCCCGGAATTGGAACGGGTCGTCGGGGATTATCTGGCGGGGATGACGGATCGATTTGCCCAACAGGAATACCGCAGGCTGTTTTATCCGTCTATCGACTTATAGACTATCTCGCACACCGATTGCGTTGCAATTGGCCGTACTTTTATTTTATCTCCATTTTATTCTGCGGAGGTTATTCATGCTCCTCTTGATTGTGCGTGCCTTTTACGCGGCCCTCTTAATCGGAGTGGCTTTATTCGCGTTTAACCTGTTTGAAGAAGCCACCCTCGAATCGGGTATGGGTGTCTGGACAGGGATGTATGCCGCTGGAGCCGTATTTGCGTTGGGCGCTCTGGTGTTGTTCCTCGACATCCGCCAGCGCCGCAAGAATATTGGCCCCATCTCGGCCATCTTCTTTGGCTTGATGATGGGGATGCTCTTGGGTTGGCTGTTGGCCAGTGCCCTCACGCCCGTCATCGAAGCGGCGTTCTCATCCCTGACCCGGATGCAAATGGATCGGTTACAACTGTTGGTCCGGCTCGTGCTGACAGTACTCGCATGTTATGTGACGATTTCAACACTCGTGCAGACCAAGGATGATTTTCGCTTCATTATCCCTTATGTCGAGTTTGCCAGACAGGTGCGGGGGGGCCGCCCATTGGTTCTCGATACCAGCGTAATCATCGACGGCCGAATCGCGGACTTGTGCGATACTCGTATTATCGACACGACGCTGGTGGTCCCGCGGTTCGTGCTTCAGGAGTTGCAAGGCATCGCGGATAGCTCCGACAAGCTGAAACGCAATCGCGGTCGGCGTGGGCTCGACATCCTGAAACGACTCCAGAACAACCCACGGGTCGAACTCGAGATGGCCGAGAGTCCGCCCGCGCCGGGGAGCGAAAAGATTCGGGTCGATGAACGCCTCGTACTGTTCGCCAAGGGACTCGGGGCGCGGGTCGTCACGAACGACTTCAACCTGAACAAGATCGCCCAGATTCAGGGAGTCGACGTGATTAACCTCAATGAGGTCACGAACGCACTCAAGACGGTGGCGTTGCCGGGAGAGTATCTGACCATCCGGGTCGTGAAGCCGGGTGACCAGATTGGGCAAGGAGTCGCCTACCTCGACGATGGTACGATGATCGTTGTCGAACAAGGACGCAACCTGATTGGACAGGAAGTCTCCATCGTGGTGACGAGTGTCTTACAAACGCCTGCTGGGCGGATGATTTTTGGTCGGCCGGAAAACCGCCCTTCTTCGGGGTCGTTCACGCCGGTTTCCGGGGCTTCGGGTTCCCATGCCCCGGTCCATCCACCGGCCACCAGCGGGACTCGCCCCAGTGGAACATCACCGAGTGTGACGAACCCTGGCGAGGCATCACCCGGAAAATAAGCACGCGGGAGGTCCGATCCCAGGGGCCACCCGTGGGGTCGGAGTCAACGCGGAACGGTTGACTCCTCAAAAACTGGAGATGTGAGGATCAACCCTTATGATGCGTTTTTTCCTTCCGATCACCCTCCTGGCGGTCGCGTCTTTGTCGCTCAGTCTGGCACAATCTCCCCCGACCGAGGGCAAAGATGCCGAATTAGTCAAGCGAACATTGGATGCCCGCCAAGAGTATCAAGATAGCCTGATCGCCATGTGGACGCACTACACCAAGGCTGGCGACCGCGAACGGGCCAAATGGGTCGAAGAAGAACTCAAAGCGTTCCACCTCATCAATAAACCCTCCTACCGACTCGACATCCAGGATGTGCCGGGGCCGAACCTCGAAGCGAAAGTCAACGTCAAAGAGGCGAACGATCTCTTCAAGGAAGCGATGCTCTACAAAGGACGCGGGATCCCTGGGACGGAAGATTACACGCTCAATCAACGTCGCACGGAATTGCTACTGCGGAAGATTCTGCAAAAGTACCCGAACTCGGACAAAATCGCCGATGTGGCCTACGAACTGGGCGATCTGTACGAAGGCCGTGCCTATCGCCAATATGGCCGAGCCGCGGCGTTTTATGAACGCTCTTATCAATGGCAGAAAGGTTCTCGTACCGATGCCGTCATGCGGGCCGCCCGCCTCTACGATCGCCAGTTGAACGAAAAAGGAAAAGCTATTGAACTGTATCGCCTGGAAGTCGAAACCGACACCGACGCGGCCCGTCTGAAAGAAGCGGATCGCCGATTGGCGGAACTCACCGGCGGCTCGAAACGCTAACCCATGATCCGGGACCGATCGCTATTTCGTGGCCCGGATGATTTCGTGCCGGGCACGGTCAATCCCCACCAGCCCGCCGGTGGGGTCAACCGCGATCCCCTGACCGGGGAACGGACTGCGTAACGCCTCCACGAATTCCAGCACCGTTCCGGTTTTCGGCACACGCACACGGTACAGCACCGGGAAATGATGGTGCGTGACCAAGAGTGTGTCCCCATCCCAGATTCCGCCGGACGCACTCGCGCCGTCCCAGTCCGCGATGATGTTCGGGGGAAAGGTCCAGCGGCGGCGTTCCCGGAACTGGGCATCCATCTCCACGAGAACGGTTTTGGCGTTCTCCTTTCCGTAGTGCGCGAAACAGCACCACCACGATTTTTCCCGGAGCAGGCACCAGACCAAACTGCCGGGCGGGTCGGTAAAGGTGTGAAACACGCTGAGTTTCCCCGTTGCCAGATCAAAAACACGAATATCCGACTGGTGAGGCCGTGCCGGGTAGTTGCTGTGGGCGCAGTAGATTTTCCCTTGCGTCAAAAAGCCGCTGTTGAGGTGCCGGGTTCCGGCGAGGGTGCCCGTGCGAACCCGTTTGCCGCTGGAGCGTTCGTACTGAGCCACGGTCGTATTCGAGATGGCGTAGATGTGGTGTTCATCGGCCACGGCGGCCTGGGTGGCATGCGGTGATGGCCAACGCTGCACCGCCGCATACCCCGGTTGCAGGGGTAGCGCGGAGCCGGGTTGCAGACAAACGGCATACGCAAGAAACAGTAGCACCATGGGGCACCTCGTGGGACGATTGTACCGCCATTGCGGGAACCGGCAGCTCAAAATCTGGTTCTCATGTGGTCAATCGGCTCCCATCTGTTCGGCACGCGATTGTCGGGTGGGGCAAGTTGGCCTTCACCCGCATGACGCAACCGGGGATAATCCGTTTCCTCGTGACCCAGATGCTGTGTCTATAGAAGGATTGGCCGCGATGTGGAAACCCCGACCTGGGTTCGATCTCCTCGTGATTAGCGGGTTGATTCTCTTTCTGGAACTGGCGTTGATTCGCTGGCTCCCCGCACATGTGCTGTTTTTGTCGTTCTTCACCAATACCGTGCTGCTGGCGAGTTTCGTCGGCATGTCGGTCGGTTGCATGATCGCACGGAAACCAGGCCGGGAACTGCGCCGAACGCCGATCCTGTTGGCCAGTACGCTCCTGGCAGGAACTTTGGTGGAACTCTTCCGCAAGGCGGTGGAACGGCATACATCCGTGGGGAATCAGGCATCCCCGGAAGTGGTCTACTTCGGCACCGAGGTCAGCGCTCTATTTGGCAAAGGGGTCACGATTCCGGTTGAGGTGATCGCGGGGTTCTTCTTCCTGCTGAGTGCGGCCATCATGGTCGGCCCTGGTCAGGAACTGGGCCGAGCGTTCAACCGGATTCCGAATCGCACACGGGCCTATGCCCTGGACCTGCTCGGCAGTCTCTGCGGCATCGGGTTGCTGGCGGCCTGTTCGCTGCTGCAACTCCCGCCAATCGTGTGGTTTACGCTGATCGCGGTTGGGCTCGTCTATCTGCTGATTCGCCCGCAAGGGGGGGGACAACCCGTTGAAGAATCGGCCTCACGATCCGGGATCGGCGGCGTTCCGCTGGCGGCGTTGGTGATTGCGATTGGGCTTTCCGGTATCACGTCCGGGTTGGTGAAAACGAACGGCCTGCCGACAACAATTTCTTGGTCGCCGTATTATCGGGTCGATCTGCATGAACATGATCGGACGATTGTGACAAATCTGATTTCCCACCAGCGGATGCATCCCCGTTCGGAAAGCGTGCGGGTCGAATATGAGATGCCGTACTTGTTCCACCGAGCGACGGGGCGGTCGCCGATCCGACGCATTCTGATTATCGGAGCCGGTTCCGGGAACGATCTGGCACGCGCCTTGTATTGGGCACCCGAAGCCACCATCGACGCGGTCGAGATTGACCCGGTCATCCAGAAACTCGGCGCAACCCGTCACCCGGATGATCCATACGCGAATCCCCGTGTGACGCTGCACCTCAACGACGGCCGGAACTTCCTCCGCAAAGCGCCTTCCGGGGAATACGATCTCGTCATCTTCGCCCTCATCGACTCCTTGGTACTGCACTCCGGCTACAGCAACCTCCGGCTCGAAAGCTACCTGTTCACACGGGAATCGTTCGCCGATGTGGCCCGCGTACTGAAACCGGATGGCTGGGCCGCCGTGTACAACTTCTTCCGTCAGGGTTGGATCGCCGCCCGAATTCGAGACTCTCTACAAGCCGAGTTCGGAACGGAACCCGTGGTCCTCACCGATTCTCCCTTGCCCGGAGATCAACTGGCGCTGGATTCACAAGATTTCCTGCGTACCAACGGGTTCGCGGCCTTCATCGCGGGGCGGTCCGAAGCGATTCAACCCCTGCGGCAAGCGTTCGCAACTCACGACAATCAATACTGGGTGCCCCTGCAACCGCCGATCACCCGTGAGAACGCGGGCGGTTTCGGAGAACCACCTGCCGGGTCGGGAAAATGGCTCCCCTTGCGGACACTCACCATCGCCCCTTCCACAGAATTGAAAGCCGCCACGGATGATTGGCCATTCCTGTACGTCCGTCAACCGCGGATTCCCAGCCTGACTTGGCGCGGCATCGGGCTCACCTTGTTCCTGTCGGCTCTGTTGTGGTATCTGTTCCGCTCACGCCGGGGGACGACGAACCCGGAATCGCCCCAAAGTGTCCGAGGGGATGGCGGCTTGCTGTTGCGCTCGTTCCTGTTGGGGGCCGGGTTCATGCTGATCGAAACCAAGGCGGTCGTGCAGATGGCCTTGCTGTTCGGCAGCACCTGGACGGTGAACACGGTCGTCTTCGCGGCGATCCTGGTCATGGCCCTGCTCGGCAACCTGTACGCGGGCTGGGTGAAGCCGAAACGGCTGGAAGCGTACTACATCGGCCTCTTTGTGGCGATGGGGGCCGGACTCCTGGTGCCGATGCGGGCCTTTTTGGGGCTGGATCCCATGATCCAGGTGTCGTTGGCGTGTGCGTTGGTGTTCTCGCCGATCCTGTTTGCCGGGGTGATTTTCCCGACGACATTTGCCCGCACGCCGTACCCGGATCGGTTTTTCGGGGCGAACGTGGCCGGAGCTCTGGTCGGCGGACTGGCGGAAAACGCCTCGATCTTGCTGGGATTTCAGTACCTGTTATGCGTGGCGTGCGGGTTCTACGCCCTCTCAGGGCTGTTCGGCGGACGGGCTTTGTCTACCTCCGCGATGAAACCAGGGGTATAATACGAGTGACGAACAGGTCGCATTCCTGCAAATTTCCCGCATCGCCGTATCGACCCGATTCGGTGCGTCTTTGGACCAACCGGATCCTCGCTCCCGGCGACGCGACCTGTTGCCATGCCGGGCTCCCTCCGCCCACCCGGTCACCGAATCGGGGTGCGTTGGGCTTCGGTAGGAACCTCCACTGGGAAAAGTGTCAACTCGGACTCTGGACCGGATCGCCATTCCACCGGCCCACCGCTCCATGGAGGATATGTGCATGTCTGACATGATGAACGGGGATCTGCCCGATGATCGCTTGAACGGGGCGCGGCAGTCTGGCTGGACGGCCGCGGCGAACCCCGCAATTATCCGTTCCGGCCATGAAGCCATCTCCACGGAACTCGCCCTGACCATCTTTCGCCAGATGGTTCGCACCCGAGCGTTGGAAGAACGCTCGATTAAAATGTCGAAATCCGGTGAAGCCTACTTCTGGGTCGGGGGGCCGGGTGAGGAAGCCGTCAACGTCTGCCTGGGGTTACAGGTCCACAAAGGACAAGGACCAGCCTACGACTACCTGCACCTGCACTACCGCAACGCGGGCTGCCTGCTCGCCATGGGCATGCCGATGGTCGACCACATGCGGCAACTGGCCATGCGGGCGACCGACCCGTTCAGCCGGGGCCGCAACTTCGTCGGTCATTATGCCGTCCCTGCTTGGAACGTGATGCCCGTCACTTCCGTGATTGAAGTGCAGTGCGTCATGGCTCCGGGTACGGCGATGGTGCAAAAGCGACACGGCGGCGAAGGATTGACCATCTGCGTCAGCGGCGACGCGGGCACGGCGGAAGGTGATTTTGAAAGTGCCCTACTCTGGTCTACTCGGCCTGAGCATGAACTGCCGTTGCTGATGATCGTCACGAACAACGGGTTCGGCATCTCGACCCCGCACGATTCCCAGCACGCGGTTCGCCGAATCGCGGATCGTGGCGTTCCCTTCGGGATTCGTGGTCAGACCATCGACGGGAACGACCCCGTCGAAACCTGGCACGCCATCGACCGCGCCATGCGGTATGTCCGTCGTGAACGCCGACCGTTCATTCTGGAAGCGCATGTGGGCCGGTTACACGGGCACTCCTCATCGAGTGGTGCGCTCCGGGACCGCCAAGCAATCTGCTGTGTCAGCGAGTTTGAACACAAACTCCTGGAACTGGGCGCACTCGACACCGATACCGCTCAGCTGATGTGGGATGAAGCCCGAGCCGAGGCCGACACCGCCGCTGACCTCGCCACCAACGAAGCCGAGCCGCTGGTGGAAGATGTCAACCGCTTCACCTACGCCCCCTCCACCGTGGATGCCGTCTACCCCGATGACTACACTGGACTACCGATAAGGAAAAAGTAAAAGGGAAAAACGAAAAAGGGAAAACAAAGAAAAAGAAGAGAAAGAGAATAAAGACAAAAAAGAGAAGAAGAAGAAAAGAAACAGAGGTTCGGGGATGTCCGCTCCGCTCGATATCGAAGTTCGGACATTCGACTTTGCATTGCGTGTCATCAAACTGTGTCGCTACCGGGATGCGAAGCCGGGTGTCGAACGGACGTTGGCGCGTCAACTCCTACGGTCGGGAACTTCTGTGGGAGCGAATGTCGAAGAAGCACGGGCGGCGTACTCCAAATCCGAATTCACCTGTAAAATGATCATCACCCTCAAAAAGTCGCGGGAAACCCGCTACTGGCTCCGATTGCTCGTGGAGAGCGGAATTGTGGAACACGCCCAGCTGGCACCTCTCATCACCGAAGCCACCGAAATCATGAAGATCATCGGTGCCATCGCCTCCAAATCCCGCCGTCCACCCCCCTAACCTTCTTCGTCTTGGTCTTCTTCTTCTCATTTTCTTCCTTCTGTCTTCTCTGTTTCTTCGTCTTCCTTTTTCCTTTTTCCTTTTTCGTTATCATTCATGGCTACAATGGTTCAGGCAATCCGGCTCGCCTTGCACTATGGGGAAACCCACCTCGGCGTGACGGATATTTTTGGGGAAGATGTCGGCCCGCCGCTCGGTGGGGTCTTCACCGCCACACAAGGACTCCGCACCGCCTGGAACTCACCGCTCGACGAACGCGGCATCATCGGCTGTGCGATGGGCATTGCCTACGCCGGGGGCAAACCCGTTTGTGAGATTCAATTCGCGGACTATGCCTTCAACATCATCGACCTGATGAAAGTGGCGGGCAACCAACGCTGGGCCAGTGCGGGTAGCTTCCCCATGCCGATCGTGCTGATGACCCCCTCCGGGGCGGGCATTCGCGGCAGTATCTACCACTCTCACAGCTTTGAAAGTTGGGCGAGCCGGTTGCCGGGTTGGAAGATCGTCATGCCGAGCAACCCGTTCGATGCCTACGGTCTGATGCTCTCCGCCATCGCGGACCCGAACCCGGTAATGGTGCTGCTGCCCAAGGCTTTGCTCCGCGTGCGCGGGGAAAAACGGCTCCCCGGCGAGCCGGAAAATGATGCGGAACTGTGCCAGATGATTGATGCCCCGGTCGGTGAGGCCCGCACCCATTGGCAACCCCGCTGGCCGGAGATGCGCGAACAGTTCATCCCGCTGGGCCGCGCCGATCGGGTCCGCACCGGCACCGATGCCACGATTATCAGCTACGGTCGCCAACTGCCCATGTGCGTGCAAGCCGCCGATGAACTGACCGCGGAAACCGGACACACCTACGACGTGATCGACCTCCGTAGCATCTTTCCCTACGATTGGGACATGATCTCCCGCAGCATCGAAAAGACCGGCCGGGTGCTGATCGCCAACGAAGATACCGAAGTCTCGAACTTTGGCGAACACCTGCTCCGCCGCGTCATCGAAGAACATTTTTACGATCTGCTGGCGAAACCCGTGCTGCTCATGGGGAAGCATCTTCCGGGCATCGGTTTGAACCAGGTGTACGAAACTCACACCGTCCCGCAGTTCCACCACATCCGCGATGCAATGCGTCACTTGGCGGACGAGAAAGTCTAACGGCTTCCGTCGTGGGGGCTGGTCATCTCATTCTGATCCAGACGTTTCGATTCTGAGGAACCGCAATGGATTTCGCACTCCCGCCGGTTGGAGAAGGGTTGCTCGAAGTCGAACTCGTGCGCTGGCTGGTGCAGCCGGGCGACAAAGTCCGGCGGGGGCAACCACTGCTCGAAGTCATGTCCGACAAAGCCACGATGGAGGTTCCCTCTCCGTTCCTGGGAACCGTGCAGGCCACTCTGGCCGAAGCCGGCGCGAAGATTCAAGTCGGGCAAACGATTCTCCGCTACGAAGCCAAGGCAACTTCTTCTCCAAGCGAGGCGGCACCGATCCATCCGGCCACGGAACCCACAGCCACAGTCACACCAGCGGCAACCATCCTTGGCCCCAGCCCGGCGAGTTCCGGCCCGGCAGTGGTCGCGGCTCCTTCGGTACGGCATCTGGCCCGGAAACTCGGTGTCGATCTGACGCAGGTTCACGGGAGCGGCCCGGCCGGGCGGATCCTGCTCGATGATCTCACGGCGTTTCTCCATCGGCCCGCCCCCGAGGCCACGCCTACTAAGCCCAACCGGGAACCGCATCCGATGGAGTTCGGCACCGCCGGGACTCGTCAAAAGATGGCCGGACTCCGCCGCACCATCGCCGAGCGGATGGTCGAGAGTGAACGCAGCATCCCGCACTACAGCTACATCGACGAATGTGATGTTTCCGATCTGGTCCGAGTTCGGAATCAGTTGAAGGAGGTTTTTGCAACGCACGGCCTGAAGCTGACCTACTTGCCGTTCCTGGTGAAGGCGGTCGCCCGTGCCTTGCAAGAAGTGCCCATCGCCAACAGCACCTACGACGAGGCCGCTGGAGAGATTGTGCTGCACGATCACTACCACATCGGAATCGCCGTGGCCACGCCTGCCGGGTTGATCGTGCCGGTCATCAAGAACGCGGACACGCTCGACCTGCCCGCGATCACCGCCGAGATTGAGCGACTCAGCACCGATGCCCGGAACGGGAAAGCCCGCATCGATGACCTCCGTGGCGGCACCTTCACCATCACCTCGGTCGGCAGCATCGGCGGGCTGATTTCGACACCAATCATCAACCGCCCGGAAGTCGGCATCCTGGGCATCGGCAAGGTCGTCCGCCGGCCCGTGTACGATGCCTCTGGGAATATCCACCCCGCAGACTTAATTTATCTGTCGTTCTCGTTCGATCACCGTATCATCGACGGGGCAGTCGGGGCGGCGTTTGGCAATGCGGTGATCCGGCATCTCCAGCACCCCGCAGCATTGCTCCTTCCGGCCAAGGTTCGTTCATGAAACTACGTTCTGTTGCTGTGCGTGTGGTGGTCTACGGCGGGTTAATCGCGGCTGCTGCCGTGGCCGCGTATGACCTGTTGCAACTGACGAACTGGGATGGTAGTGGCCACGCCACCGTGACGGTAACAGCTCCGCAGGCCGTCCGCCGCGTGTTCCAGTTGAAATGGGGTTTCCAGAACCCGGAGGATGCCCAGGACAGCCTCAATCAGCCCGCTCCGGGGTTCGATGGCCTGCTCCGAGAGATGCAAGCGGGCGAGACAGGGTACGATCTGCGATACCAGACATCGGGCCGGAAATCGGGCCTGGGGCTATGGTCGGATACCTTCGACTATGCTTCCTGGTGGGTCGTGTTCGTGGAACTCACGGACGGAAGCATCTGGGCAGCCGTGGTTCCTTTGCCGGACAATCTGCGCAAAGAACCCGCCCCCAGCGTTCCGATGGACATCCCCGATGGAGCGAAAAACATTGCCCCGTTCGGGTTCCCATTCCCAAAACCAGCTCCCACCACGCCGTAAGTACCGTCACCCAAAATGCCCCAAATCCGGCCGCTGTACCGTTGCCGGACGGCCACACCGAGTCAGAATCACCTCGGCCGCGCGGTAACCACTGCGGACGGCCCCTTCCATCGTGGCGGGCCACCCTGTCGCCGTCCAGTCACCCGCGAGCGCCAGATTCGACAAGGGGGATGCCTGCGTCGGACGCCATCGGTCTATCCCCGGTGTGACGCGGAACGTGGCGGTGTGTTCCGTAATCACGCGGTGCCGCAACACCTGAGCCTCACGGCTGGCGGGGAAGATTCGGGCCAATTCCGCCGTGATCTGTTCCGCAATCGCATTTCCACTCTGTCCGTGAAACGACCGCGACGCACTCACAACGACTTGCACATACTCGCCGGACCACTCGGATGAACGGCCACGGTTGAACAGCCACTGCCCCACGCAATCAACCAGCACCGCGTGCGGCAACCGCGTGATCGGTCGATCGTACCAGAGATGCACGCTCGTAATCGGCGACGGTTCCAAAGCCCGACACCCCGCGAACGGTGGAGCATCACGCCACGGTTCGGGCAGCAGGTCCGACACCCGATCGTATGGCACGGCCAGGACGTAATGATCCGCCGTCAGCGTTCGGCCATCCCTAAGCCGCACTTGGGCCACTGTGTGTTGTCCCGAACCGGGAGACGGTGCGGCTTCGAGTCCGCGGACCCCCGCGTTGAGTTGCGTCGTCACCCCGTGCCGGGTCAGCCAGTCGCCGAGAGCCTCACCGTACAACTTCCCAAGCGGCACCGTGGGAAGATGCACCGTGAACCCATCCCGATGACGTAAGAAGCCATCACAAAATACCTTGCGGGCGTATCGCAACCCGGCTCGGTTCACCGACTCATTGAGCGCACTGACCAGCACCACGCCCCAGAAGCGGTCGATCGTGCGGCGCGTTTGTCGGTAGCGAAATAGCCATTCTTCCAACGGCGGGTCCGCATCCGGGGCTTCTCGCAGCAACGCGGCTAGCCCGTAGGCAATGCGCAGTTTCTCCGTCGTGGTGAGGTAGTGCGCGGCGGCCAGTGCCCGACCCAGATGCAACGGCGCGGGCCACGGGTCCGCGGCAAACCGGCTCACTCGGCCATCCGGGGTGACGAAGTACAACGCCCGCTGTGGTTCCAAATACTGTGCGACCCCGATGGTCTGAAAGAAATGCGTCAGATTTGTACAGCAACCCATGCTCACATGCTGGCAAGCGTCGATCATCTGTCCGGTGTTGGCATCAACAAACGACCCGGCCCGCCCACCCAGCCGATTCCGCGATTCCAGCAGCGTCACCCGGAAACCGCGTTCCGCCAGGGCCACGGTCGCGGCCAACCCGGCCAACCCGCCGCCAATCACCAACACCGATGGGGAGTCGATCGGCAATACCATTTACCACCACCCCAACCGAATCGGCCAAGCGGCTAGGAAGAGACGGCCTTTCGTGAATCGACTCACCCGCACCCGCTGCGTGAACACATCGCCCGGCTGCTGGGCGATGGCATCGAGCAACCGCCGATACAGACCCATCATCACCGTGAACACGGCCCGCCCATCACAGGGCAGCAACACGGCGAGGGGGGCGGAAGCATCATAATACTGCTGCGCACGCGCAATCTGAAATCGCATCAGATTCTGGAACGCGGAATCGTACCGCATTTCCTGGCAAAAGTCTGACGAGCAACCGAACTGTGCCAGTTCCTCCGCGGGAAGGTAGACCCGACCGCGTGCCTGATCCTCGCCGAGATCACGGAGGATGTTCGTGAGCTGGAAAGCAATCCCCGCCTGCTCCGCGTACAGAATCGCTTGTGCGAAATCCGTGGCTTTCCGCACTCCCCAGATGGACAGGCACGCCAACCCCACCGCGGAGGCTACCTTCCAGCAGTACGGGTACAGATCGTGTGCAAAAGTCTGAAATCGCACGGGTTCGAGATCAGTTGCGACCCCGTCCAGCACCGCATCCAGATAACAGACCGGCACGGCGAACCGGGTGACGAGATCGTACAAAGCCGGGTGAACAGGATGGGAGAACCGCCCCGCGAACGCGGCATGGGTCCGGGATCGCCAATCAGCCAGGGCAGCTTGCCGAGTGGCCATCTCACCGGGTGCATCGGTGAGATCATCCGTCAAACGCAGGAAGGCGTAAAGGGTCGTCATCGCTTCGCGTTTCGACGGCGGAAGGAGCCGAAAGGCGAGGGGGAAGGAACTGTTCGCTTGCCGGGTGATGTCACGGCAGTAGTACCGCGACGCGGCCCGTGTGCAGCCGGGCTTCCGCATCACGGGAACGAGACGCGCACGGGTTGCCCGACCCGCAGGGGCGGTCGGCCCGTGGGGGCCGGATCGGCTACGTCGATGACGCATTCCAGTACCCGCGTCCCTGGTGTGACCGCCAGCACTTCGCCGACGGTACGCTTCGGGAGGAACGCGGTGCCCACCCGAGTCACAGTACCTTCGTAGGTCAGTTGAAAGTTGTTGTGATCGTAGATAATGACTTTCTTCCCCATGCTGCCCGCGACACGGTTGGCGAACTCCGCCTCCACCTCGGCTCGGACAATCAGATTCCCAGATGGGACCAACCAAGCCAACGGATTGCGTGACGATGGGCCGTATGTCATGCCGGGAGTCGCAAGCATTTGTTCAATGGTGCCCGCAATTGGGGAGCGGATCAGACAAGTATCGATAGCAGCTTCCGCTTCGGTGATGGTGGCTTTGAGTCGCTCCACTTTCGCGGCGGCCTGGGTACGGGTGGCGTTCACGGGATCGAGCCGGTGGAGGTTCAACTTCATCTTTTCGGATTCGACCTTGTGTTGAAGTTGCGTCACAAGGGCTTTGGTTTTCTGGAGTTCCGCGTTCTCGTCCCGGCGGCGTTGTTTCTCGGCATCGGAAAGAGGTTGATTGGTGTTGAGGTTTCGCTCGGCATCCAGTACCCGATCCAGCGCATCGCGGGTGGCTTTGTACCCGGCTTCCGCAGCGGTGAGATCGTCTTTCGCGGCTGTGATCGCCAGTTGTTGCAGTTCCAGTTGCAGAGCGTGAACCTGAATTTGGACATCGGCTTTGATGAGATCCTGTTCCGCTGCGGCCAGTTCCGCCCGAGCCTGGGCGAGTTTCGCGCGAACCATCCGATCTTCAAATTGCACGAGCGGCGTGCCGGGTTGCACGACATCGCCATCCTTGGCGAGTACCTTACTGACCGTAACCATTGCGGCCACGGCGGGCTGGCCGATGCCGATGGGGTCCGGGCCAACGGTGCCGAGGACGATCACTCCCCCTGGATGGGGAGCCGTGCCCGAGACTTGTTGGACGGCCCCCCCGGTCGCGGTCGTGGTTCCCGCTCCTCGTTCGAGCAACCGATCCGCGCCGACAAGAACGGCAGCAGCCAAACTGACACCGAATGCCAGAGCGATTGCGCGGAAGCCAGCTTTCCAAGTCACAATACACCTCCCGTACTACCGAGGGCGGGTACGCTCCGGTCGGTTTCTTCGAGCCGGCCATCTTCCAGATGGTAGGCCACATCGACATACGGCAACATGCGTGGGTCGTGCGAGACGACAAAAATCGTGGCTCCCTGGTTGTGGGCGGCATCCCGCAGGAGTTCCACGACATGCTTGCCGTTCTCCCAGTCAAGGGCACTGGTGGGTTCATCGGCGAAGATGAATTGCGGTTTTTTCACCAGTGCCCGGCCAATGGCGACCCGTTGCTTTTCCCCCCCGGAAAGCTGGGTCGGTTTCTTGTGGCACTGGCCAGACAAACCGAGTCGATCCAGCATTTCGGAGGCCGCCTTCCGGGCCGTGCGCCCGCCGATCCCCTGGCCCCATTTCAACACGATTTCCAGTTGCTGCAAGGCCGTGAGCGCGGGGAACAGGTTGTACCCCTGGAAGACAAACCCGGAGTTCCGCAATCGAAACTGTTCCCGTTTCGAGTCGGAAAGGCTCCAGATGTCGACGGGGCCATGCTTATCCTGGGAGATCACTTTTCCCGCATCCGGCTTGAGTAACCCGGAAAGCACCGCGAGTAGGGTCGATTTCCCGCTACCCGATGGCCCCATGAGGAGCGCGAGTTGGCCGGGGAAGAGATCGAGTCCGACCTCATGCAGGGCAACGCGCCGATGGGCACCGTCTCCGAACGAGCGCACCAAGCCGATCGCTTGGAGCGAGGGAGAAAACGGGCTGGAGGTGTCCTGATTCATCAGCACCGATCCTTGGCTCGGGTCCGTGGTCCTGGGTGATCAGGCCGTTAGCGTAATAGTGACATCGGCTCAATGCTGCGTACCGAGCGGAGAGCAAAAACTCCCGCCAGAATGGCTGTCACCATGGTGATACCGCCCGCTCCGGCGAGAACTTCCCATCGGAGTTGGACTTTGGCTCCGGCCGCATCCGCCCCGAACGCGAGCAGTTGCACCACCGGGTACGCCATCAGCACACCGAACACCCCCACCCAGAACGACTGGGCGAGTACCAATCCGTATATTTTGCGGCGCGGGATGCCCAACGCCAAGAGTGTGGCAAACTCACGGGCGGAGGCCATCGTTGCGGAGTAGAGTGTCTGGGCGGTGATGACCGCGCCGACCATCAACCCCAAGAGCGCGGCGTAACCGATCGCAATACCCGCTTTCGTGCGGGTCAGCCAGTACCAACGCGAGCGTCTGGAGAAATCGTCGGCAGTGTACGCGGTCATCTCCGGGTATTCTGTGCGTAATTCCTGAACGACCCGCAAAGCCCGTTCGCGTGTATCGGTTCGGGCAAGTAGGTAAGTCGTGTGATCTTCGTACACCGGATTCGTCAGCTTGATGAGGTCTTTGGCCGTGGTTCGGGAACAGAACACCCACGGCGCCGCGAGACTCTTCAAACCGCTGACGATGCCGACGACCGTGACATCCGTGCCGTTGATGTTACCTTTGTCCCCGACTTTTTCGACACCCAATCGGCCCAGGTCTGAGCGATCCACGACAACCGTGTTCGGGAAGGTGAGTTGCGTCCGCATCTCGGGAGTGAGCACGTCCGCTGCCCCGATGGAATCCGCGTTGAGGTTGCTTCCAATAATCATGCACAGGTTCGATCCGCCTGTGGTTTTCGTCCATATGCTGAACGAGATGTAAAACAGTTCCGGCATGGCGACACCGGGCCGGGCCAGTCGACCAATCTCGGCTTGCGGAATCGGTCGGCCCAGGTCGACGCTTTCGACATCGTTCGCCCCCACCCAAATATCAGCCGAGGTATGGTCGATCGGGATGGAGGTAATCTCGAACAACCCCAGCAGCAGTCCGACTTGCAAAGCGATGAGCATGGCGCTGAACGCAACCGCCCCCACACCCGCAGCGTATCGGGTCTTTTCGTGCCAGAGCGTTTGCAGTGCGTAGCTCATAGTGTCTGCCAGGATGTCGGAACCCGTTTACTCAACAGGACAGGCGGATCGTTTATGCGACCTTCGCCCGGACGGGAAGCCGACTCGGAATATCGGCTAATTCTCCACTAATGTAAAGATGATGCCACAATTGGGTAGCGACAACGGCGGTCAATCCCATTTCCACGCTGGTCCGGGCGACCGTTTTGCGCATGGTCCCGAGTCGTTGGCGAGCCGCCGTGACCGCATCGGCATCGAAATAGCCGGTTTTTCGCAACGATTCCGGGGAGAGTACCTGATCGATCCATCGTTCCCCGGTTGTGGACTCGATCCAGCTATCCATCGGAGCCCGGAACATTTTTTTCCAGCGGTGCGCCACTTCACGCGGCAACCAGCGTTCCGCCACCTTCCGTTCGACGTATTTATCCTTCAACACGCCACGGAGTTTCCAGCGGGGGTGCAGTGTGGCCGTGTACGCCAGCAGATCTTCATCCAGGAAGGCGTATCGGGCTTCGACAGAGGAGTGCATCGCCACACGATCCCCCTTCGAGGTCAGCAGGTGCCCCGGCAACATGATCCGAGCACCAAGGTACATTTGCCGGTGGAACGGGTGCCAGCGCCGCAGATTCGGATTCAAACCGAGATCATCATACGGTGAAAGCGGCAGCACTTGCGATTGCACTTCCGGGGTGAAGAAACGGAGTTTGTTGACCCCCATGACACCGTACAGGTCGAGCCAACCGTTGTGCCCACCGATTTCGTTCTGGGCTTGCTCCACGATCGCTCGTGAAAACATCGGCTGGCCGGACAGTTTCATCCCGAGCTTGCGAACCCAGTACCCCAACGGAATACCGGGGATGTTGTTCATCCAGCCGGTGAGCTTGTTGATTTTGAACCAGGGATACCCCGCCAACCACTCATCGGCCCCCTCGCCGGTGAGCGCGACTTTGTAACCGTTGGCATGAACCGATTTCGCCAGATGCATCAGCCCCAGGCAAGACGTGTCGATGACGGGGATTTCCGCCGCACCGATCAGTTCCGGGTAGCCCGTGCGGAGTTCATTTGCCCCAACTTTGACGATGACCGGCTCACAACCAAGTGCCCGTGCCACGCCGAGCGCTTCGTTCTCTTCATTAAGGGACTTTTCCTGAATCGAAATGGTGAAAGTCGGAATCGCCCGGCCCAGTGCCTTGTTCGCTAGGGCCACGACCAAGGACGAATCGACACCACCCGACAGATACGACACCACGGGGACATCGGCTCGCAGTCGCCGATTCACCGCGGCCTGAAGCAATCGTTCGTATTCGTCGATGACCTTTCTCGGGCTGTGGCCGTATTCTTCCTGGCCATAATCTGGGTACTCGACTTGCCAATACACCCGCTGCTGGAGCAGCACCTCTGGCGACCCGCTGCCCGGTTTGATGTGCAAGTACCGCCCTGGGGCGAGCATCGCAATCCCGTCGAAGACCGTGATCGGCCCCGGCATGGCGAAGAACGTGAAGATATGGTTCAACCCCCGCAGGTCCGCTTTCGGCGTGACAAGCCCCGAGGCAAAGAGCGCCTTCATTTCGGAGGCGAACAGCAGCCAATCCGTACCATCGTGGCGAACGGTGGCGTAAAACAGCGGACAGATACCGGAACGGTCACGGGCAATCAGGAACTCGTGGGTGCGGCTATCCCAGACGCAGATGGCATACTGACCGCGTAACTGGTCGAGCATCCCGATCCCGTGGTCTTCCCACAAGTGCGGAAGCAGTTCGGTATCGGTATGGGTGCGAAAGCGATGCCCTTTCTTTTCGAGCAACGCCCGCTGTTCCGGGTAGTCGAAAAACTCGCCATTGAAGACCGTCCAGATCGTCTGATCTTCGTTGGAAATCGGTTGTCGGCCATCGGCTAGCCCGACGATGCTCAACCGGCGATTGACGAGATGGAGCCCCGGTTCTTCGAGAAAGCCTTCTTCGTCCGGCCCTCGGTGGTAGATAGCCTGGGCCATGGCCGCCACCACACCCTGAGGAGCTGGCCGACGGCCACTGGTCAGGTCGATCATCCCCGCGATACCGCACATATTCGCAACCTCAAAAGAGGAACAATTTTCGATACGTCACGCAATGATCCGTCGCTCTTGGGGTTCGGGGATCGGTCGACCCAATTCACGGGCTGTCGCGATCCACTCCGCGATCACAACTTCTGCATTGGCCACAGCTTCCTGATATGTGGCACCATCTGCAACACAACCCGCCAGTTCCGGCACGTCCGCGATGTACGCCTGATCAACCTGGCTCCAATACAAAACGATCTCATATCGGTAAGATTCATTCATCGGAAGGTTCCACCTCGAAATCGATTATGTCATCATTCACGACAAATCCGTATGCCACGATGATTTCTCGAACTTGCTTGACTTGATACGGTTTTGCCTTGGCTCCTTTGGATTGAAGGTTCAGGATCTCGGCCACAGCCTCATGAGTGAAGATATGGTGGCTTCCACGAACCCGCTCGGTGAACCCAAGAGATAATAAAAGTCCACACATTTCCAAGAATGTAATGTTTGCATCGGCAGTTCCTGTGAGCACCCTTTCTAGAGTTTTCTTCGGGCGGCTCATCTTCATGTTTCCCCAGCTCGCCTCGCGCCACGCCGGGCTTTGAGGTGCATCCCCCATCGGACGACCCGCGGGAACAACCGCTTGCACAGCCAAACCCAGAAGCACACGAAGCCGACTGCTCGCTCGGTCGTGTTCTGTTGCAGGCTGCGGATGATGGCATCGGCGACGGCTTCCGGGCGTTGGGCACCCGCGAAGTTCAGGTAGATTTTGCCCTCGTTCCGCAACAGGTGCCGATTCAGATCATCGCTACGGACGACACCGGGCAATACCAACAAAACATCAATGTGGAAGCGTTGAAACTCCGCACGGAGGGCTTCCGTCAAACCGACCAAAGCGTGCTTGCTGCCGCAATGTTCGGGTAAACTGGGAATCCCGACCCGGCCACAGAGGCTGGCCAAGTTCAACACCGCCGGTCGCCAACTGGTGGGGCCACGCACATAGCTGGCCGACAAGTGCGGCTGGCAAAGCCGGATCATCTCGGCGGCGGCGAAAAAGTTGATTTCCGTCACTTGCCGCAGAATCTCCGGTGTGCTGGTGGCGAACTCGCCGAAGCTCGACACGCCCGCCGCGTTCACCAAGACATCCAAACCGCCAAAGTGGGCCACGACATCCGCCACGAGCTTGGCTCGACTGGCGGGGTCGGTCAGATCCGCGGGAAAAACCGCGACCTCGGCACCACGAGCCCGAAGATCCGCCGCCAGCTGATCCAATTCATCCGTGGTGCGGGATGTGACGGCGACCCGTGCCCCCACCGCGCCGAGCCGCTCCGCGATCCGTCGACCGATGCCACGACTGGCCCCCGTGACCAGTACCACTCGCCCTTGCAGATTCCGCCGCATGATGCGGGTGCCCTCGCCTTCCCAATGGGCAGACCCACATCTGCCCGAAGTCTGTTATTGTAACGGTTGCTGTCCCGTTGACCTACGAAGCACTGCGATCACCACAATCACGGCACCCGCATCGTGAAATCGACACTGACGATCTCCCCAGCCCGGAACAGTACCTTTTGCATCGACGATTCGGGCCGGCCATTCCGCATCGTTTCGGTTTTCATCACATAGGAAAAATCACGGCCCACGGGGAGCGGTGGGGTGGTGAACTCACGCAATGGGCCGGTACTGTCGATTTTGCGGCCATCCACATACAACACGGCCTCAGCGGGCATCCGCATAATCAATCGGGCACGATCTTGGTTCTGGGTCACGGGTTGCGTCGACACGGCGGGGGCGGAAGCCGTGACCGAAGCCGTTTTGGCCCCACCGAATACAAACGGATTCAACGCTGGTGCTGTCGATGTCGGTTTTGCCGGAATGGAGGTATCCGCGGTAGCCGTGGTGTGCGCGGTGGGCTCGACCGGCTGCGGTTGTGGCCGCTGAGGGCGGGCCGCCTGGGTGAGATCGGCGAATTCCACATGCACGGTGCCCCCGGCTCGGACGCTCACTTTGCGGCTCTGCGCAATCGTTTCCCCGTGGCGGGTATATTCGGCCCGGAAAGTGTAACCGTAATCGGCCCCACCTGGCAGAATCGGCGTGATGAAACTCCGTTCCGCAGAAGTCAGCAGAAGCAGTTGCCCTTCCGCGTACAACTTCGCATCCGCGGGCAGATGCACGATAACGGTGGCCCGATCCGGGTTCAGCGATACCGCGGATGCCGTGGTCCGGCTCAAGCCGGTTGTGCCGGGATTTTCTCCCACAGACGGCGGCGGAGCCGGTGTGGGCACGGCGGGCGGAACCGTGGTGCCCGGTGTGGTCGGCAACGGTGGAAACGGCGTGGCCATTCCGGGCGTGGATATTCCCGGTGTGCCCGAATACGGATCCCCAATCGGCATGGGCGAACCCAGCGGAATCGCGCCTGCTGGCAAGCCACCCCCACCCCATCCGAGGCCGCCATCCATCGGCATCGTCATACCGCCACCACAGCAACTGGTCGAACCCATGCACGAACCGTAACACGCATGGCTATTGCCTGAGCAGGAGCCATAGCACGATTCCTTCCGAGAAAAGAAAGCCCGAATCCGGCTACCGAATCGCCGCCCGGAACCCGTGCAGGAGCCCGAACAGGAACCGTAACAGGAATAGCTATTCCCCGTGCAGGAACCGTAGCAGGAACCCGAACAACCGGAACAGCCGGAACAGGATTGGGACCGCCGGAACAGCCCGCCGAACTCCGCCGAGTCTGGACCCGACGAAAGAGCGGCCATGAGAATCAAAGTGTACATTGACGCGGTCTCCAGACCTTAGCCGACAAAATGTTAATGTGGGTAGCCTGGGGGCCACCTGCGGAAAGGGTAAAGGCGCAACTCCCGGCGGTCAAAGCGGCTTGACGAAATCTTGACAACTCGGAGGCTCCGCGCGATCTCGGCTCCCGAACATTGATGCAGACGGTTATAATCCCCACATCCGGCCCACCGTGGTTAGCGTCTTTCTGGGGTGGTTGTGCCGGTTCTTCTCGGGGTGCCTGATGTCGCGCTGGAACCTCGCCTGGCTGCTCGGTCTGCCCGCTCTGTTCCTCTTCGGCTTGATCGTCGTTGCCAAGGCTCCCCCGCCTTCCCACGACTATGATCTGGTCCGCAGCATCGTCGATGTGTTGGCGGAAGTCGATCAGAACTACGTTCGGGATTTGACACCTGATGAAAAAAAGAAACTCGTCGAAGACATGATTAACGGCGGACTGGAACGGCTCGATCCGCATTCGCAATACTTCAACGCGGAAGATTTCAAACAGTTTGAGGCCGACACCGATGGCCAGTTCGGCGGTATCGGTGTCTTGATCCAAAAAGACCCCAAAACGGGCTTCCTCAAAGTGGAGTCCCCGTTACCCGGCACCCCGGCCTACGAGGCGGGCATCCAAGCCAACGACTTCATCGTCAAAATCGGCGACAAGACGACCCAGAACCTGCGAATGGACGAGGCCCGCGAACTCATTATCGGCCCCAGCGGTACGACCGTCACCATCTCCGTCTTCCGCGAAGGCGATGACCAACCCCGCGAACTCACCCTGACTCGCGGCACGATCGAAATTCATTCGGTCATGGGCGTGAACCGTCAGGCCGATAACCCCTCGCAATGGAACTTCCTCTACGGCAAATCGTCCGGCATCGCCCTGATCCGCCTGCGGGCTTTTAACGAACACTCCTACTCGGAGCTGAAAGCCGCGGTCGAAGCGGTCGAGAAAGCCGGGGCGCAGGCGCTCATTCTCGATCTGCGGGACAACCCCGGCGGGTTGCTCACCCAGGCGGTCCAAACCGCGGACTTGTTCCTGAACGATGGCAAAATCGTCAGCACCGGCAACAAGCGACACGGCGGCGAAACCGAAATCCGTCGCAGTTGGTCCGCCAAGCCCGGAGACACGCTGTTCGAGCCGGCCGCTCGCCGCCCAATGGCGGTTCTCGTCAATGGCAACTCCGCGAGTGCCAGTGAGATTCTCGCCAGCGCCCTGCAAGACAATGGCCGGGCTGTCGTCATCGGCGAACGCAGCTACGGAAAGGGCAGCGTGCAAAAAGTGTTCGCACTGTCCGATAACAAATCCGCCCTCAAGCTGACCACCGAAGTCTGGCTAACCCCGAAAGGGAAGAACATTCACCGTTGGCCCGATTCCACGGACTCCGATGAATGGGGGGTCCGCCCGGATGAAGGGCTCGAAGTGAAGCTCACGAACAAACAGCGGCGAGAATATATCGACCACATGCGCGAACTCGACCGTGTCCAAGGGAAACCCGGCCAGAAAAAACCGGAACCCGAGAAACCGAACCCCAAGAAGTCGAACCCCGAGAAACCCGAGGCTCAACCCACGGCGAACCCGTATGTCGATCCGGTTGTCGAGAAAGCTGCGGAATATCTGCGGGATCGGCTCAAAGAAGTCAGCGCACGCGGCCACCGCGTGCGCATCGCGGCTTGAACTCGGCACCGTAAAACCCCAACGGAGAGCATGACAACATGGAACTGGATTTCGACAAAAGCGGTGGACTCATCGCGGCCATCGCCCAGGACGCGGACACAGGCGAAGTCCTCATGATTGCCTGGATGAACCGCGAAGCCTTCGAGGAAACGGTACGCACCCGCCGGGCCGTCTACTTTAGCCGCAGCCGGAACAAACTCTGGCGCAAAGGCGAAGAATCCGGCAACGTCCAGGAAGTCCGTTCCATCGCCATCGACTGCGACAACGACGCGGTGCTGTTGAAAGTCCATCAGATCGGCGGGGCGGCGTGCCACGCAGGATACAAGAGTTGCTTCTTCCGCGAACTTCAGGATGGCGAACTGCACACCATCGGCGAGCGTGTCTTCGACCCGGCCACGGTCTATAAGAAGTAACCCCCTGCCCGAACCGGAACGCGGGCACACCGGATCACGCCCGCAAAAGGTGGCCCCCGAGTCCGCTGGCGAATACACAAACTCTGAAGTTCTGTTGTTTCCGTGTGTTCGTCGAAAGCGGATTGCTCATGGATAATGTTCTGAAACTGGGGATTCCCGCAGGCTCGCTCCAGGAAGCGACTGCGGAACTGTTCCGCAAAGCGGGATACAAGCTCACCTTCACCAGCCGAAACTACTACCCCACCATCGACGATCCCGAAATCCACTGCACCCTGATTCGCGCTCAGGAAATGCCTCGGTATGTGCAGGATGGCTCGCTCGATTGCGGCCTGACCGGCCATGACTGGGTGCTGGAAAATAACGCCACCGTTGAGGAACTCGCGGAACTCATCTTCAGCAAAGTCAGTCGCCGACCAGTCCGCTGGGTACTTGCGGTGCCGAACGACAGCCCAATTCACACCCCGCAGGATCTCCAAGGCAAACGGATCGCCACGGAAGTCGTCCAACTCACCCGCCGTTGGCTCGCCAGTCACGGAGTCGAGGCGAACGTCGAATTCTCCTGGGGGGCCACCGAAGTCAAGCCGCCCAAACTCGCCGATGCGATTGTGGAAGTCACGGAAACCGGCAGCTCACTCCGAGCAAACAATCTGCGGATCATCTGTGACATTCTGCAAAGCACGACTCGATTCATCGCAAATCCCGCCGCGGCTCAGGATCCCTGGAAACGGCGGAAGATGGATGATTTGGTTCTCATGCTCAAAGGAGCCATGGCGGCTGAGAACAAAGTGGGCCTGATGATGAACGTCCGCCGGACGGACATCGACAAGGTACTCAGCGTGCTGCCGTCCCTGCAAAAACCGACGATCTCGACACTCTCCGACCCCGAATGGGCGGACCTGCTGACGATCCTGGATGATAGCGTGGTGCGCCGAATCATCCCGGAACTGAAACGAGCCGGGGCCACGGGAATCGTCGAATTCCCGCTGACGAAGCTCATCGACTAACCGGGATGCGGGTTCTCGTGCGGCCCCGACTCGCGGCGTGAGAACCCCCGCCTGCCCCATCAGAAATTCACACTCTGACCGGCCCACGCCGCCCGCGCGGCCTCGCCGACCCCTTCGCTCAACGTCGGGTGCGCGTGCGTGCAGCGGGCGATGTCCTCGGCGGTGCCATGATACTCCATCGCCGTGACGCACTCCGCGATTAACTCCGAGGCCCGCGGCCCGACAATGTGGATGCCAAGCAGGCGGTCGGTGTCCGCGTGGGTCAGCACCTTGACGAAGCCGTCGATTTCGTCCATCGCACGGGCTCGACCGCTGGCCAGGAATGGGAATTTTCCGGTTTTGAACGGTGTCCCCTGCTCTTTCAGTTGCTCCGTGGTCAGGCCGACGCTCGCCACTTCGGGCCAGGTATAGACGACCGCTGGAATCGCATCGTAGTTCAAATGTGGTTGCATTCCCGCGAACTGTTCCGCGAAGATGATTCCTTCTTCACTCGCCTTGTGAGCGAGCATCGGCCCATCGGTCAGGTCGCCAATCGCGGAGATGGTCGGTATAGAGGTTCGATAGTGCCGATCGACCGTCACGCGGCGGGATTTGGGATCGTGAGCCACGCCGACTT
Organism: Bacteroidales bacterium; assembly: GCA_026931725.1. Classification (GTDB taxonomy): domain Bacteria; phylum Planctomycetota; class Planctomycetia; order Gemmatales; family Gemmataceae; genus JAIXLE01. Next base: position 29,102 of record JAIXLE010000128.1, read on the forward strand.
CATCCAGCCCCAGCCCGGCTATGTACGGTCGACGGCCAACCGCCACCAGGACACGATCCCCTTCAAAGTGGACTTCCTGCCCGTCCGGCCCCGTCGCCGTAATGACGATGTTTGCTGGGTCCGCGGCCGGTTGGCTGCCGGTGACTTTCGTTCCCAGATGGAATGTCATCCCTTGTTTCGTCAGCAGTTTCTGCATCGTCGTGGCCACTTCGCCATCGACCGTGGGCAGAGTTCGCGGCAGAAACTCCACGACCGTAACCTGGGCTCCGAGTCGCTTCCACACGGAGCCGAGTTCCAACCCGATCACCCCGGCTCCGATGACGATGAGGTGCTTCGGCACTTCCGGGAACGTCAACGCCTCGGTCGAACTGACGATCCGCTGACCGTCGAACTTGAGGAACGGCAATTCCGTGGATTCGCTGCCGGTGGCCAGGAGAATGTGGCCCGCTTCCAGGGTCGAGGTGCTGCCATCGTCCGCGGTGACTTGCACCGTGGTCGGTGAGGTCAGTTTCGCGGCACCGTAGACCGGCGTGACCTTGTTTTTCTTGAACAGCCCGGCAATGCCCGTGGTCAGCGTCTTGACGACATCATCCTTGCGTTTGAGCATCTGGGCCACGTCGAGGGCGACGGAGCCGATCTTGATGCCGTGCTTCTCCATTTTGTGCAGTGTCGTCTCGTACAGTTCGGAGGAATCGAGCAGTGCCTTGCTGGGAATGCAACCGACGTTCAGGCAGGTGCCGCCGAGCGCTTTTCCGGGGCGTTTCTCGATGCAGGCGACTTTCTTTCCGAGTTGCGCGGCCCGGATCGCGGCTGAGTATCCACCGGGGCCAGCACCAATGACGATGAGATCGAACATCTGAGAATCCATCCGTATTTATGATCGACCCGTCACCGATCCGGCAGTGCCCCATGCACACACCGCGTGCGGGTTCTCGTGAGAATGATCGCGGGTTCTGCGGGGTTCAAATTTCCAACAGCATCCGTTCCGGGTTCTCCACACATTCCTTGACGCGCACCAGAAACTGCACCGCCTCGCGGCCGTCGATGAGCCGATGATCGTAGCTCAAGGCGAGGTACATCATGGGGCGAATGACCACTTGATCGTCAACCGCGACGGGCCGTTTCTGGATCGTGTGCATTCCCAGAATCGCGGTCTGCGGCGGATTGAGGATCGGCGTACTGAGGAGCGAACCGAAGACACCGCCGTTGGTGATGGTGAAGGTGCCGCCCATCATGTCCGGCACGCCGATTTTGCCGTCCCGTGCCCGTTTGGCGAGGTCGGCAATCTTCTTCTCGATGTCCGCGAATCCGAGTTGGTCCGCGTCGCGGATGACGGGGACGAACAACCCTTTCTCACTGCTGACGGCTACGCCGATGTCGTAAAAATGCTGCATCACGATGTCGGAGCCGTCGATCCGGGCATTGGCCATCGGAAAGGCTTTCAGCGCTGCAATCGCGGCTTTGACGAACACGGACATGAAGCCGAGTTTCATACCGTGCTTCTTCTCGAATCGGTCGTTGTACTTGGCCCGCAGAGCCATGATGGCGGACATATCCGCTTCGTTGAAGGTGGTCAGCGTCGCGGTGGTATTTTGACTTTCGAGCAACCGTTCCGCAGTCCGGCGGCGAATCATGCTCATCGGCTGACGCGTTTCGCGGCCCGCTGGTGTCACGGTCGCCGGTTGCACGGCAGGCGTGGGAATCGCTGTGGGCGTGGGTTTGGAAGTGCCGTTCGTCGCATTCGGCTGGAAGGCGGCGGCATCGGGCTTGGTGACGATGCCCCGTGGTCCGGTGCCGGGCACATCCGCGGCGGACAGCCCCCGTTCGGCGAGGACACGCTGGGCCGCGGGTGAGGCAACCCCTTCTCCGGTCGGGCTCGGCGCTGTTGCCGGGCTCGGCGCTGGAGCCGTTGGGGCGGCGGTGGGCGTGGCAGGAACCGCATCGGTGTCGATTGTGCCGATGATCGCGCCGATGGCGACCACTTCCCCGGCAGCGACATTGATGCGGAGTGTGCCCCCTTGCTCAGCGGTGACGGTGAGAGAGGCTTTATCGGATTCGAGTTCAAACAGCGGATCGTCCACCTTCACCACGGCACCATCGGGCTTGAGCCATTGGGCAATCCGCCCCTCCGTGACAGATTCTCCCGGTGATGGAACCTTGATTTGCACGACCGCCATCTTGTCTTCCTCCCCGAATCGGCACCGATCGGCCCTCACACCGACTAATGTAGGAATTCGTCTCGGTCGGGAGCAGTCATGGCCGGGAAGGACCACTCGCAAACAGCCAGAATTCGGCAGAATGGCTCAGGAATGCGATTCGCGGGAATCGGTAGCCAATTCCGCAACGGCGGGTAGCCCTGCTGGAGTACGCGGCGTGGGCGTTTCTTCAGGAAGATCAAACGCAAAGAGGGGTTCATCTTTCAGGTGCGCGGCCACATGAACCGTGAACGTGGTGCCCCGGCCCAGGTCACTGTGCAGGCTCACGTCGCCGCCCAGCAGCTTGGCCAGTTCCCGAACGATGGACAGGCCCAACCCGGTGCCGCCCTGCTCGCGGGTCAGCGGGTTCGAGGCTTGCCGAAACTTCTCGAAAATGAGTTCCTGCTCCTCGGGTGCGATGCCGACTCCGGTATCCGCGACGGTCAGCGTCAGCGTGTCCGCTTCGAGAGCCGCCGCGAGGGTGACGCGGCCGCCCTCTGGGGTGAACTTCACGGCGTTGGAGAGCAAGTTCGAGAGGATTTGTCGCAACTTCCCGGCATCCTGACGGATTTCCGGCAACCCGCTGGGAACGAGCAACCGCAAATCGACGTTTTTCTTTTCGGCCTGGGGGCGGAACAACCCGAGCAGTTCCTCGCATAATCCCTGAACGACAAGCGGTTCCGCATGGAGTCGCATTTTGCCCGCTTCGGTCTTCGCCAGATCGAGGACATCGTTGATGAGCGCGAGCAATTGCTGGCCGCTGGTCATGATGTTGCCCGCCCAGCGGTGCTGCTTCTCCGTGAGGTTATCGGCGGCGAGCAGGATTTCGGAGAAGCCGATGATGCTGTTGAGTGGCGTGCGGAGTTCATGGCTCATCGTGGAGAGGAATTCTCCCTTGAGTCGATTGGACTCGAACAGGGCCATGTTCACGCGGGCGAGTTCGTCCACCTTGCGATCCAGGTCCGCGATGAGGTTCCGGTTGCGTTCCTGCATATTCGTGAGGTTGCGGAGCATCCGATTGAACGCATTGGAGAGATCTTCAAACTCATCCGCGGTTTGAATCTCGGAACGCACGTTGAGCTGCCCGGCGGCGATCGCATCCGCGACATTTTTGAGGTGCTTGACCGGCTTGACAATCACATACCGGATGATGGCATAGCTGCCCGCGAGAATGAGCAGCGTGGTTCCGATGGCAAAGGCGATCAGCAGTGCCCGGTTCTGGTGAAAGCCGCTCTCGATGGACTCGCTGGACAACTGCACCCGCACAACGGCCATCAGATCGCCGGGTTGCAGCTGCGGATTCGCCAGATCCTGAAGCACCAGGGGATCAGCAGAGGCACCGAGATACTGAGCCATCTTGTCCGCGTCACGATGACAACCGACGCACGAGTGCCCGGCTCGCACGGCACCGTAGTACAGGTACGCTTTTTCCGAAGGCCGCCGCTGCGTCACTTCGTTGAGTGTTTGGTCATCTTGAAAGGAAGCCAAAGCCGTCAGATCGTCGGCCACATCATCGGTGCGGGGTTGACGGTCGGGCCGGGTCGTGTTGGGGCGGATGAGCCGATATTTGTACCCTTTGAGCCGATCGGGCCAGGTCTGTTCCGTCAACTTCTGGAACTCGTCCATCCCGGCTCGCAACTCACCGCGAACGTGAATCCGGGCGACGATTGGAGACACGAGCGCCCGTCCGGTGTGCGTCAGTTGATCGTAGGCAATGTCTTCGGTCTGACGGGCGTAGAAGTAGAAACTACCCGACATCAGCACCAGTACCCCGGTTCCCAGCAGCCAGCGACACTTCCGTTCCAGGCTGGTTTCGCCGAGTAATCGTTTGAAGCCGCGATAGGACATGGGGAATCGGGTCCGGGATAGATAATCGGCCAGAACCCGTGGCAAGCCTAGCCACGGCGGTTCCAGTCGTAGGATTTCTGCTGGTGAAAGCCCTGAACGTGGATCGTACCGTTGGCGGCGATTTCCAGCAATGAGAAGCCGTTATTCTGGGCTCCCGAGCCTTCCACCATGGCCACCAGGGTGCAATAGGGGATGCCGCCGATCTCTCGGACATCGTTCCGGTGGCTGTGCCCTTGAAAGACGGCCAGGACGTTGCCAGAGGCTTCGAGGATCTTCCGCACGGCGGCGTTGTTCTTCACACCGTGATTGTTACTGACATCCAACCGTTGATGCGTGAAGACGATCACCCGCTTTTTGTTGGCTTTCAAGTCAGCTTCCAGCCATTCGAGTTCGGCCGCGGGAATGTTCGCATCGGTCCAGTGTGAGTTCTTCCGGCCATACGGTTGGCCATCGCTGCGGAAGCAGGCATCCAGCACGATGAAGTGTATGTCACCACGATCAAAGGAGTAATACGATTTTTCTTGCCCGACGCTTCCCAGGAACTCGTCTTTCTTCAGCGTTTCGACGCAGTGGTTGCCGAGAACGTAGTGCCGATCTTTGCTGAGGGACGCGAACTGTCGGTTGATCGTCTTCAGGTAGCTTTTTTCGACATCCACCGCATCGGCGGCGTCGATCAGGTCGCCGAGTTCGACCAGAAACGCGGGGGGATTCTGTGCGAACTGCGCGGCGGCGGCTTCCAACTTGGTCAGCGATTCCCGGTAGTGCCGATTGCCACGCGGTGCCTTGTCGGCGTAGTGCAGATCGGTGACGAGTCCGACACGCAAGCGAGCCTCTGACGGCGCGGCGAACAGGGGCGCGGACGACGACGCGGCAGCCGTCAGCACGAGCGTGCCTTGCTGCAAAAACGCCCGACGGCTGCGGAGATTTTGAGCCTGTTTGTCGATCATGATGATACCCGGCAAGCAAGGAAACGATTGCAACACATACGCGGGATCGGAAGAATCCGTCACGCGGGCCTGTCATTGGGCCGGATGGTCGATCGCAAAACTGGTTCCATCATAACCGTATCCCGTTCTTCCTGCCTCGTCACCGATTCCGGTTTATTTGGGGTTTTCTTGACAGCGTGGGCAAAAATGCGAGGCACGCCCGGCGACACGGAGCATCATGATCGGGGTGCCACAAGCTTTACAGGGTTCACCCGTGCGGCCGTAGACGCGGAACTCATTCTGAAACGCCCCCCGCTGCCCAGCACCGCCGACATAATCACGGATCGACGAGCCTCGATGCGTGATGGCAAAAGCCATCACGGCTGCGATGGCAGCCCGCAATCGCTCGGTTTCCGTAAAGGTGAGCGTGTCGCCGCGCCGCTGCGGATGCACCCCGGCTCGGTGCAAGGCTTCATCCGCATAAATGTTGCCCACCCCCGCCGCGATCCGCTGATCGAGCAAAATCGCCTTAATCGTGCGGGATGATGCCCGAATCGCCTCATGGAATGTCGAAGCGTGAAGTTCCTCGGGTTCCGGGCCAACCCGTGCCGCCAGAAACGCCGCCACTGCTTCTTCATCCGCGAACAGTTCCACGCTGCCGAACCGCCGCACATCGCGGAATCGCAATTGCCGAGCATCATCGAGGTCGCATACGAAGTGCGTATGATCGGAGAGCGGAACATCCGCGTCGGCGGTCGTCAGTTGGCCAGACATTCCCAGATGAATGACCAGGCGAGCGCCGGTATCGAGATCCACCAGAATCCATTTGGCCCGGCGGCGGAGCGCGATCACGCGGGTTCCCACCACCGCCGCTGTCCACTGCGGTTGCCACGGTCGACGCAAGGAGCGGGTGCCCACGGTGAGTGTCACAATCCGCCGTCCGATCAGCCAGGGCCGGACATCCCGGACGACGGTTTCGACTTCGGGAAGTTCAGGCATGGTGCCGATCACCCCCGCCGGGTTTCGAGTTCCTGCCAACGGGCGTACAGTTGTTCCACCGCATGTTGGGCTTCTTCCAGAGCCTGACACGCCGCCGTCAGTGCGGCATGACCCGCTGTCGCAGCGGCTTCCACCTCCGCTTGCCGGGTCGCCACGATTTCCTCAGCAGCGAGGACGGCGGCTTCCATGCCGTCCCATTCTTTCTGTTCCTTGTAGCTGAGCTTTTTGGCCTTCGTGGATGAAGGCGGGGACGCTGCGGGCTTCGTGGCCGGGGGTGTCGGGGTCGTTGGGGTCGTCGCCGCTTCGAGGGCCGTGAGCCACTGGCTGACGCTGCCGTAGGCACGGGCGTTCCCCTGGCCGTCGAGGCCGACGAACTCCGTGCAGAGCCGGGCCATCAACTCCCGATCATGGCTGACCAGCACCACGGCTCCGGGGAACTCGGCGAGGCTGTCTTCCAACACTTCCAGAGAGGGAATGTCCAGATCGTTCGTCGGTTCATCAAGGAGCAGCAAGTCGGCTGGGCGGATCATCAGTTGCGCGACCCGCACGCGGGCCTGTTCCCCACCGGAAAGCGCCCCGATGGCCAGATCGAGTTGTTCCGGGTGGAACAGAAACCGCTTGGCCCAGCCTGCCACATGCATCGTCTGATCGCGGAAGACGACGTTGTCCCCATTCGGTGAGAGGGCACGCCGGAGGGACACCGTGGGATCGAGCGAGGTCCGCCCCTGCTCGAAGACTTCCACCCGGAGTCCGTCCGCACGGGTCACGCTGCCGGTATCCGGCGGGAGTGTTCCGGCGAGCAGTTTCAACAGGGTGCTTTTGCCGCTGCCGTTCGCCCCGAGCAGTCCGAGCTTGGTGCCCGGCGACAGAATCAGATCGACCCCGGAGAACAACGGCTTCCCGCCGAGAGATTTGGCAATCCCTTCCGTGCTGAGCAACTTCTTCGTTTGCCGACCTGTGCCCGCGAAGTCGAGCCCCGCGGCCCGGTTCACGGAAGTGCGGATGTTCAGTTCCGCGAGTTCCGCCCGGCGATCCGCCGCCTCCCCGATTCGGGATTTGGACTTCCGCCGTTGGGCCGACTCACTGCGGGAGAGCCACTCGGTTTCGCGCCGAACCTGGTTCGCCACGGCTTCCCGCTGCCGGTCTTGCGCTTCCAGAAACGCGGCCCGTTTGTCATCAAAGCTGTCAAAACCGCCATCGGCCCGAAAGATCCCATTCGGGTAAGCCCGGCTCACTTCGACAATGTCATCGGCAATCGCCCGCAGGAAGGCACGATCGTGGGTGGCAGCCAGATAAGCGAATGTCGAAGATTTTAGCACCTTTTCCAGCCAGACGACCCCTGGAAGATCCAGATGGTTCGTCGGTTCGTCGAGCAGCAAGAGATCCGGTTGCCGGGCCAGTTCGCGGGCGACGGCGAGTCGCTTCCGCCAACCACCGGAGAGGGTCGCCGCGTCCTGGTCCGGGTCGGTGAACCCCGCACGGGTGAGCGCGGACGCGGCACGGGTTTCGGCTTCGTGCGGTTCCAGCGGTTGATCCGCCAACGCCGTGATGATGACGGACATCGCCGATTGCCCAGCCGGGAACTGGTCATCCTGCGGGATGTAGCCGATGCGGATTCCCCGGCGGGATGCCACCTCGCCCGAGTCCGGCACTTCCAGCCCGGCCAGGATTTTGAGCAAGGTCGACTTTCCGGCTCCGTTCGGCCCGATCAAGCCGATCCGATCCCCGGCGCGCAGATCGAGAAACAGACCGTCGAACAGGGAACGATGGGCAAAGCTCTTGGCGAGTTCGCGGGCATTCAGCAACACGGACATCTGTATCTTGCACCTCGGAGAACAGAAAGAGAACGCACCCGCTCACACCACATGCTCACTTACAATAACGCGGTGGTTTCGGGGAAGCCGTGCATGATGTTGAAGTTCTGCACCGCGACTCCGCTCGCCCCGCGGACGAGGTTATCTTCCGCAGCCAGCACGACGACTTTCCCCCGCACAACCCGCACGGTGAGATCCAGAAAGTTCGTGTGGGCCGTGTCCTTCGTCGCGGGCAGGCCATCCCGCACCCGGACGAACGGTTTGCCCGCGTAAAATTGCCGAAGGACCGCGAGTAACTCTGTCTCGGCGACGGGGCGTGTCGGTGTGGCGTAGATCGTACTGAAGATTCCGCGATCCATCGGAACGAGGTGCGGCGTGAACAGCACCTGCACCGGGCCGCCCGCCGCATCCGCGAGAATCTGTTCCATCTCCGGGGCGTGGCGATGCTTGCCGACACTGTAGGCGGAAAAGTTCTCGTTGCACTCGGGGTAGTGCGTGGTCAACTTCAACGAACGCCCGGCCCCGGAGACACCGGATTTGCTGTCAACGATGATGCCGGTGGGTTCGATCAGCCCTTTTTGCAGCAGCGGGGCGAGTCCAAGAATCGCGGTCTGGGGGTAGCAACCGGGGTTGGCGATGAGCCGAGCGGTGCGAATGTGATCCGCGTACAGTTCGGGCAGGCCATAGACTGCGTGCGACAAATTGTGCTTGTCATGGTGCGTTTCTCCGTACCACTCGGCGTACAAGGCCGGGTCACGGAGCCGGTAATCCGCGCTCAGGTCCACGACCCGAATTCCGCGAGCAATTAACGGCCCGACCGCTTCGATGCTGGTTCCATGAGGCAGACAACCGAACGCCACCTGCACGCCTTGCTTTTGAAGGAGATCGGGGTCGAACGGTTCGCACTGCAAGTCGATGCGGCCATACAGTGATGGGTGATAGTCGCTCACCGGTTGTCGCTCCCGGCTGGTGACGGCGACAATCCGCGCCTGCGGGTGACGCAATAGGATCTTCATCAACTCAACGGCGGTGTACCCCGAACCGCCCAACACGGCCACATGCACTGTATTCATGATCCGCAATCCTGCCTCCGTGTTCTCACTTGGCCCACTCACGATACTATATCGAGATACACCGCCAACGCAGGTTCAGACAGTCAGCAGTGGAC
>JAIXLE010000130.1:0-4029 GCA_026931725.1 Bacteroidales bacterium
GTCGACGACGGTGATGCCGCCGAGGTCGGGCGCGAGCGTCTCGGCGCGGGAGCGGGTGCGGTTGGCGATCCGGATCTCGGCGACGCCGGCATCCTGCAGCGCGACGACGATCGCCCGCACCGCGCCGCCCGCACCAAGGATGGCGACCGGGCCGGCGGCCGCCGGCCAGTCCGGCACCGCCTCCCGCAGGCTCGCCAGGAAGCCGAAAAAGGAACACAATCCCCCGAAGAACAACGGAAACTGGGTGAACGGCTACGAGAAGGTGCCCAGCAGCAACGGGCTGCCGAAGCGGCCTTGGATGGCCTTCTCGAACGGTTGGAGCAATGGGCCGGAGCCGGGGAAATCCGCGGAGAAGCCCGAGCCATTCAGGATGAACTCACGCAAGCCGGGCAAGCCGCCGATCGGGCACGTCTTCCTGCCGGTACAACGGATGCCACTCCTGCGCAGAAAGCCGCACAAAACGCGGTCGCGGATCGTTTCGAGCAACTCGCGGATCGTGCGGGCGGACTGGTCAGCAAAGCCGCTCGACTCGCAGCCGAGAAGGACCGCAAAGCCGCAGACCGACGCGCTGAGGCAGAAACTCAGGACCGCCGGGCCGAGGAACAACTCACCGAAGCCGCTCAGGCCGCCCCCCAATCGGAAACCGCCGCCGACAAACGCCTCCAAGCCGAGGTTCTCCGTGCCGCGGCCGAGAAACTGCGTCAGGCCGCCCACCACGCCGCCCAGGAAGCCGATGCCCTCCGTCGTGCGCTGGATGAGGCCGGTGGTCAGGCGCTCCCGCGTGATCTGCGAGATGCGGCGGACTCGCTTCGCAAGAATCAACCCGACCGTGCCGCCACCGCCCGTGCCCAAGCGGCTGAGCGTCTCCAGAAACTGACCAATGGCCTCGCGGAACAACCCGGCCCCGCGGAGGGTGAGTTACAGAAAAAACGCGACACCACAGCGGACACCCTTCAACAACTCGGTGAAGCTCAAGACGAACTCCGCAAAAAAGCCCGAGAAGCGGCCGCGATCCCCGATCCCCAAGAACGAGCCGCCACCTTGGAGAAACTCGCCCGCGAGCAGGAACGGTTGCGCCAAAAAGCGGAAATCATCGCGGAGCAACTTAGCCGTGACCAATCGGAACCCGCCGCCGAAGCCGTGCGCCGAGCCACTGAAGCGATGGAAGCCGCCCGTGAGCAGATGAAGCAAGGAATGCCACCCAGCGGGGAGCAGGAATCGACACTCGATCGACTCGACGAAGCTCTCGACAGACTGGAAGAACAACAGCAACAAACAGAGAACAATCTGGCACGCGAGAAACAGGAACAACTCACAAATGAATTGAAGAGTTTCCGGGACCGCCAGCAAGCCGCCCTCACGGAAGCCGACCGCCTGCAACAGGCCGCGGACATGGCCAAACGCTGGGATCGTCCCCTGATTGCCAGTCTGGCCGACCTGGAAGACCGCGAACGGGCACTCGCCGAAGAACTCCGACCGTTTGTCACGGCCAAACTCACCAAAGTGCCGGTTTTCTCCCGGTTGGCAGAACAGGCCGCGACTGCCATGGACCGAGCCGCCGACCTCGCCGCGGAACGCCGGGAAGACCTGCTCACCGCTGACCCGGACGCACCCTTCGATGCAGAATTGGAGGCCGCATCCGCGTCTCGCGTCCGCCGGCCGATGGAAACGGCCCTGCGGCGACTCGACCAGATCCTAACTGCAACCACACCCCCCAAACCGAAAAAAACCGCTACGGATCAACCGTCAACCGCGGAACCCCCCGTCCCGGATCAGAAACCGGCTGAGGCACAACCACAATCGTCACCGCGTAATACCGCCCAGGCACTGGCGCAGTTGAAGGCACTGCGAGCCGTGCAGGCCGAGGTCAATGCCCGCACGGCCATCTTTGCACAAACGCACCCCGACCCGAAGCAACTCACGGACGATGATCGGCTCGAATTGCAAGAAATCGAACAGATGCAACGCACCATCGCGGAACTGTTCGATCAGTTGGCCGAAGCGTTCCCAACCGCGCCGGAGGTTCCATGATCCGCTGCATGATCTTGACGCTCATTGTCGGAACCTTCTCGCCAATCGTGGCCCATGCCGCGATCGTTCCACCGATTCCACGCCTTCCGATCGGCTTTTTGAATCCACCGGCTCCGCAACCGATGGACTCCACCGAGATGCCCCCGGACGACCCCGCCAGTTTGGCCGACCGCATTACGCGCAACACGCATTCCGCTGGTGAACGTCTCGCCGCCGCCGACCCTGGCGACCAGACCCGCCGCACGCAGGATGCCATCCTCAAAGACATCGACAAACTCCTCCAACTCGCCGACAACCCGCCACCTTCAGGCGGTGGTGGGGGAGGAGGTTCCGCAGGAATGCCGCCACCGATGGGGAATAGCGACCCCACCGGCGGAAAGTCGAACAACGGGGAAAGCCCATCCTCGCCACCGAAGGGCCGCAACGCTCCTCGCTCTGACAATCCATCTGGCAATCCAGCCAACCCACAAACGCGGTCAGAATCGCGTTCTTCTTCCTCCGGTTCATCCTCGCAGCCGCAGGCCGACAAGAACGCGCAAGCCGGTGGGCCAACTCCATCTCAAAAGACCGGCTGGCGGAACCGCGATCAGCAGAAACAAGCACATCAGAAGCCGGGGGAAGGGGAGCGAAAGCCGATGGGCTCACAACAGTTGGCCGCGCAAAATCCGAAGCCGAAACCGATGCCGCGACAACCGATGCCCGATGCGGGTTCGCCCACTCCTGTCGCGCAGGGGCCGCAAACGCCCAGCGGTTCGGGAACCCGAGGGAAAGCATCCGCGACACCCGCCCCGCCGTTGGACGATCCCTACACCAAGCAAGTCTGGGGCCACCTTCCCGAGCAGATGCGGCAAAAGATGACGCAGTATTACCGGGAACAGTTCGTTTCCAAGTACGGCGATCTCCTCCGGCAATACTATTCCTCTCTCGCCGAACGTGAGAAATCCGGCGGGAAACGATAAGCTCGTACCCATGTGGACAAGCCGGTCCGCCAACCGAGGAACGCGAAGCATTGGCCTGCTTATCCCATCACCAGTGGGAGTTTGCGGCGGCCGATGCCTTCGACACCCTGTGCCATTGGCTGAGTAGCGGCGATCTTGTGAGCGTTGGTGGCTTCCCAGTCGGCGACTTCCGCCATCAGCGCATCCACAATGTCTTTTTCGTCCACGCGTCGGACGATCTCGCCATTGCGGAAGATCATTCCTTTGCCGTTGCCCGCCGCGATGCCGATGTCCGCTTCGCGGGCTTCTCCGGGTCCGTTGACCACGCAACCCAGCACGCTGATTTTCACCGGCAGTCGGCGACCCGCGAGCCGTTGCTCCAGTTCCGCGATGATCGCTTCCAGGTCGATGGCCAGTCGGCCGCAAGTGGGGCAGGCGATCAGTTCCGGGCGGCGGACGCGACGTTGCGTGGCTTGCAGGATGTCGAATGCCGCCGCGATTTCGGGAACCGGATCACCCAGCAGCGAGATCCGCACCGTGTCACCGATCCCATCCAGGAGAATCGGCGACAGTCCCGCCGCGGATTTCGTGACGGCATACGGTGGCTTGCCCGCTTCCGTGATGCCGATATGTGTCGGATAGTCGGCCAGCTGGGCGAACAAACGGTACGACTCTACCGCGACCAGAACATCGGACGATTTCAAGGAGACGACAATCTGGTCATACCCTTCCGCTTCCGCGATCTCGATCGAACGCAAAGCCGATTCGACGATCGCGGGCGGGCAGGGGAAACCGTACTTGTCGATCAGTTCCTTTTCTAGCGACCCCGCATTCACGCCGATCCGCATGGGGATGCCGCGTTCTTTCGCCTTCCGCACAACCTGTCGGAACCGCTCGGGGCCGCCGATGTTTCCAGGGTTAATCCGAATCTTGTCGATGGGGTGATCGAGGGTCGCAAGTGCCATCTTGTAGTCAAAATGAATGTCGCAGATGAGCGGAATCTGGATCTGTTCCCGAATCCGTGAAAGTGCCCCAGCATCTTCTGGTTTCGGCACGGTCA
>JAIXLE010000130.1:4039-4638 GCA_026931725.1 Bacteroidales bacterium
ACGGTCACGCGGACGAGTTCGCAACCGGCTTCTTCCAGCCGATGAATTTGGGCCACGGTCCCTTCGACATCGAAGGTATCCGTGGTGGTCATCGACTGCACCCAAACCGGGTTATCCGCGCCGAATACCAGGTTCCCCACACGCACTGGCCGGGTCTTGTGTCGGGGTTTTCCCGGCACTTTCGCAGCGGTTTCGAGTACGGAATAATCGAAACGAACAGTCATCGGCGCACCTCGGTCGAGCGGAAGAGTCGGCATTGTCATCGTAAATAGCCAACCGCCTTCTCGGCAACCGCAACAACACCGTCCCGTTTCCGCGTTCCCACGAAGCCTCACGGACTTTCGGTCAGTTTACGGAATGTCTCACAGACGATGCGGGCGGCATCGGGGCCGACACTGTTGATCTCACCGTACTGGGATTTCTTCAAACCGTAGCAGTAGGGCGGTTGTTCGTCCCATTGACGCTTCGGGATCAGGTAGCCGATTTCATCGTTTCCCAAGCCGATGACGAAACGATGACGGCCAGGGCGTTTCGAGAACAGGGCCGGTTCGGGGGCCGCATCCGGGAAATCGGCTCCGGGATCGACCGGGTCTTGAATC
>JAIXLE010000101.1 GCA_026931725.1 Bacteroidales bacterium
CTGGGAAGCGGGGGTCATCGAGTTCATTCTCGCTTTGCCCCTCCATATGGTGCTGTGTTCGGTCATTCATTCGTGGATGATGGGCATTCCCATGCGAGAAGGATTGAGCGTCTGGTTCGTGGAAAAGCTCATCAAAATGACGATCCTGTTCGGGATCGCCGGCGTGGTGGCTCTCCTCTTCTTGGCTTTTCCGAAAGGTTGATCCCCTGACTCCGTATTTTGCCACCTGTGCCCGTGGCCTCGAAACGGTCCTGGCTGCCGAACTCACCCGCATCGACGCGACCGACATTACCCCAGGCCGGGGCGGTGTCCGTTTCACCGGCGATGCCGTCACCGTGTACCGCGCGAACCTCTGGCTCCGCACGGCTGTCCGCATTCTCAGACCCATACTGGAAGTGGAGGTCGGTTCACCGGATGAACTCTACGACGCGGTGCGGAGTCTCGATTGGGCCGAATACACGAACCCAGATCGGACACTGGCTGTCGATTGCAATGTCCGCGATTCGCGGATCACGCATTCGCAGTACGCCGCTCGCCGAGTGAAAGATGCGATTTGCGACCAGTTCCGGGACAAAACGGGCCGTCGACCGAGCGTGGATGTGGACCGGCCCGCGTTGGGGTTGAACCTGCACATTCACCGGGATCAGGCCGTACTCAGTTTGGATGCCTGCTGGGATTCGCTGCACAAGCGTGGCTACCGGCCGATCCAGACCCGTGCCCCGCTCAACGAGGCACTGGCCGCTGGGTTGCTGCTGCATCTGGGCTATGATGGCACGGTGCCGCTGGTGGATTTCATGTGCGGTTCCGGGACGTTCACCGTGGAAGGTTCCTGGCTGGCGTTAAATCGGCCACCGGGGTTGACCCGCAAATGGTTCGGCTTCTCCGGCTGGCCGGATTTCGATGCAGGGCTCTGGTCCGCGGTGCGTGAGGAAGCCCGACGCGGCGTACTGCCGAAGTTGCCCGCGCCGATCCTGGGTTCCGATGTGCGGCGCGATGCCGTCGCGTTCGCCCGTGAGAATGCGAAACTAGCCGGGGTGGGCCATCTGCTCCGGTTCGATCGGATGGACTTGAAAGATGCCCGCCCGCCCGAGGGACCGCCCGGCTGGATCGTGGTGAATCCGCCGTATGGTGAGCGTCTCGGTGAGGAAGAGGAGTTGGTGCCGCTGTATCGGGCGATTGGGGAAACGGCACGGGCTTACTGGCCCGGTTGGCGGTTGGCGGTGTTCACCGCAAACCCCCGGCTCGCCCGCCAGATTCGGCTGAAGCGTTCGCGTACGACACCGTTTTTCAACGGGAGCCTGGAGTGTAATCTGTATGAATTCCCAGTGTTTGCTTAAATAGCCCGACATTGGCGATGCCAAAAACGAAGTCCGGCGGTATACTGATGGGGCATCGAGCCGGAGGGTTGGCAGAGTGGTCGATTGCGGCGGTCTTGAAAACCGCTGAACTCGTAAGAGTTCCGGGGGTTCGAATCCCTCACCCTCCGATTTCCCCCATGCGCACATTCCAGCAAACATTCGCAAGGATCGGCAATAAGTGCCGATCCTTGTTGCATTTGCGACGATTCTTGCTGACTCCTACCGACGCTTACCGTCTCTTGCTGCATCGCATTTTGCATCGCGTTTTCGGGGGTGTTTGCAGCGCATTTTGCAGCGCTCTGCAATGGGTCGGTTTCACTAGGAATCGTAGGGTTTCCCGCACCATTCCGGGTGGAGATCGAGGAACAGCTTGCAGCGCTTGTGGCTGCCTGGAAATGCTCGTCTGTTACCTGTGCGTAATGCTTCAGGCAGACTTGCACATCATGACCCATCCAAGCGGCCACAGCATGTAATGGGTTTCCCTTGAGTAATTCCGTTTCTCGGCTGGATCGGAGATTGTGAAACAGTTTCGGCCACGGTTCTAACCCTGCGCGATGGATGATCTTGAGCATGGTTGTACGCAAGTTGGCACCCATCCACTTTCCGGGTGTTTTCATGGCAGCTTTACGGAAGGTATCCCCGGTTTTCCCACCGACAACGTACACCTCACCCGGTTCGGCCAACTCAAACGCAGCTTCCAGGAATGGGCGTAACTCCGGGTACAACGGCATCTCTCGACTTTCCTTCCCTTCGTAGCGGTCGGTTTTCGGGGAAGGTACGGTAATGCGTTCCCGTTCCCAGTCGATATGTCGCCATTCGAGGGAAAGCACCTCTGAGGGACAACGCAAGCCACCAAGTCGGGATAACGCGATGATGGTTTGCCAGGCGGGTTGAGCGACATTGATGAGGCGTTGGAACGCATCCAGACTGATAAACCTCTGTCGGGCTTTCACATCGGCGGAAGGTATTTTCACTTCGGAGAACGGGTTTTCACTGATGAGCTTGTGTTTCCGTGCCGTGTGAAAGAACGTCCTGGCGAATGCCAGACGCTTCGCAATGGTAGCATTGGCGAGCTCTTGCGTTCTCAGCCATTGTGCGAACTGTTCCGCATCCCCGGCTGTGATGCCGGTGATGGGCTTGTCACCCCCGAAGAACTCCACCAGGTTACGGCACGGTTGTTGCCAGACTTCCAATGTGGCCGATTTCACATCCTTCCGGTTCAACACATAGCCTTTCAGGAACTCACCCAATACAGCTCGCTTCGGAGTGTCGATCAGTCCGACTCTCGCCAGTTTGTCTTTCAGCTCGTCGCCGATGGTGGCGAGCCAAACGGCGGTTGTGCGTTCCACGGGTGTTCCGGTGATGCGAGCGTTTATCAGAGCTTCCACATGCTGACGGATGCTCTCAGCAGCTTTCTTGTTACACTCCCCGAGATAGAGCGTTCGACGTTTCCGATCCGTGTCATGGAATTGAATCGACCGTGTGCCATTGGGTCGGGTTGAGAGCGTTGCCATAGTCGTTACTCCGGTGAGTGTGATCGAGTGAGAGAGTACCGATTCCCGCTCTGGCTGGGAATCGGATGAATGGTAAAACTATAACAATTGTTAGTGCATGAGGTTGCGGATGGAGTCTAAATCCACGCATCCGGGGAGTGTCGTTTGCCGGAGATCACCGGGCGGTTCTTGTGTTTTTTCTTTTCCCATAAAAGAGTTTTCGGGTTTCATCGCGGACATCGCGGACATCGCGGACATTTTCCGATCCTTGCTGATGCCTGCCGATGTTTGCTGGTTTCTCATGTCCGCGATGGGTTTTTGATCGCGGACATCATCGCGGACATCGGGCGGGAATACACCCGGTTTGCCGCCGGGATCGTCTGTTTCCGGGGTTTCCGGGTCATCGTACCGACGAAGTCGGATACCTTGGTAAACTCGGTGACGGTCTGATGCCTTGCCGATTCTGCGGATTTGGACTTGGGGGAGCACGGCCTGTAGGTTGCGGCCAAACACTTGCTTAGAGCCCGGCATATGCCCATTGTCTTCGCACCAGAGCCGGTACGCTTGGTACAGATCGTTGATGGGTACGGTGGCGGCCCGGTGGACAAAGCCCCGATCCGCGATGAACGTACTCACGGGTGAGGCCAGTTCTTCCAGAGTTTGCATCAGTTCCTGTGATGATGCCGGTTGCCGGAATCGGCCACGTTCCCGGAGTCGCTGCAAGCCCGCAATCGACCAATTCAGGATGCCGGGTAGCTCGGCTATCAGTCGGTTTTCCAATCCGTGATCTTCCCTCCCGTAGTACGAATACAGGAACCGCAAAATGATGAACCGGCCCGGCAAGGCCCCGGATGCGTCCCCGAATCGCGGGAGTTCGTTGGTGGCGATGACAAACCGGGTGAGAAGTCGAGCGGAAAAAAGGGCGCGGTTCTTGGGGTTTACAGTTACGGTGTCTTCCCCGGAGATGGACAGCAACCGTTCCACGGCTGTTGATCCATCCTTCCGGCTGTCCAGTCTGGCATCGCTGATTGTGGCAATGGTTTTCCCGGGGAACTCTTGCAACCCGTGTACCCACGCTAGACTGCCGAACGACGGGGATACTACGTTGCCTTTCCCCACCATCGCGGTAAGCACCCGGAGAATGGTTCCTTTCCCGCTCCGCTTGGGACCGATCATTAGCAAGATTTTCTGCTGGGAAGTGTCAGCGGTCAGCAGGTAGCCGAACCATTCTTGCAGAGTGATGATCGATTCCCGATCATCGTGGAACACAGAATCCAGGAACCGGAGCCATTCCCGCGGTTCGGGTGCCGAGGGATCGTAGGCGTAGGGAACAACCGTAGGCGAGAAGAATGCCGGGGTATGCGGATGCAGTTCCCCGGAAACGACATCCAGCAACCCATTCTGCACAGGGACCACGTTTCGGGGACACGGCCCGGCACAGTCAATCCAGATCGGCATCTCGGTTGTGGAAGGTACGCAACATTCCGACATAGCGGCTTGTTGAATGTTTCCTACTAGCTTCTGCGTGACGGCGATGGGTCGGACTTCCTCCCCGCCGGATCCCACACGGGTCAATACTCGATCCAGTTCGCGGCGCGTCCATCTCGACAATCGGGCTTTGATGTCATCGTCGGTCAGTCCACGAT